>JAFECH010000249.1 GCA_018242255.1 Pseudomonadota bacterium | reverse complement strand
CTCTACTTTCATCATCCATGAGCCGCACTTTTCCAGCGAGGAGTTCGACATTGGGTGTTCGACTAAGAAGATTGCGGCAGCGCTCGATCTTCGTCGGCATAAACGCATCATCAGAATTTAAGACGGCGAGATAGTCGCCCCGGCTTTCCTCGACCAGACGGTTGATCGTATTATGAGCGCCTCTGTTCGTCTGTCTTATCACTCGAGCGTTTGCGTGTCCTTGCAGGGCAGCTTGCGCCACCGCCGCTGAATTATCCTTGGAGCCGTCGTCCAGCACGATAATTTCGTCGACTGGGGAGGTTTGCTTAAGGACGCTTTGCAGCGTCTCTCCGATGTATCGCGCATGATTGTAGAGAGGGATTAGGACTGAGATCGAAGGCATAACTACTGAATGTCCGTATCGAAAAGTGGGAAATACGAAGTTCGATATCGAAGATCTCGATTCCGTTCTTTGATTGCGCGGGCAGGATTTCCAGCCACGATAGTGTAGGGGCTGACGTCACGTGTAACCACTGCGCCAGCGGCGACAACGGCACCTTCGCCTATTGTGACGCCTGGGCAAATGATTGCTCGGGCACCAAGCCAGACATGGTCTTCAATTCGAACGGGTTTCTCAAGGCAAACAAAATTTGGATTTTGCGGATCATGTGTCAGAGTTTGTATGATAACATAATGCGAAATGTTGACGTTGTTTCCAATTTTCAGCGAAACCCGACCGTCCAGGTACGTAAATCTGTTTATTGCAGTATTCTCCCCGATTTCAATTTTGTATCCTGTTATAAAGCAGTGGGCGCAAATGCTGCTTTTTGCGCCGATTTTTAATCCGCAAAACTTTCTCAAAAAGCCATGTTTAATCGAATATGGCATCCAATTCATAAAAAAACCATTCGCCAGCCAGAACGCAATGGCCGGGAAATATCTTTCGCGCATGTTTTTGACGAATCTCATTTGTGGCTAACTCAATTGCTATTGATCAGCGCATCGATTGCTGCTTCGTAGCGATGGACTATTTTTGAAAAATCGTAGGATTCATAGATTTTCTGGCGGCCCCGCAAGCCCGCCGCAAACCATTTTTCTCGGTTGTTCGCAAAACTTATCATTGCTTCCGCTAAAAGCGGAGCTAGCCGATAATCGCGAGGCTCGTAGGCGAGGCTGTCCAGGAGTCGAGAATCGAGTGTTTTAAAATCGAGGTACTCGGTGGGGAGAAGTATGCCAATATCGTTGTTGTGGATTACTTCGGAAGCTCCACCGGTATCTGTTAGAATGAGAGGCTTTCCGTAAAACATTGCTTCATTCATAGCAATGCTCCAGCCTTCAATGAAAGACGGCAGGAGGCAAGCGTCCGAAATTTTAAACGCGTCTTGAATTTCTGGAATGTAGCCAGGAAGCTTTATGTTTTCGGCTAGGCCATTATCAGCAAGAAATTGCCGAAATGCTTGTGCATGAGGCGCGTGGACTTCGTTGCCGACGCAGACGACTTTTATGTCTCGACGTGAGGGCAGGAGTATTTGCATCGCGCGCGCGATGACGTAGTGGCCTTTGTGCAGGTTGTAGGATGCAGGATGGACAAAGACATAATCGGACGGCGCGAGGTCAATTGATTCTCTGTTCATGCATAATGCGGTCTTCTCGCGTCTCTCGTGTTCTGCGATAACAAGACCATTGGGAATTACGGTGATTTTTTCTCGGGGCAGTCCAATGTTGAAGGCAGCATAGTCTCTGACCTTCGGTGAAACAGCTATATATTGGGAAACGTAGCCATCAAGATATTTCAGCGTCTTTTTTCTGTCGGGTGGCAAAAATGCGTATACGTTATGGATGAAAGCTATAATTGGGATATTGCGCTCAGCAAAG
>JAFECH010000248.1 GCA_018242255.1 Pseudomonadota bacterium | reverse complement strand
CTTTCGGGTTCGGTGATGGACCGCCCTTCTTCCACCAGCTCTCGGGATCGGTCTTGCCTTTCCCCCACTTCGAGGACTTCGGAGACTTTTCCTTCTCACTCATGGCTGCCCTGCCCTTCGTCAGCACGCTGTTCGACGAGTTCGGCGAAGGTCAAACCCGTCTCGACGTGCACGGCGCGATCGCCGGTCAGTCGTTCCCAGCGCCGGATCGCACGATCGACATACTTGCGGTCGAGTTCGATGCAGCGGGCCTCGCGATCACAGCGCTCGCTGGCAATGATCGTCGTGCCCGACCCCGAAAATGGGTCGAGCACCACGTCGCCGACATTGGTCACGTCGAGGATCGCATCAATGACAAGTTCCACAGGCTTCGGGGTTGGATGGTCGGCGAGTGCCTGGGCGGCCGACGATCCCCGCCGGTTGGCGCCCGGATAGGTCCAGACGTTGGTGCGATCTCGCCCGAAAACGCCCAGCGCCACATTATTTGTGGCCGGCGACTTCCCGTTGCAGAACACGGCGACAAGCTCGTGGCACGATCTGTAGAGCCCGCCCATGCCACCCGACCCTTTGTTCCAGACGGCGACATTGATGCGATCCAGGCCGGCTTCGCGCCCCCCATCGAGCAGGAGTTCGATCTGACGCCAGTCCATGCAGGCGAAGAGGACGGCGCCCGGTAACAATGATGCCCGACAAAGACTGAGATACGTTCTTAGGAACTGCCGAAACTCGGCCTCGCTCTCCTTCCCCGCAAACATGACGAAGTCTTCGTGCTTGTACTTGCCAAGACCTCCGACGAAACCTTCGATCTTGCAGTTGTAGGGCGGATCGGAAAAGGCCGCGTGCGCCGCGCTCCCGCCGAGCACACGCTTGTATGATGCTTCATCAAGAGCATCACCGCAGAGCAGTTGATGGCGGCCAAGACGGAATAGGTCGCCGGCCCTGCTCGTCGGACCAACGACAGTATCATCCGCGCCTTCATCTTCCTTCGCATTGTATTCGACCGGAAGCGGCTCGAGCTTGATCTGATCGATCTCAGGCAAGGTGAAACCGGTTGAGATGAGCTCGATCCCGTGCGACTCGATTGTGATCATCCGGTCGCGCAGCTTACCGAGGTTGTATTTGCCGATCTCGCCAATGCGGTTGAGCGCGAGACTGAGTGCCTCCAATTCAATTGGGTCGAGATGATCAACCACGCGGCATTCGATTTTCTCAAGGCCAAGCCGGATCGCGGCCTCCCAAAGGACGTGCCCCGCAACGATGGTGCACTGTTTGTCGATCAGGATCGGCAGCACCATGCCGAACTTCTTGATGGATCGGATCGCACTTTCGAGATGCTGCGGCGTGGTCTCTCGCGTTCGGTTCGGTGACGGGTGAAGTGCGTTGATCGGCTTTATGACAGTGGCAAGCCCTGGCTGCAGATCATTGCGGCCGTGGCTATGGAGGGCAGCGGCGATCCGCGTCTCATCATGGTTGTTTGAGCGGCGCTTCTTGGTCGCGGCCTGAAGCTGCTTTTTCAGAGCACGAGAATTGATCGTATCTTTTGCCGACATGCTTAACGCTCAGACGCGCTCCGAAATGAGATGGCTGACAGCCCTGATATCTCGATTGATGACCGACCAAAGAGCACTTTAAGTTCACACCCTTGATGAGCTATGTGCTATGCTCGATGGCGCGAGAGCCGAGGGTGTCACGTCCTGTGTCGCTGATCAGCACGCGCCAACAGGCGCATCAATCGTTCGTGCACTTTAATTGCACGACGGGCCGCCGATGTCAAGCACTGCGCGAGGCCTATCGTCTTCTGAGTTTCATCAGCGCCTTAGTCAGGGCTTGCTCCTTCTCGGAAAGGCCCCCGCCCGTAGCTTTGGCGCCGTGAGCCTCAAGGACGTCCCG
>JAFECH010000247.1 GCA_018242255.1 Pseudomonadota bacterium | reverse complement strand
CTGTCAAGTTGCGGCCGCCCACATGGCCTGCTGGTCTCGCGCGATACGAGCGTCGTGCTTCGCAAATGACGTAAAATCGACGGCCCAGCTTTCCCTCGCCGAGATCATGGGGACGTGTCGCATCCATGCCGAAATAACAGGGGTCTTTGACCGCGACGTCGGGACGCTTTTGGAGATAAAGCGCGCGTGCTCTCTCCAACACCACCTTCGAAATCTGCCCCTCGCCATCACCGACATGAAAGCTTAGCCAAGCTGGAATGTCCGTCGATTGTTCAACGGCGAAAGATCTTTGTGCCATCAGCGAGACTACCGCGATAAGAGAAAGCCCGAAGCTTTGGAGGAGAATAGCGATAGGGGATCGCAAGCGCATGAGGGTGTCTCCAATTCTGCCGAGTCCGCTCCTGTCGGCGGAGTTTCCCCCCGCAGGCCATTTCATTCACGGTTCAGTGGGAAGCTGCTCCGGCTCCGGCCCCGACGGGTTCGTATTGACGTCCGGAAGTGCCCTGGCCGATGAGGGCGGCATCAGATTCGTATCGGGGAGCGATAACGGCGTGCGCACAACAAATGCAGCGCTCCCATACAAAAGACCAATCGCTAGAAGCCAGCTTCCGACAATCCGTGCTGCGACGAAGAACCAGGGGCGATAGAACGCGCGAATGCAAAGCGCGATCGTCACAATGACCCATAGCCCAAGCGCGACGCCAATCAGAGAGACGGTCCAGCCGTTGATGGTGGGGTCCGTCAAGCTGATCGTCTGAGCGAGCATCGCGCCGATAATCAATGCGGCAGGAACTGCGAAGACACCTCGGACAGGGGTTGGAGAAATCAACAGCAGGCCAGCTGCAATTAACGCAATCGGGCTGGCTAAGAAAAGATGATCCGCCGCATTTGGTACGAACGCCATGACCGTAACGAATGCGCGATGACAATAAAATCCCAGCACCGTTCCGAGAAGAAAGAGCAAAGCTGCGATGGTCGCCTTACCGCTGCCTAAGAGCGCAATCGCGACGCCAAAGCCGATGAGCGGCAAGGCATTCTCCGCCGAAAGGGCACGCTCCAAGATCCACCAGGAGACAAGCGTGCGCGATCCGGGTGTCTGTTGCTCGAGAACGGCCAGAGCAACGGCGCCAAACGCAGCGAGTGCTGGACCTAGCCACGGGAATGATGACCGGTTTATCATGCGAATAGGAAGTAGACGCCGCCTACAGCAATCAATGCGCCAAGGGCGCGGGCGACAAGGCCGCGATAGGGCTTATGCAAAGCAAGGCCTACGCCAATGCCAAAGAGATGGATGAGACCTGTGGCAATCACAAAGCCGATCGCAAAATCCGCCGGATCCGCCGCTTTTGGTAGTTCGGAGCCATGAGCATAGCCGTGGCATATGGCGAAGACTGCGATGAGAAGCAACGCAACCCACTCGGGCGGCTTCCAGGCCAGCGCGATAGCGATACCGAGTGCGAGAATCGAGAGGGCAATACCCGTTTCGATCCCAAAGAGTGGTACGCCGAGAATTCCCATGATCCCACCGAGCACCATGATGAGAGGGAAGGTCACCGGAAGGGTCCAGACCGATCGCCCTCCCATCTGCGCCCCCCAAAGACCGACAGCGAACATCGCTAGAAAGTGATCGGCTCCCGTCAGCGGATGCGTGAAGCCACTTTGAAAGCCGACGGCGCCTCCTCGAATAATGTGAGCATCCGCTGTTCCAGGAAAAACCAGAAGCGCGAGGCTGGCGCTGAGCAGATACGCGATTTTGGGCGCGCGATGTTTCGCATGGACCATGTGTGTTTCGGAGCCTTTCATCAGCATTGAAACGAGCACCTCTTCTTGACGGAAAACGACAAGATATTATAACTTACGAAATCGTAAGTTGACGGGTTCGCGCCCTCG
>JAFECH010000246.1 GCA_018242255.1 Pseudomonadota bacterium | reverse complement strand
AGATAGCTCCAACTGGCTGCTGCAAGATCATCCGTTGCGCCATGCGCACGCACGGGGCTTAATTGATCGACCAGCAAGTCAAATCAAATCGGCAGATTAAAGCGGTGTGCAAGTCCTCCCCATGAAGAAACACTTTGCGATTCTTCAAAAGTTCGCGCTCTTCTGCCGAAAGTCCCTCCATCCCACGCCGGCCGCTAGTGAATTTGGCAAATGCAAGCCTCTCGGCGTCGGACATATCGTGGGGCAACGGTATCTCAATTGTAATACCATCGTCCGTTTTTAAGCGAATTGGCGTATCCTTTTGCAAGGCGGTCTCCCCTTTGGAAAATGACTTAAAAAAATTACGTCAATTTAATCCGCCGACGGAACATTGGCAAGTCGTATGTGAATAGCCACAACCTGGTTTTCGATTGCGAATTAGGAAACGACGACTAATCCGTGGCTTACGTAAAGCAAGGTATTAATATTTGAATCCCGTTTTCGCCTAACGCGCCATGCAGCGCCTCTGTCATCGAGGCCCGGTCTCCGCCGATCTTCACAGTCGCTAGCCCCTACCGACCTCCTGAAATCCGTGAGCCAATAACTTCGGCCTCAGGTCATCGAGATTCTTTGCCGGAACGCCAAGCCAAAATAAGTCCTGGGCGCGGGTCGCCGCGACATAACCGATCCGCCCTATTTCCTCTCCGGTGCCGGCCAGCAGTCCTTCCACGTGAGCATTGGTGGTAATGTAGAGAAGGGCATCCAAGCTTTCGCCCTTGACCTTATGGACGGTGTCGATCCGTATCACAGTCTTGGGGCTGCCTTCCTCCGCAAGATCGGACGGTGGCAAAAGAGGCTCATCAGTAAGCCCGGTTTTCGTGATTTTGTTTCCAAGTTTGTCGGCTGGCTTCAGCCCAAAATCTCTCTCAACGATCTGCACCAGATTTTTTACGCGGGCGAGTGCGAGGGGATGCCACTCCGCGGCCCCCTTGAGAGCGGCACTCGGCAAACCGGTTTCGGAGTTTCGAACGAATTGCCAGATCAGCCTTCGTAACTCGACGATGCCGGAGTGGCGTGAAGAATCCATGATCTGCGAGACGAAGTTCTGCGGCGGATCATCGAGAAGCATAACGAGTGCGCCAGCCATCGCCTCAAATGCAGCGCCATAGTCACCATCCCGGTCCCGGCGAAGCGATGCAACGATCATCCGCGCAGTCGCACCCTTTCCGATGCCTGTCTTCTTGCCCGCCAGCTTTTCCGCCAGCGGCGCGCCGCGGCAAACAACGGCCGACCGGGAGACATCGAGTTCTTCCTTGGCGATCGCAAGTTGGAAAGCCTCGATAAGCTTCGCTTCTTCCCCTTTGCCATATCCAAGAAAATAAGCGCCGTGGGATTCGCGCTTAGGAATTCGCTCCGCGGTATCTTCCCGTCCGGACAAAGAACTGGCAACGGCTACGATCTTTGGAATAGAGCGCCGGTTTTTAGAGATGACACACGTCTCAACCCCTTCTCGCGACGAATAATCACGGAGAAAACTGCCGTCGGCTCCCGCGAACTCGTAAATTGACTGATTTACATCCCCAATGAGCGAGACGCTGATGCCAGCACTAATAAGCAGTTCCAGGATAGCTTGATGTACGCTTCCTATATCCTGCGCCTCGTCGATGACGATGTGCGGATAGCGCCGCGCCATGGCGCGGAGAAGGAGAGGCTGCTCCTTAAGCAGGCGATAACACCAGTACCGGCCAAGTTCATGCGTGTAAGCGCCGATGCGGCCGAGCTTCTTGACGGTGTCTTCGGCTAAAGCCGGAAGGCCAATATCGTTGCCGTTGCTGCTGACGTAAAAAGAAATCTGTTCCGCTGCGAATTTCACCTTAAAGGCGGTAACTGGTTCGGGAAACTGACCGTTACTACAAGTCAGTCCCT
>JAFECH010000245.1 GCA_018242255.1 Pseudomonadota bacterium | reverse complement strand
GCCTTTGGGCTTCAGGACATCGTCAATGGTGTCGGCAATCTCCGCCGTCAGCACTTCCTGAATTTGCAGACGTTTGGCAAAAATCTCGACGAGGCGCGCGAGCTTCGAAATTCCAACCACGCGATCTTGCGGCAAATAGGCGACGTGGGCGCGTCCGATGATCGGCACCATGTGGTGCTCACAATGGGATTCGAGGCGAATGTCCCGAAGCATCACGATTTCATCGTAACCTTTTGTCTCCGCGAAGGTCGGATCAAGGACCGATTGGGGGGTCTCGGTGTAGCCGGCGTAGAATTCTTCGTAGGCCCGGACGACCCGATCCGGTGTTCCGATAAGCCCTTCCCGATTAGGATCGTCGCCCGCCCATTCGATGAGCGTGCGTACAGCTGCTTCGGCCTTTTCTCGGCTCGGGCGCGTCGACGTCCGCTGATTACGGACGGGAGAGGGCGAGGTGTTCACGATGCTGTCCTGTGCGATACGATGAAAGACTGAACGGTGAGTTGCGGGCCTCCGAAAAAACGAGGAGAGGCCCTGCGCCCCAAGAGAATGGTCTCCGGAGGCGCGTATCTCGCGCTTTACGAATTGATCATGAGAGAGATTTGGGCACCGATCCGTCCCTGCTAGATGTTCGTTGTCGTATGTTATAACATCCATTACGTTTGTGCTGTCAAGCCTTGTGCACTCAGTGGATTTCATACGTTCGGGTGTCTCCCTTTTTCGGAGGCCGTAAGAGAGAGATCAAGCATGCAACATGATGCTATTGTCATTGGCGGAAGCTTCGCGGGACTTTCCGCGGCTATGCAAATCGCTCGCGCCCGTCGTCAAGTGTGTGTCATCGATACGGGCCAGCCCCGCAATCGTTTTGCCGATGCGTCGCACGGCTTTTTCGGACAGGACGGCATCGCCCCTCGATCGATGATTGCGATGGCTCGGGCGCAGCTTGAACGCTATCCTACGGTGCAAATCGTGACCGACGAAGCATCCGGCGCGCGTCCCAGCGAGAAAGGTTTTGAGGTAATGACCAAAGGCGGCCTGACGCTGAGCGCCCGCAAGCTCGTGTTGGCGTTCGGGATTTCGGATGAGCTGCCTGAGTTGCCCGGATTGGGCGAACGTTGGGGCAAGAGCGTCCTGCATTGTCCCTATTGTCATGGTTTGGAATATGCCGGAGGCCGTCTCGGCGTCTTACAGACGATGTCGATGTCGACGCACCAGGCATTGCTGATTGCCGATTGGGGGCCGACCACGCTTTATCTCAATGGGGGCGCCTCCCCGGAGGGAGAAATACGCGCCAAGCTGGCGCGTCGTGGGGTCGCCATCGAACCTGCACGCGTCACCGCGCTGCAAGGTACGGGCGATGGCCTTTCATCCTTATGTCTGGAGGATGGACGAGAAGCACCGATTGACGCGCTCTATATCGCACCTCGATCGCGCTTCAATAGCCCGATCGCGGAGGAACTTGGTTGTGCCGTCGACGACAGTCCACTCGGTCCATTGATCCGTACCGACGCCGCCAAGCTGACCAGCGTGCCAGGCGTCTATGCTGCCGGCGACATCGCACGCGCGCCGCACAATGCCAGCTGGGCGGCATCTGACGGAGTTACGGCGGGCGTCTCATTGCATCAAGCTCTCGTCTTTGAGCCGCTGGTCGGATGAGGACCGTCAACCCGCGCGCCAGCCACGCGCCCTTCCTGATCAAAAGGCTATTGTCACGCCGGCGTTGAATGAACGACCTTGTCTCGGCACCGGCGAGATGATGCCGGTTTGCCCTTCGGCCGCATAATCCGTCCAACGGCGCATCGCGGCACCGGTGGCCGGTCCCTCTGGGACGAGAAAGACGGACCGCTTCATATTTGAGCACCGTTGGCCCGAAATCCAGCCACTCATTCGCGCATCTGTCGTTCCAAAATGGAAGCGACCAAATTCGGCAATCCGGT
>JAFECH010000244.1 GCA_018242255.1 Pseudomonadota bacterium | reverse complement strand
ATGTTTCAACTACTTGTTCGGCCTTCGCGATTTTCCACCGTCGTAGCGATTGTAGCCATTGCCGCGCTCTCGGCGATGACGTCATCTGTCGGCGCAAAAGAGCGTACGCAATCGCCCCAAGAGACTGCGGAGCGGGAAGCAGGCGAGCCAATCTTGGCGATTGTTTCGATTAAATCCCAACGTGTCACATTTTACGATGCCGATGGTTGGATCTTCAGCGCGCCGGTATCGACCGGCGTCAAGGGTCGTGAAACGCCAGCTGGTATCTTCGCCATCATCGAGAAAGATATCGATCATCACTCGACACTTTATGACGACGCCTCGATGCCTCATATGCAGCGCCTAACGTGGAATGGGATTGCGCTGCACGGTGGCCCTCTGCCGGGATATGCTGCGTCCCACGGTTGCGTACGGATGCCATACGGTTTTGCCGAGAAGCTGTTCGACCAGACGCAAATCGGGATGCGGGTGATCATTGCGCCGAGTGATGTTACGCCGGTAGACTTTTCTCACCCTGCGCTATTGGAGCCGTCGGCGGAAGCCCTCGCTCTTGCACCAACGCGAGCCGAGACTCTTGATCGCGATGCCGCCGAGGCCGCAGAGATGGCTAAAGAGACCAAAAGGTCAGCAGCGAAAGCAGCGCGTGAAGCTGCATCCGCGAAGGCGGCGTTACGTAAGCAGGAATGGCTAAAGAAGGATGCGGACGCTGACCTTCGTGATGCCGAGCGCGTCGCCGCGGCCGCAAAGACCGACAAGGCAAAGGCGCGTGCCGAAGTAAGGAGGGCCAAGGCCGCAGTCAGAGCCGCCGAATTGGCGACGAAACTCGACACCGTCAGAGCGAATGCGACGTCAAAGGTCGACATCGCAGCCAAAGCATCGGACGCCGCAAAAGAGGCGGCGGCCAAGAAGGTTGATACCGCAAAAGCCGCGAAGGATGCCAAGCTCGCGCTCGAACCGGTCTCCATTTACGTCAGTCGTGCAACCCAGAAGCTTTATGTGCGGCGGAACACGCATAAGCCGTGGCCGGATGGGGGCGAGGTCTTCGATTCGAGCATTGAAGTTCCAGTTCAGATCCGTGATCCAGATCGGCCAATAGGTACCCATGTGTTCACGGCGATGGCGAACGATGGTGCGGGCCTTCGCTGGACTGCCGTCACGATCGATGATGGTGATGATGCCAAGGACGCACTGGATCGAGTCCGCTTTCCGAAAGATGTTCTCGATCGCATCGCGCCGACGGCTCTACCCAAATCCTCGATTATCGTCTCGGACGAGCCGCTAAGCCGGGAGACCAACTATCGCACCGAATTTATCGCGGTACTGAGCGATCAACCGCAGGGCGGCTTCAAAAACCGGCGACCTACGGTTACCGCTCCTCCGCCGCCGGTGGCAGAAACATGTGGCGGCTTCTTCGGCCTCTTTTGCCAGCCAAGCCGAAGCCCTGACCATCGTCGACGGCGCCGCCACAACGATGAGGTGAGACGGTACTGATAGAAGCGGCGATGCAAGTCTTGCAGGTTAGCAACTCAACGTCCGCTCTAGATCGGTAAGCGGACGAATTAGGTACTTGGCACAGCGAAGTCACCGCATTTCAGGCGATGTCTGCGGTTGCGATAATTCCTACCTTCAGCACCCTGGCTGAGTAAGCGTGCTTGGAGCGGATGCGGATCCCAGACCAACGGTGAATGGCGCGTGGATTGCGGGAGCAGTTGCGGCTGATGCAGCAACTGCGTCCATTTCATGCGGCTACCATTTGAATAGATGGCACGCTACCGGCAGCAGCTACTGGCGCCGCAGGTATTACGGTAATTGCGGCTAAACGCGGCAAGGGCTTGCCCGGAGCAAATATTGACCAACCTTGCTGGTCGCGCTTTTTATACGGGAGAGATGGGTCGCGCACCGACGCTAGATGAGCACGTTGGCTCACAACTCATTATTTCTTATTT
>JAFECH010000243.1 GCA_018242255.1 Pseudomonadota bacterium | reverse complement strand
GACGCCGTCATCCACACGCTCATTGAAGCGCTGGTGCTCGTCGTCCTCGTCGTCATCCTGTTTCTGCAGACGTGGCGCGCGGCGATCATCCCAATCCTGGCGATCCCTGTGTCACTGGTCGGCACGTTCTTCATCATGAGCCTGGTCGGCATCACGTTCAACACGCTGTCTTTGTTTGGCTTGGTGCTGGCCATTGGTATCGTCGTCGATGACGCCATCGTCGTTGTCGAAAACGTCGAGCGCTACATCGCCCAAGGCATGACGCCGAAAGAAGCCGCCCACAAAACGATGGATGAAGTCGGTGGTGCGCTGCTCGCGATCTCGCTGGTGTTGATCGGCGTCTTCCTGCCGACCGCCTTCATCACGGGCCTGCAAGGATCCTTCTTCAAGCAGTTCGCCATCACCATCGCGGCGTCCACGGCGATTTCGCTGATGGTCTCGTTGTCACTTTCGCCTGCCATGGCCGCGCTGCTCTTGAAGCCACATGCCAAAGACCATGATAAGCGCAATCCCCTCGTCGCTATACTAGCCGCGCCGCTGGGATGGTTCTTTGCCGGTTTCAACTGGGCCTTCGGCGCGCTGTCGCACGGCTATGCCTGGCTGACGCGCAACCTGATCCGGGTCGCGGCCGTTCTTCTCGTTGTCTACGCCGGCCTGCTCTACGTCACTTATGAGCGCTTGATGGCGACCCCGACAGGGCTCGTCCCGCAGCTCGACCGTGCCTACTTCATCACCGTGTTCCAGCTTCCGCCTGGCTCGACATTGAAGCGCACCGACGAAGTCGTGCGCCGCGCCTCCGACATCATCATGCATCGGCCGGGCGTCGCGAACGCGGTCGAATTCGTCGGCTTCGACGGCGCGACGTTCACGAACGCCCCCAACACCGGCGTCGTCTTTGTCGGCCTGCAGCCGTTTGAGAAGCGCATCGCCAGCGGCCTGACCAAAGACATGATCCTGGCTGACCTCCGGCAGCAGATGGCAACACTCAAGGACGCCTTCATCTTCGTGCTGGAACCGCCATCCGTACCCGGCATCGGCACCGGCGGCGGCCTCAAAGGCTACGTCCAGGATAAGGCGGGCCGTGGCCTTCCGGCACTCGAAGGCGCCGCATGGGCGATGGCCGGTGCGACCGGCCAGACGCCGGGCTTCACGCAGGCCTTTACGCTCTTTAACGTGCGCACGCCCGAGGTTTATGCCGACATCGACCGGACCAAAGCCGAGCAACTTGGCGTTCCGATCAGCCGCGTGTTCGAAACGCTCTCGGTCTATATGGGCTCCGCCTTCATCAATGACTTCAACATCCTCGGCCGCACGTATCGCGTGACGGCGCAGGGCGATAACCCATACCGCCTGTCTCTGCGCGACGTCTCCAACTTGAAGACGCGCAACAACGACGGCGACATGGTGCCGATCGGTTCGGTCGCAACCTTCCAGGATACGACCGGCGCCTACCGCGTGCCGCGCTACAATCTCTATCCGGCAGCGGAAGTGCAGGTTCAGCTCGCGCGCGGGTATTCGAGCGGTACGGCCATCGCGGCGATGGAAGCGATCGCCGACAAGGTTTTACCGCAAGGCTTCGGCTTCGAATGGACCGAAATCGCACTGCAGGAAAAGCTCGCGGGCAACACCGCCATCTACGCCTTCGGCCTCTCCGTCGTCTTCGTCTTCCTGCTGCTCGCAGCGCTCTACGAAAGCTGGTCGCTGCCGCTCGCCGTCATTCTGATCGTTCCGATGTGTATTCTGGCGGCGATGATCGGTGTGAACCTCCGCGGCCTCGATCGCAACATTCTGGTCGAGATCGGCTTGATCGTGCTCGTCGGTCTGGCAGCCAAGAACGCCATCCTGATCGTCGAGTTCGCTAAGCAGGGCGAGGATGAGGGCCTGTCACGCTCCGACGCCGCCGTCGAAGCCGCCCGCACGCGTCTTCGGCCGATCCTGATGACATC
>JAFECH010000242.1 GCA_018242255.1 Pseudomonadota bacterium | reverse complement strand
GAAGTTCCTTGTCCACCTATCGTCGACTTTTGGCATGCGCGATCATGTATCGGAGATCCGCGGACACGTCGAATGCGCACTCGTTGCGCCCGTGCGTATCGAACAATTGAAGAGTATTGCGCTCGCTCTTAACGGCGCGTTCGTAGAGGCCAATCTTGGCTGCGTCGCGTCCAAACCGATCATCGATGACAGCATCTACACGGCCGGCCATTTCCTATTCACAGCGCCTCAGCAGTGCATCCAGATAGACGGAGTAACGCTGCGGGAAGAATACTACCCACCGAGGTTCAATCCGACCGACCGTGTGCTTGAGAGGTTCGATGATTACCTTGATGATTCGCTTACTGTCGAAGATGCGCTGATCAAAGAAACCACGAATGAGCATAGATCCGAAAGTGGGCAACATAGGCAAAAACGCAAGCGGGACTACGCTCCCAAAAACGGATCGCAGCTAGCACCCGCCAGCTGCGAAAGTCTCATCGCCGGCATGCGTCCAGGCGACACGGATTATCGCAAGCGACGCGTCATCGCGAAAATTGCTGCCGGTCCTGTATCGCACGCGTTCGCAGAGCTTCGGCATTGGCACGCACAAACGATTCAGCAGATCCAAAAGACATCAACCAGCCCGGAGCAGCTCCGTCAACGCCTGAAGGATCACGGTGAATTTGGCGACTGGATCAAACTATACGAAGAGAAGCGTCAAAGCTGGTTGAGAAAGAAAGGCATCACGCTCAGAAAAGGTGATGCTCGGGCTAACTTGCTATCCGTTGATGATGCGCGCGCACAAATCGAACGCCTTCAACGAGAAATATTACTCAAGCATCTTGCGTACCACGAAAGTGCCGACGATCTCGTTGTGAAACCGGCTCCGCCAATTGACGTGCTTAAGGTACCGGCTGGAATCGGTAAGACACTCGGTGCAATCAAAGTGGCGTCACCCGACTTCATTGGCGAACACTCCGCAGTTTGGTTGTCAGAACGCGTCTCTCTCTCCAAACAGACGGTGGACGATTATAACGAGATGCACGGTATTGATGTAGCGTTCTGGCGGAGCCGCAAGTTCCATTGCAAATCGCAGACTTTCGGAAAGATCGCAGAGAGAGCGGAAGAGGCAGGACGCTCGCCGCAGAGCGTCTGCGCAAAATGCGATAAGCGCAGCAAGTGCGACTTCATCAAACAGGGAAGTGAGTTACGTTTTCTGACATTCGGACAGACCGCGCACGCACTGAAAAAATTTCAGAAACAGAAGATAGATTCTCTGATCTTCGACGAGAGCCCGTTCGGCGTGCTGACGGACCATACCGTCAGTACGATTGATCTTGCGCGCATTGCAGAGCTGAAGAAACACGCCAAATACGTCAATAAAGAAGGCCACAGCATCATTTCGGTGGAAGCCGACAGACGTGCTTTCCTCGAGGACGTCTTAGCGGTCCTCCGCATGGCTGATAGCGGGGGTAACATCGCCATTTCGACACTCAGGCTTTTTGCCGCCGAGTGGGACCTTACCCTCGTGAAGAAAGACGGGTCTAGAAAGGCTGTCACCCAGCGCAGAATTGTCACCTGCATCGCCACTCTATCAGGTTGGCGGAACGACGTGGGCCGCATCATCGATGCAGCGGTTGCTGCGTTGGCAGACAAGCCACCCCGGACAAAGAGGCGCGAACTAAATGCCGAGATCAGCAACGCTTCGAGAGTAATGGCCGCTCTCATCGAATTGATGAGGATTGCTCAGGTTTTTCAGGACAACATTTTAACGAACGCACCTCGCACGCGCGTGCTCGGTGTCAAAGTCTTCGATGACAGCGAGGGGAGGACAACAGTCAAAATTATGCGAAAGCCCGACGCGCCGTCTGCCGTACGCAACAACCCCCTATTTGTTTTCGATGCTACAGGTAGCGAAACGCACTACCGCGCACTTTTCACGAGCGGCGCCGCACGAGAGAGAGAAATCC
>JAFECH010000241.1 GCA_018242255.1 Pseudomonadota bacterium | reverse complement strand
AAAGGTCAGGTTGGGCCAGTACCCCGCGACTACCCTTGTTCAGGCGCGGAAGAAATCGGCAGAACTTCTGGAGCGCGTAGCCAATGAGGGAGATGTCGTAGCGAACGACGGGCATCGGCAGGCCGTGCAGGCACAGGGAAAGCTAACGTTCGCTGACCTGCTCGACGAATATCTTGCTGAGCGGCGGGACCTCGCGCGAATTGACGAGGTCGAGCGCGAGCTGCGGAAGGATGCAGTCCCAGCGCTGGGCGCGAAGCATCCGGCACTCATCACCGCGGGCGATATCGATGGAGTGGGCCGCACTATTCTGAGCCGTGGCTCAAAGGCTATGGCCGCGCGCTTCGTAATGCACATGAAGGCGCTCTACAACTTTGTGATCCTCGATCGACCGAGCATAGCGGAACGCCACGGCATCATCTCAAATCCCGCCGCCATGCTAGGGCGACGCCGGAGAGGGGCAGGGGGCAGTTATGCGAAGCCGAGGCCGCGAGAGCGTAATCTAAGCGATCCGGAGATCGCCCAATGGTGGCGAGCGTTAGATGATAGCGAGAAGCGTCTTGGGACCAAGTTGGCGCTTAAGCTGGTCCTCGTCACCGCGCAGCGGCCTGGAGAGGTGAGGCGAGCACGCAAGCAGGACCTGTACCTGACCGCCGCCGAGCCGTATTGGATGATACCCGGGGAGCATTCCAAAAACCGGCGGGAGCATTGCGTGCCCCTTTCGCGCTTTTCCGTACAGCTCTTCAATGAGGCCATGACGATGAGTTTGGACGGCGCATCTCCCTATGTCTTTCCTAGTCCGAGTGATGCAGAGCAACCCATCGCGGATGTGGTGCTGCCTTCAGCCCAGCGTGATCTTTTCTTCAAGACTCTTGAAACGATGACGCCGGCAACCGTCCACGATCTCCGTCGTTCGGCGGCTACAGGCATGCGACGCCTGGGGATCAATCGTGACACCGTCGGGATGGTGTTAAACCACACTGCCAAGGGTGTCACTGCGGAGCATTACGATTGGCACGAGGGCGCTGCAGAGAAGCGGGCGGCACTCCAAGCTTGGGCGAACCACTTGATCCTCATTTCCAAGTGCGCAAAATCTGAGTAAGCGCGATTGGCGCCGCCGCTTCGCCCCGCTGGTCCAGAGGACACTCACCGAACAAATCTAATCGACAGAAAGGCGAGCGCACTGAGTGCTACTTTGATGCCGGCGATCATTAGGAGCGTCTGCCTGAAGTCTTCCTTATTGATCTCGTCGAAAGAGGCAATGGCATATTCCCCTATGCTCAAGCCTGCGCCCCCGATGAAAACGAGGGTTAGAAACCAAAGAAAACTTCGCCAAAAGCCACGTTTACGCTCAGAGGCGTCGGATTGATATTCATGCAGAAGCGATCCCAGCACACATAATGTCAGGCCAGCAAAGAAAACAATCACCATATAGGGCTTAAAGCGCTCATCCGCGAAAGCGATCCAGCAAACGGCCAGGCCGACTGCGACCAAGCAAATTGAATCGCCAATGGTCTCAATCACCTTGGCGCGCTCAGACACTCTTTGCTCTCCAAACCATTCGTCATCAAAAGCTGAAGTATATCAGGCGGACTAATTGGGAGAATTCGCCAGCGAATAAATCTGATTTGCACAGTTTCATAAACGCTTTTTTTCGCCATTTCGGTGGCCCAACGCTTTGGCGTAATTTGTTTTTTCTAGGCTGCCTGTCAATTTCCGATTGACACCAATGAGTTAAGGCGTTTTTTGCCCTTGCCTTGACGGCGGGCCGCCTGCTTTCGTTTCTCACGAGCGAGTTCATGTGAGGGCATGTAATGGGACTACCCAACAATATTGCGCGCCACCAAGAAGCACCTTTGAGTACGGCAGGTCGCGTCGTAGAAACCACTGATAACGCCTCAGCATCTGATGTAGTAGCTTGCCGGGTTTTTGGCGCCGCTGGTGCTGCAGAACGCCTCGGAG
>JAFECH010000240.1 GCA_018242255.1 Pseudomonadota bacterium | reverse complement strand
AATCGGATCCTGGCCAAGGTCAAGCTGGCGGCGGGCGTCGTTGGCCAGCGAACGCGCGGTGGCAAGACTGACCGAAGCCGCCGAACCAAGACCAAGATACCGCTGTCGCCGATCGAACATGTAGCGGAATACCCACGACTTGGACCCGCCTTTGTCTACCTTGAGATAGAGGCCGGCTCCATCGGGATGCATTCCGACCGCCTTCACGTTGGCAGCCTTGATCGCGTTCAGCCGGTGAGTGCTTTTCGCCATCGCTCGTCCACGAATTCGTCCACAAACGCGAGGCCGATGGTAGGCGATTTACGCCGACGCCGACAGACGTCAGCACGCAACATTCACTGATTTTGTTTGATAATTTTCTCGTCGATTGACGTCAATCGACACTGGCAGACGGGGTTTTGGTGGAGAGGGCTGGATTCGAACCAGCGTAGGCGAAGCCAACGGATTTACAGTCCGTCCCCTTTAGCCACTCGGGCACCTCTCCCCGGAGCCGCACGCCGCGGCCCAGAAATGAAAGCGCCCTGCCAAACGGGGCAGGGCCTTTCGTCGGGTTATCTTCACGACGGTCGCTCCTGTCAATCGGAAAAGCACCAATGTGCTCTTGCACCCTCAACCGCGGCCGGGCAAAGAACAGTATTTCCCGGGGCAGAAAGAAACGCTCCGGCTATAGAGTTGAGGCCAAACCCTGCAGAAACCACGTTTTAACAAGCCGTGGCGCGACAAGAAGCGCCCCAGTGGGTTTTCCTCGCGCGGACCAAATGCGCCAATTCGCGGCAAATCCCAGCGCGCCGATGACCGTGCCGGCGACGAAGACTTGCCCATACGCCTGTTCGGTCTCCACCCAGTCGAAGCGGCGCTGAAAAACCCTAACCGCCGCATCCTCCGCTTACTTCTGACGGAAAATGCCGAGCGCCGCATTCGGGAAGCTGTCGGCGAAATCGTCCCGCCGGTCGAGCACGTCAGCCCTCGCGACCTGGACAGTCTCCTCGGCCCCGACACCGTTCATCAGGGAGCCGCTTTGGAGACGGAGCCCCTGCCCGAACCTGACTGGCATGATTTGGCTGCGTCGGCCAACGGACGCCCACTCATCGTCCTGGACCAGGTTACCGACCCACACAATGTCGGAGCCATCTTGCGATCGTCGGCCGTATTCGGCGCCAGCGGTCTCGTCATGACGCGTCGCCATAGCCCGCCGCTAAATGGCGTGCTGGCAAAGTCGGCCTCGGGTGCACTCGAACTGATCCCCGTAGCGCTTGTCGCCAACCTCGCCCGGGCGCTCGATGAATTGAAAGCGGTGGGCTTTGCCGTCGTCGGACTCGATGGCCAAGGCGAGCAGACGATTGAAGCTTTGGATTGGTCCAAGCCGACGGCGCTCGTCATGGGTTCCGAAGGCAAAGGTCTTCGTGAGTTGACGCGCAAGACCTGCGATTGCCTGGCGCGCATCACGACGGACGACGCGCTTGCGAGCCTCAACGTCTCGAATGCCGCTGCAATCGCGCTTCACGCGGCACTGATCGCCCGGAAGCAAGCCTAACAAAAGCAAACGCCCGGAACAGGTCCGAGCGCCGCACTTCTTTTCTTGGCGTCACGGCAAACGCCGCTCACCAGTCGCCGCGACGATGACCGCCATAATGCCTGCGGTGCCATTCCACGTGATAGTAGCGGCGGTTCGGAGCGCCCCAGGCGCCGTAATAGGGCGGCAGTTGTAGACGTGAACGCCGAATGATGGGCCCACCCCACTCACCTGAGTTGTAGTAGGGATAGTAGCCACGCGGCGAATAGAAGTACGAATAGTACTCCTCAAGCGCATTGTTGCGATAATACGGGCGGTCGCGGAGGTCCGGGCTGTTCAGAAGATCGAACGCCGACGCCGGCTGAGCGACCGCGACGGCAGCCGCTGCACTCGCGGCGAGCGCCATGAAGGACCTAAAGCGCATTGGCAGAACTCCTGCGTGGTTCCAGTCAGAGCACAACGATG
>JAFECH010000023.1 GCA_018242255.1 Pseudomonadota bacterium | reverse complement strand
AAATCCCCAGCCGACGGATGGATCAGCGGCCTGATCGGCGTGATCATTTTCAGCGGATCTCTGCCCGCGACGCGCGTCGCGGTCTCAGGATTTTCGCCGTTGTTTCTGACGTCCGCCCGCGCCGTCATCGCGGCGTTGCTGGCGGTCCTGCTGTTGATCGCTCTGCGGCAGAGAAAACCCGCCCGAGGCGAGCTGTTGTCGCTCGGCATCGTAGCGGCTGGCGTCGTCATCGGCTTTCCGTTGCTGACTGCCCTCGCGCTTCAGCACATCACGTCTGCGCATTCGATCGTATTTATTGGCCTCTTGCCGCTTGCGACTGCGATCTTCGCGGTTGTCCGCGGTGGCGAGCGGCCAAAGCCGTTGTTCTGGCTCTTCTCGATCATCGGCAGCGCGACGGTTGCTGGCTTTGCATTCGGACACGACAGCGGTGCATCGCCCATCGGCGACATACTGATGATCTGCGCAATAATCGTTTGCGGTCTGGGCTATGCCGAAGGCGCCAAGCTCGCGCGGCAGTACGGCGGATGGCAGGTCATATCATGGGCGCTGGTCTTTGCCGCGCCCGCAATGCTGCTGATCGCGATTGCGACGCTGCCGACGTCGTGGGCCAACATCGACCCGGCCGCGTGGGCCGGGCTAGCTTACGTGTCGATTTTCAGCATGCTTGTCGGGTTCATATTCTGGTATCGCGGACTAGCGATCGGAGGCACCGCAAGCGTCGGTCAGTTGCAGTTGCTGCAGCCGTTTCTGGGTTTGGCGTTCGCAGGTCTCGTGCTGCACGAACCCGTTGCCTGGACAATGATTGCGGCAACGGGCGTGGTCGTGGTTTGCGTCATGCTCGCGAGGCGATTTGCCTGATGCGACGCGGTATCAATTATTCGACCGCGGGTTTTTCCTCACGTTCGACCCAGAAGTAATACATGCCGTCGAATGTGTGAGGCTTCAGCTGTTCGAAAGCGGCCCAGTCGGCAAGCGTGCCGGCGGGGGCCGCCGCGGGAAACATCGTCGCGAATTCCTGCAGGACGTTTTTATCCAATGTGAAACCGCGAAAGACGAGTCCTTCGTCATCGAGGAACTGAGCGATCTCTTCTATCGTGACTGTCGCTTCGCTTTCGTGCAGAACGAGATCGCGGAACGTGTTGAGCGCGAAGAAATCCCGGCTTTGCCTGACGTAGCTCGCCGGAGTTTCGTCGGCGCGCAGAAGCAGCAACCGTCGGTAGACGCGCGCGGCGGCATCCGTGCAACCGGCGCCGGGATAATCCTTGTCGTCGCGCAAATCGCGAAGGCCTTGCCTCGCCGTCGCGCTGTAGAGCGCGATGTTCATCAAGCCCGACGGTTTCAGGCACGAGAGCAATGCGCGCCACCCCACACGCCAGTCTGCCATGTGATGCAATACGCCGACGCAATAGATGACATCGAAGCAGCGTCCCAACTGCGCGACGTCAAGAATGTCGACCTGGACGAACGAGACGTTGGTGACTTTTTCGCGCGCGGCCATGACGCTGGCGTAGGCGAGGCTCGCCCGCGAAATGTCTATGGCCAGCAGCCGCGCCTTCGGGCCATGCGCCGTGGCGGACATCAAAGCCTGTTGCCCCGTGCCGCAACCGGCAATCAGGATGTCGCATTCACCATCCATGAACGCGAAACGATCCGCCGGCATCAAGCGGCTCAGATAGCGTTGCAGGGCGCCGGGAGCCGATTGCTGAACGGTTTTCCACCTGGGATAGGGCGAGGCCTCGTACTGGCGCGCGACCTTCAGCGAGGTTTCATCGCAGAGCGCGCCGACGGCCGGGATCGACTTGGCGGCGGCATCTCGGGCGGCGCGTTCCATGATTTGCGCACTGAGCGTCTCGCGAAAGCTTTTCGGCTTCAGGGCGCGCATATCTTCCGCCCCGAGCGGCGGAGTGACGATCTGTTCAAGTGGCCGATAAAGCGCTGCGCACAGGAACGCGCGTGTCGCCTGCATATCGCCCACCAGCAGCGCGGCACGATCAATCTTCAAGGCGGCAAGCGCTGCCGTTTCTTGCGATGTTTCGGCCCAGGCGTGATCGTTGTTCCAGCCCTGAACCATCAGTGCCAGCGCAAGATTGAAGTGATCGCGGTCGTCGAGGAACTTGCCGCCGCCGCCGATCAGAAGCGCCGCGCGCATTCCAGTCAGCAGGCGCTCGTTTTCGATGCTCTTGACGATGCCCTCGCGAAGGCAGAGGCAAAGCATTTCGTGTTCGGCGCGACCGAGATGGCGAAGTTTGCCGAGCATCGCGCGGCCCGAGTCCAGCTCGCTCAGTTCGCCGCTCGCAATGCGGCCAATGCCATCGCGCCAATCGGCGTTCTGCGTCGACAGCCATTGCAGACCTGCCTCTGTGAGCGGCTGCAGCGCGACGTCGCGGGTTTGCAAGGCGGTGACCAAGCCTGCAGGCGCGATAACCTTGCTGTCATCAATCCGATAACGGGTGAGCAGCCGTGACAACCGCGCGGCCGCCGCAAACGGGCTCGGCGGCTTGCGTTGCAACACCTGGATGAGGAGCGACGCGGCTCGGCCGATGTGGCCGAGGTTTTCCTCAACGATGGCGAGGTTATATTGCAGATCAAAATTGCTGGAATCGAGGGCGATGGCTTGCTCGAAAAATGCGGCCGCGCCATCGAATTCGCCGACCTGCGCCAAGCGCAGTGCGTGTTCAGCAAGCTGGGCTATCGTTTCACGCTTTCGCAAGGCGCTTACGAACTCTGTCTTGGAATGCTGGTCAGGCGCCAGCGACGACTTCCGGCCAAAATTGTCAATTCGGCAAATGGTGCGGACGGAGGGACTCGAACCCTCACGACGTTACCGTCTCAGGATTTTAAGTCCTGTGTGTCTACCGGTTCCACCACGTCCGCGCCGCCGGGACCTTATGGCGGGTCAGGCGAGCGAGTGCAACACGCGGCGGGAAAGTTCCGGAGAATTATCAGATCGGGCTTTCGCCGGAGGGCTGGGAAGTCGTATCGGCAGGCGCGATGTTGTAGACGCTATGGGCCTTTTTCATCAGCGCCAGCAGCTCCGCCGGACTGTCGACATTGACGGAATGCGGATATTGCGGATCGGTCCCGATCAGTTTGTCGGAGACGTTGCCATCCGAATCGAGGAAGAGCGTGCGCGGCACGTAAGAGCCGTCCGGCTGGAAGGCGCCGTTGACTTCCTTTTCCTGGTCGGCGTCGACCAGAATCATCACAAAATCGCGCGAAGCTGCGACGACAGCCGGATCTTTGAAGACCTGGCGGAACCGTTTGCAGACGGAGCACCATGTCGCATGGAAGACCATGATGACGGGCCGCCCCGTGTGCGCGGATTCATAAATACCCGACCGCGCGTCGCGCCAGTTGATCTCGGCGCCGTTCCATTCGTCTGCGTGCGCGGGCGCACGCGCATTGGCCGACGCCGTCAGGGCGAACAGTGCGAACGCAGCGACAGCTAACGAACGGATCATGCCGGATCTCCAAGGCTCCACGTGCTTTTCCGTATTAGTCTTGCTTTTATGGGTTGGGAACAAGGCAGACGCTTCAAGGCGGATTAACAAGTCGTAATCCTAGGGCGTGCGTCGCAATCAGCCGGCATTGGCTGCCGAACGCTGGTTCTCGTAAGCCTGCAAATGGAGAAAAGCGAGGTCGAGAAGCGGCGTGGCGATACCATGCTCGCGGCCGCGTCGGATCATGTCGCCGACGATCTGGTCCGCCTCGATTTGGCCGCCGCGCTGGATATCGCGCAGCATCGAAGCAGAAAGCGTGGATGCCGGATCGGTGAGAAAAGCACGCGCGAAATTCAGGGTTTCGGGCTGCGGCGGATACCCGTTCGCAGAGGCAACGGCTATGCATTCGTTCAAAAGGGCGCGTGTAAATCCCGCGCCGTGGTTCGCGCTGACGATGCTGCCGACGCTGGCGCGCATCAGACACGTCGATGCCGCAAAGGCTGCGAGGAAGAACCACTTCTCCCACATTGCGAGCATGATGTCGTCCGGATAACGGACGTCGATGCCTCTGGCGAGCGTCTCGTAAAGACTCTTTGACGGCACTTTCTGCTCAGCGGATCTCGGTCCCAGCGTCAGCGATGCGAGTTCACCGAAACGACGGATTGTCCCGTCTTCGGTCAGCGTCACGCTGATGTGGCAGAGACCGCCGAGCACGCGCTCAGCTCCGAACGCAGCGTCGAGCGTATCGAGATGCTTTAGTCCGTTCAGCACCGGCAAGATCAGCGTTCTATCGCCGACGGCGGGGCGGATCGCATCTATCGCGCTGTCGAGATCGTAGGCTTTCGCGCTGAGGATGATCGCATCATAGGGAGCGGCAATTTCGTCGCGGGTTGTGGCTTTGACGGGAATATCGAGATGTCCGTCGGCGCTTTCGATCTTGAGACCGTCGCGCTGAAGTTGCTCGCGGCGCTTGGGGCGAACGAGAAACGTTACGTCAACACCGGCCTTCGCCAAATGTCCGCCGAAATAGCCGCCGGTCGCACCAGCGCCGAGGAACAGAAGTTTCATTGCGTTTCGCCTCTCATTTCCATCATTTGATGCGACCGAGCTTGATGTCGATCACATCCTGTTCACGACATTCGCGATCGAACGCACGGGGAGTTGTGTGGCGGTGAACGGGGTCAGTGTCTATCTCAGAGTCATCAGAGGCGGCATGCAGGCCGCGCAGCTTAATGGAGCTTACATGACTCGCGTAATGTTAATTGGTTTGGCGCTGACTGGCATGGCGCTTCCAGCATATGCCGACGAAGCAGCGACGAACAGCGGTGCATCGGCGGCGGCCTTCAGCGCCGAACTCGCAAACGCCGCTAATGCTGAACAGGCACGCGTTCAGCTGGCGCATCAGGGTTACACCGGTATTTCGCCGCTCTATCGCGGTGAACAGGGCCGCTGGGTGGGCACTGCCGTAAAGGACGGCAAGACCGTGATCGTCGCGGTGCTTCTACCGCAGGCGCCGGATTTGACGAACTAACTGGCGTCCGCCCGATTTCGTGCCCAGCAATCCGGATTGAAAACTAAAGCGCCTTTTCGATTGAAAGGGCGCTTTTTTTCAAGACACTGCAGGCAGTCCCTCACTGAACAAACAAAGTGACGTTGCTTTGAGGATAGGCAAAATCCCTGATCTCTTTGATCAGTCCATTATCCTTTGCCCATTTGGCATCTTTCGTCTTTTGCTGCTTGAAAAGCTCCATCCCCGCTTCGGGGGAAAGCCCAGTCTGACCAGCAATGATAGCTGACATACGTTTATGGTCAGTGAGAACCGTATCAAGCATTGCTTCGAGACTGGCTTCTTCCAACCTCTGGCCAGCATTTAGGTCAAAGCCAACACCATGAAACATGAAGGTTGAAGGTCCGCATGCATAGCGTGTAGACCCGGCAAGAAAGATGATATTGGCGATTGAGTCGACGTGACCGATATTGTGGGTCGTAACTTCGAACGGCATAGCGCGGATTGCGTTGTACATGAGTATCCCGGCGTGTACGTTGCCGCCGCCAGAGTTCATCGCGATCGTAAGTTTGTCCACTTTTGCGGCCTGTAATTGAGCAAGCTGTTGAATGAACGCATTTGCGCTCTGCGGATCGATGCCCGCTGAAAAAACAAGAGTATGATTTGACATGTGAGTATTCCCCATTTGAGAAAATGGGGAATAACTAAGCGAGTCGTGGGTTTGTTAATAGGACGATCCCGGCTTAGCCCTTCTTCTCCGGCGTGACGACGCGGATGGAGAGTTCGCGCAATTGCTTGGGCGAGGCTTCACTCGGCGCGCCCATCAGCAGGTCGGCGGCCTGCTGGTTCATCGGGAAGAGCGCGACCTCGCGGACCGTCTTACCGCCGGTGAGCAGCATGACAATACGTTCGATGCCTGCTGCCATACCGCCATGCGGCGGCGCGCCGTACTGGAATGCGCGGTAGAGGCCGCCGAAGCGCGCCTCGACATCGGCCTTCGAAAGCCCGGTGATCTCGAACGCTTTCACCATCGTCTCGGGCACGTGGTTACGGACCGAGCCCGAGGCGATTTCGTAGCCGTTGCAGACGATGTCGTACTGGTTCGCCTTGAGCGCCAGAAGCGCATCGCGACCGGACTTCTCGGCAGCTTCCAACGCTTCGCGTCCGCCCTTCGGCATCGAGAACGGGTTATGCGAGAAGTCGATCTTCTTGTCTTCCTCGTTCCATTCGTAGAACGGGAAGTCGACGATCCAGGCGAGCGCGAAGCGGTTCTCGTCGACCAGCTTCAGTTCATGACCGGCACGATCACGGGCCGCGCCTGCGAACTTATAGAAGTTCGCGGGGTTGCCGCCGACGAAGAAGACGGCGTCGCCATCCTTCAGGCCGAGCTGGTTCTTGATCGCAATGGTGCGTTCGGGGCCGATGTTTTTTGCAATCGGACCGGCCCCAGCTTCGTCGCCATCGCGCCAGAAGATGTAGCCGAGGCCGGGCTGGCCCTCGCCTTGCGCCCACGAGTTCATGCGGTCGCAGAACGCGCGGCTGCCGCCGGTTGGCGCGGGGATCGCCCAGATGCGCGTCTTCGCGTCCTTCTCGATCATGCCGGCGAAGACCTTGAACCCCGAACCGCGGAAATGCTCGGTCACGTCCGCCATTTCGATCGGGTTGCGCAGGTCAGGCTTATCGGAGCCATACTTCGCGATGGCCGTGTCGTACGGAATGCGCGGCCAGTCCTTCGTGACCGGCTTACCGTTGGCAAATTCCTCAAAGAGGCCGGTGATGACCGGCTCCATCGTCGCGAAAATATCTTCCTGCTCAACGAAGCTCATCTCGACGTCGAGCTGGTAGAATTCGCCCGGCAGACGGTCTGCGCGCGGGTCTTCGTCGCGGAAGCAGGGCGCGATCTGGAAATAGCGGTCGAAGCCCGAGACCATTAAAAGTTGCTTGTACTGCTGGGGGGCCTGCGGCAGCGCGTAGAACTTGCCCGAATGGATGCGGCTCGGCACGAGGAAGTCGCGCGCGCCTTCCGGGCTCGACGCGGTCAGGATCGGCGTCGGGAATTCGTTGAAGCCCACGTCATGCATGCGACGGCGAATCGAACGCGTGATTTCGAGCCGCTTCATGATGATGGCGTGCAACGTCTCGCGGCGCAGATCGAGGAAGCGATATTGCAGGCGCAGGTCTTCGGGGTAGTCGGGCTCGCCGAAGACCGGGACAGGCAGTTCCTTTGCCGCCGAAAGCACTTCGATTTCAGTGGCGTAAAGCTCAATCTCGCCGGTCGGCAGCTCCGGGTTCGTGGTGCCTTCGGGCCGATCGCGGACCTTGCCGTCGACGCGGACGACCCATTCGGAGCGCAAAGTTTCGGCGACCTTGAATGCCGGGCTGTCCGGATCCGCCACGACCTGCGTCAGACCGTAATGATCGCGCAGGTCGATAAACAGAACGCCGCCGTGGTCACGCACGCGGTGCACCCAGCCCGAAAGACGCACTTGGGCGCCAACGTCGCTCTTCCGGAGCGCGCCGCAAGTGTGCGAGCGATAACGATGCAGCTTAGCCTCGGCCATTGCCGGAAACCCTTTGGTCATGTGGGTGAAAATCGCCGCGGAAAAGCGCATGCGGGCGGCGGAAAGTCAAGGTTACCGCCCGACAGACGTTCCAGCAGGCCCTTAGCGCAGATATTGGGGCATTCGGGTCCCATAAATTTCAGGGATTTCCGGCCTGCTTCGCGGGGGCCCTGGCGTCCAAAAGCCCGTTTACGCCGCGACCAAGCTGATGGCGACAACTCCGAATCCATGCGCTATAGGCGTTGCCCTGATGCGAATGATCACGACCACGTCCGAACTGTCGGCACTCTGCGATGTGCTGGCGAAAAGTGAATATGTTGCCGTTGACACCGAATTTCTGCGCGAGCAGACGTTCTGGCCGCTGCTGTGCCTCATCCAGTTGGCGGGGCCGGAAGCCGAGGCGGTCGTCGACCCGCTGAGTCCCGGCATCGACCTGACGCCATTCTATAATTTGATGGCGGACGCCTCGGTCGAGAAAGTGTTTCACGCCGCAAGGCAGGACATCGAAATCGTCTATCTGAAGTCGCAGGTCGTGCCGACGCCGGTTTTCGACAGTCAGGTCGCGGCGATGGTGTGCGGCTACGGCGACAGCATCAGCTACGTGAACCTCGTCAAGAAGACGACGGGCGTCGATCTCGATAAAAGCTCGCGCTTCACGGACTGGAGCCGACGCCCGCTTTCGGACAAGCAGCTCGATTATGCGCTGGCCGACGTGACGCACCTGCGCGACGTCTATGTGCGCCTCAAGCAGATGCTGGAAAAAACGGGCCGCACGCCGTGGCTGCAGGAAGAGATGGAAGTGCTGATCAGCCCTTCCACCTACGATGCGAAACCGGAAAATGCCTGGCAGCGGCTGAAGCTGCGCGTCAAAGGGCGGAAGTCGCTCGCGGTGCTCATCGAGCTCGCGGCGTGGCGCGAGCGCATGGCGCAGCAGCTCGACGTTCCGCGCGGGCGCGTACTGCGCGACGATGCGCTTTACGATATCGCCAATCAGTTGCCCGCAAGCGCCGACGCGCTCGGCCAGTTGCGCACGCTTTCGGACGGATTTGCGCGGTCGCAGCGGGCGAAAGAAATCATTGACGTCGTAAAGGCCGGTTTGGCGCGCGATCCGAAGACTTTGCCGAAGATTGAGCGCAATGAATCGCTTTCGGCCGAAGCGAGCGCGACGCTCGAACTTTTGAAGGTGCTGTTGAAGGCAGCGGCCGCCGAGCATGGCGTGGCGCCGCGCATCATCGCCGACAGCGACGATCTGGAACAGCTCGCGACATCGGATGAAGCCGACATTCTGGCCCTGCAGGGCTGGCGGCGGACGCTGTTCGGCGATGCGGCGTTGAAGCTGAAGCGAGGCGAGCTTGCGCTGACGCTCGTCGACGGCGAAGTGCGCGCGGTGCCGACGGCGCGGTAGCGTTTTTTAATTGCGATTGGCGACTCGCGTTCCGCGAGCCGGCCGAAATTTTAAATTGCGATTGGCGACTCGCGTTCCGCGAGCCGGCCGCCAATCGGATACCCACCACCGTCATGCCGACGAAGGTCGGCACCCAGGCAAGTCTCACCTGATCGGATGTTGCTATTTGACTGGATCCCGGCCTGCGCCGGGATGACGTCAAAGGAGCGTTATTTCCGGCCGGGATCGTAAGAGTGGGTCTGGCGCCATTCGGAGAAGAAATACGACAGGCTGTCGTCGATCTCGGACGGCATGACGATCTTGACGGTGACGAGCTGGTCGCCGACGTTGCCATTCTTGCCGCGAGCGCCTTTGCCCTTCAGGCGAAACGTTTTGCCGGAACTCGTGCCCTTGGGAAGCGTCAACTGCACGCGGCCCGTGGCGGTCGGAACTTCGACGCGGCTGCCGAGGACCGCTTCGTCGATCGTGATCGGCAGTTCAAGCAGCAGATCATCGCCCTCGCGCCGGAAATCGGGATGCTGACGAACCTTGATTTCAACCAGAGCGTCGCCGGCCTCGCCACCGATGGCGCCGGGCGCACCCTTTCCCTTCAGCCGCAAGACCTGCCCGTCAACGACACCTTCGGGGACGTTGAGATCGAGTGTGCCGCCATCGGGCAGCGTTACGCGCTTTTTCGTGCCTTGAACGGCATCGAGAAAATCGACTTCCAACGAATATCGGACATCGTTGCCGCGTGTGCCGGCTCCATGAACATCGCGGCGGGCGCGCGTGCCGGCTGCGCCGAAAACATCTGAAAAAATGTCAGAGAAGCTGAAGTCGTCGAAACCGCCGCCCGCCCCTGGCCGGCCTTCGAAGCCACGAGCGCCGAACGGGCCGGCGCGGCCTGCACCGGCTCCGGCCCGGTTCCATTGCGGGCGGCGCGGATCGCCCTTGGCGTCGATCTCGCCCGCATCGTACTGGCGGCGTTTTTCGGGGTCGCTCAGGATGTCGTTGGCGGCGGTAATCTTCTTGAAGCGCTCGGCCGCGCCGGCGTTGCCCGGATTGACGTCAGGATGGCTGGCCTTCGCGAGCTTGCGAAAGGCACTGCGTATTTCATCCTCGGATGCCCCGCGCGATACGCCGAGAATATCGTAGAGATCTTCCGCCATGGAGGCCGTCTTCATCCTGCGAACTTTAATCCGAGACTATCAGAAATTGTTGCGACACAAGCGAGGCGTACTGCCTCTCAACCGCTAAATCGGATTTCCGCCCGCTTGCCGACCAATTCGGCAAGTACCCCGAGTCGCCGCCGCAGCCGTTCACCGTCCAGGGCCGCATAGGCCGGGGGCAGGGTCAGGACAAGCGCGCCGTCCTCGAAGCTGAGGGGCGTCTGGTCGATGACGCCCGCCATGCCGATCGAGAGCATATGGGCAGCCCGGATCGCCGCGCCAACAATTCGAGCCCGGCGCTGCACGCGTTTGCTGACAAGGCTGCGCAGGCGGTCGGAAAGTCCAGCGCCGCTATCCTCGGAGGTCTCATGGCGGTGGAAAACCGAGAGCGCGAGAAATATCCGTCCCTGGTGGTCGACGCCGCCCAGCCCGGCATGGGCGATGGTGTTAACGCTCTGCTCGCCGCGGTAGTCGGGATGCGCTCGCCAACCGGCATCCGACAATAGGCAGGCGGCGTGACGTAGACGTCGTTCATCCGCCGTTTCTTCGAGTGCCGGATCGGAGAAGATCTGGTCGGTCCAGGCGCAAAGCTCGTAGGCGTGTTCGACCGAACGGGAACGGAGCGCGGCGTAATCCTCGCAGAAACTGATCAACGGATCGCGCGCCTTCTCGTAAGGCGGCAGAAGTCCGTAGATCAACCCTTCGCGGATGCCGAACACCGAGAACACTACCTGCCGTGGCTCCATCTGCCGCAACAGGCGCTCCAAAACCAAGGCGCCGAAGGGGAGGACTTCTCGGCGGGCGCGAGCTACCCCAGCGATGCCAGGCAGATCGAGCGGTTTCTTGACCTTGCGGAACTGTTCGCACAGATCGAGGGCTTCGCGCGTCGTCAGCCGATAACCCTGCATGACGCGCAAGGGATAATCGACGCGGTCCATCTGCATTTTCGCCAGCGCGCGCCACGTGCCGCCCACCGCGTAAAACGTGCGGCCGGTGCCATTTCTGAGCCAGGGCAAACTTGCCAGCGCGTTGTCGATGATATCGGTGGCGCGTTCGATCTTGTTGCCGGTGGTATCGATCAGGCGCAGACCGCCGAGCGGCAAGGTCGCAGCTTCCTTGAGACGATCCTGCTCAAGATCAATCAGTTCGAGACTACCGCCGCCGAGATCACCCGCGAAACCGTCGGCATCGATGAAGCCCATCATGATGCCTTGGGCGGCGAGCCGCGCTTCCGTTTCGCCGGAAAGAACTTCGATCTTCGCGCCGATCGCCCGCTCGCCGCGCGTGATGAAGTCGTGACCATTGTCAGCGTCGCGAACGGCGGCGGTGGCGATCACCATGATGTTCTTGACGCTTAAGATGTGCGCGATCACGCGGAAGCGGGACAGGGCCGCGATGGCGCGTTCGACGGCATCGGCCGCGAGACTGCCGGTGGTCGCGACCGAACGCCCAAGGCCGCAAAGAATCTTTTCATTGAAGACCGGAGTCGGTGCGCGCACGGCGCCTTCATAGACGACGAGGCGCACGGAGTTGGAGCCGATATCAACGACGGCGATAGGCTCCATTTCCGCGGTGCGCTCATTCGCGCCCGAGAGTTCTTTCCACCTTGTCATTCAAGCTCCGGGCCTATCCAGGCTGGCGGAAACGTTGCGGGAAGCTCTCTTTGAGAGACTGTCCGCGGCCCGAAAGCGAAGGATTGGTCATGAAGTACTTGTGGGCATTGAAGGCTTCCTCCCCCGGACCCGGTTCGATCCGAGTCGCGCTGCCGTCGGAATTGATCCGCCAGCTCTGCTGGTTGTCTTTCAGGTTCGCAACCATGATCTGATTCAGCACTTGCTCGTGGACCGTCGGGTTCATAATCGGCGCCATTGCTTCGACGCGCCGGTCAAGATTTCGGGGCATCATGTCGGCGGAGCTGATGTAGACGGCGGCCTTGGGGGAAGGCAAGGCCTCTCCATTGGCAAAACAGTAAATGCGCGAGTGCTCCAGGAAGCGGCCGACGATGCTTTTCACGCGGATGTTGCTCGATAGCCCCGGAATCCCAGGACGCAGACAGCAAATGCCGCGCACGACGAGGTCGATCGGCACACCGGCGTTGCTGGCGTCATAAAGCGAGGAAATGATCTGCGGATCGACAAGCGCGTTCATTTTCCACCAAATGCCGGACGGCTTTCCCGCCTTCGCATTCCGGATCTCTTCGGCAATGTGCGTCATGATGCGGTTGCGAATGCCGTGAGGGCTCGCTGCCATGCATTCGAGTTCCACAGGCTCACCGTAGCCGGTGACGAAGTTCAGAATGCGGGTGACGTCGCGCGCGACCATCGGGTCGGTCGTGAAGAGGGAAAGATCCGTGTACACACGCGCCGTCTGCGGATGGTAGTTGCCGGTGCCGATGTGGCAGTAGGTCGTGAGTTCGGTGCCTTCGCGGCGGACAACGAATCCGAGCTTGGCGTGGGTCTTTAATTCCGTGAAGCCGTAAACAACGTGGACACCCGCGCTTTCAAGATCGCGCGCCCAACGAATATTCGCAGCTTCATCGAAACGCGCCTTCAGCTCGACGACGGCGGTGACCGATTTACCGGCCTCGACAGCTTCTTTCAGCGCCTGAATGATCGGGCTGTCGCGCGATGTGCGATAGAGCGTCCATTTGATCGCCATCACGTTCGGATCGGCAACCGCCTGACGCAAGTACTGAACGACGACGTCGAAGCTTTCGTAGGGATGATGGACAAGGATGTCCTTGTTGCGAATGGCTGCGAAACAGTCGCCGGAAAACTCGCGAATGCGCTCTGGAAAGCGGATCGTGAATGGCTTGAACAGCAATTCGGGACGGTCAGAAACGATCAGCTGCGTGGTATCGGCGAGCGCCAGGATACCTTCTTTCACAAACACGCTCTCGTCGCGCACCTCGAGTTCGTCGATGACAAACTTGCGAAGTTTTTCGGGCATGCATGAATCGATTTCGAGCCGGATGACGTTGCCGCGGCGACGGCGCTTCAGCTGGCTCTCGTAGGAGCGTACGAGATCTTCGGCTTCTTCCTGGAACTCTATATCGCTATCGCGCAGCACACGGAATGTGCCCTGGCTCTTGATTTCGAAGCCCGAGAACAGCTCCGTCAAATGCATGCCGATGACGTTTTCAAGCTGAACGAAACGTACTTCCTCCGGCTTGTCGGGCTTGGATTCGAGACGAATGAAGCGCTCGAGCTGGCCGGGAATGGGGATCAGGCCATTCATGGTCTTGCCGTCGATGGGGCGCATCATCTCGACTGCGATCGTCATCGCCTTGTTGAGAATGAAAGGAAACGGATGCGCGGGATCGGCGGCAATGGGCGTCAGGATCGGGAAGATGCGGCTCAGAAAGAGCTTCTCCAAATAGGCGCGTTCGCTATCGGTCAGATCGTTTGGCTGAAGAACGTGAAGCCCGGCCGCGCCAAGCTCGTCCTTGATGGTTCGCCAGTTTAACTGCTCATCGGCGACGAGGCCTGTCACAAACTTATTGATGGCAGCGAGCTGTTGCATCGGCGTCATGCCGTCTTGCGACAGAGTTGTGACACCGGCGCGGATCTGGCCGTACACGCCGGCCGCGCGCACCATGTAGAATTCGTCGAGGTTCGCAGCGGCAATCGATAGGAACCGCAGCCGTTCGAGCAATGGATGCTGGCGGTTGCCTGCTTCTTCCAGGACGCGGCGATTGAACTGAAGCCACGACAGCTCGCGATTGTAGAAGCGATCGGGGCCCTGAGGTATGGCCTGAAGGTCTGCCTTGCTGCTTCTGCTTTTCACGGTCGCCATGGTGGGGGAATGCTCCGAAATCCGGTTCAGGAAATCCATATAGTAGGTTTACACCCAAATGACGAATGGATGGGTGACAGCCAATTCTTAAGCTGATTCAATAGCCCAGTGCGTCAAGCGTGGCAGCGGCAATCGCGCGCGTCACCCGCCGCTGCAGGGCGAGCGCCCGGCGGTCAGCGGCCGACACAAACCGCTCGGCCGCCAGCATCGATCGCTCCATGCGAACGAGGACGTAGTCGATGAGTTGCGGTTCGACGCTCAGCTGCCGGTCGGCGAAGAGCTTAACGAGGACGGCGCGCAACAGCGCATCATCCGGCGGCTCGATGGTTGCGAGCGGCAGGGCTTTCAGCCGGGAGCGAAAGTCCGGCAGGGTGATCGGGAGATCGCCAGGAGCGGTGTCGGTCGTCAGCAGGATCTGCAGCCGTTGCTCGCGCACGAGGTTCAAAAGGTGAAACAGCGCGGCTTCGTCGGCGGCGTTCTGGATGTCTTCGATCAGGACCGCGCCGGCTGCTGCAACCTTGGGAACGGTTTCACGCGAAATCTGGGAAGCGTCGAACACCGTCGCGCCAGCGCGCGTCAGCCAGACGTTGGCGAGATGGGTTTTGCCGCTTCCCTTTGCGCCTGCGATGACGGCCGCGCCGATGGGCCAATCGGGCCAGCGGTCGACAAGGCTCACCGCCGCCGCGTTCGACTCCGAGACGAGAAAATCCTCGAGTCCCATAGCCGCGCGGTGCGGAAGTTCAAAGACAAGCTGCTGTGGCGTCGTCGTCATGGACTAGAGTTGCTGCGGATCCTTTGGCGCCGCTTCGACCTCCCCCTGATAGACGGACGAGGCGAGATATTTTTCGAGCGCGAAGCGTACGAGCACGCCGATTGCGGCGGAAACCGGCACGGCAACGAGAAGACCCAAAAATCCGAACAGATAGCTGAAGGTCAACAGAGCAAAAATCACCCAGACGGGATGAAGGCCGACTTCGGAGCCGATGATATAGGGGCTTAAAATCGCCGACTCGAGTGCCTGCCCGCCGAGCAGGATACCGATTATGACGAAGATCGGCGTCAGCTCAGGCCAGAATTGGACGATCGCGAGCAATACGGCGACGACCGCGCCGATCGACCAGCCAAAGACCGGAATGAACGCTGCAAGCCCGGTCGCCACGCCGACAAGCAGTCCATAGTTCAACCCGGCGAAGCTGTAGGCCAGCGCATAGTAGATCGCGAGCAGGATGCACACGACGCCCTGCCCGCGGATAAACGCCGAGATGCGGGAATCGATCTCGGTGGCGAGCGCGCGAACCTGATCGGCTTCGTCTCGCGGCAGCCAGGAATCGATTTTCGCGACGATGGAAGGCCAATCGAGAAGCACGTAGAAGAAGACCACCGGCGTGATCAGGATGACGGTGAAGAAGTTGTAGGCGGCCGTGCCTTGACTCCAGACGCCCTGGGCGATGCTGCCGAGCAGCGACGGCGTCGCAGCCGAAAGACTGTCGAGGGCACTTCGAACTGTCGCCTCGGCTTCAGGATAGCGCGGCCCCAATTGATCGCGCGCCGTTGTCTCTATCAGCGTTTTCAACCGGTCGATGGCGCCGGGTGCACTTTCAAGCAGCCCTGCCGCCTGTTGCAACAGGATCGGAACGACAAAGACCAAGGCCAGAACGATCACCAACGTCGATGCCGCGACGAGCAAGATCGTCGCGATCCAGCGCGGAATGCCGACGCGCCCCATGGCATCGACGACGGGGCTCAGGAAGTAAGCGAGCGTGAGGCCGATCGCAAATGGCAGCAATGCCGGGGCGATGAGTTGAACGATATAGGCAAACAGCAACGCCGTCGCCGCCCAGAACAGCGCGTGCCGCTCAAAATGCATGGATCGCGATCCTCACCCAACTGCCGAAGCATCCCCAAACAGCATGACCTTAAATGCTCAGCTTTTCGAGCCAGGAGTTTCGTAAACCGTCATGTGACGCAGCCAGATACGCAAATAAGCAACGAGGGAGGCAACCGTGGTGGCAGCGGCGAGCAGTGTCAGGAGTTGTACCGGGCCTTTCAGCCTCAGGCCGAACGCTTCGTCGGCCAGCACTGTTCCAGCCAGGACGATTTGAGCAACAGTGTTCATCTTGCTGATGGCGAGTGGCTTCATCGGCGTCGGATGATCGAGAAGCCAAGACAGCACGACGGCGATGACGATCAGCACGTCGCGGGATACGACCAGGATTACCAGCCATGACGGCAGTCGACCCGTCACGCCCAGGGCGATGAAGATACAGACGATCAGCAATTTATCAGCAAGCGGATCGAGATAGGCGCCGAGCTCTGTTTCCCAGTTGAAGCGCTTCGCAAGGAAGCCATCGACCGCGTCGGAAATACCGGCGACGACAAATGCCAGAAATGCTGCTTGCAGCTCGCCGGTCAGCAAAAGCCAGAAGACCACAGGTACGAGGATAACCCGACCGAGCGTAATTAGATTTGGAATGCTCACGCCGTTATTGTCCCCGTCTCTCCCTGAAACCCGGCCATCTCGATACCCGGGCGGCGCGAACCTACTCTCTCGACGTTTATCTCGTCGAGAACAACCTCCTTTGCGGTGCAGTAAATCATAAGGGAGGAATGCATATCGTTTGCGGCGAGACGAACTCGTCCCGCCGAGCTTAAGCGCTCAATCTTTATCATTTTATTTCAATAGCTTGGGCGCAAAACCCAACCGGAAGATGTATTCGCGAGGCTTAACCCGCGAGCGCCCAGCGCGTTCGCAAGACTTACCGCGCCGCCGGGATATTTAAGCGACACGTCAGCACTGCGATCGTTCACTGATCCGATATTCAATGCATCGACGCCGGGCGTATTGAGAAGTTGCCCACGCATCTCGTCCCATTGATCGGAATTGGCGAAGACGACGGTCAGCGACACGTCCTGGCCATTGCCGGTCGTCGCGGCGGCCCACACGGGCATGTTCGACGGTGGAGTTGCCGCCGTGTCGAGGACGCCGGCTTTGACTGCCTTCCAACGGCCCTCCAAGATCCCGAGCGATATGACGGCCGCCAATTGCGAGGCGTAATCGAGATCGCCGTCGTTGATACGATAGACCCGCTTCAACAACAGGCCGCCGACGGCGTCACTACCCGCGATCGTTACGTTCAGCCGCTTGGCCGCAATATCCGGCTCTGCGATGGCGAGGACGACCAGGCCTTCGCCGTACTCGGCTTTGAGCTTTTGCAGGGCGCTGTCCTGCCCGGCCATCAGCGCCGTCACAGTGTCGGTCTGGACCGACGGCTTCAAATCCTTGATGACGATGGGCGTGATGGTGTGTGTCAGATCGAGGCTGGACCAAGCGCGGCGCCACAGACCTCTGTCGTTGCTCGCGGCCGGAGGAGTACCCTGCAAGAGGACTGTCACGACCGTCAGCGGCGGGGCCTGCTGATCGACGAAGGGAATGCCTTGCTGCGTCAGAAGCGAACGCACCCCGTCCGGCTGAAACGAGAAATCGAGGCCGGCATAGTAGGTCGTCGACGAATTGCGTTCCGAACGCACCGAAATGCCCGATATCAGATCGCCCGCCTTCACGTCGCGAAGGCGGTCCAACTGCTTATAGGCCGTGACGGGAACGAGGCGTTTCAAAAGCGAGCGGAACGCGGCGCGCTGGCCATCGCTCATGGCCTGCTCTTTGGCCGCAACCGCGTTGGCAGCGGTGGCCTCGACGGGATAGTTGCCGACTGTATAAGGCGCGTCGGAATCGGCGCGGGCAGGCGCGACATGAAGGCCCGCGAAAGCGGACGAGATCAGAATAGCGACGGCGAGGCAGCGGCTCGCAAGCACCGTTAATCCCCCATCTTTGTCGTGTTGCAGGACCATTCCAGCCGGCCAGACCAGCGCTGCGACATCCCGTGGAACCCAGAGATCAGTGCTTCGTTTGCTCTCGGGTCCAGTCGCTGCTACGACCCCCATGACGGGTTGGCAATGGGGCAAAAGTGAGTTTAACCGAACCTTTCCCCGCTGCGATGCTTCGAAGACCGCTCACCCTGTTGCATCCGGCATTCCAAACGACCACGAGGATTGATGTCCGCGGCTGACCAAAATTCGCAAAAACCCATCACCTACGCCGACGCGGGTGTAGATATTGACGCAGGAAATGCGCTTGTCGCAGCTATCAAGCCGCTGGCGAAGTCGACGAGCCGTCCCGGCGCCGATGTCGACCTTGGCGGATTTGGCGGTCTTTTCGACCTGAAGCGCACGGGCTTTCGCGATCCGATCCTTGTCGCTGCAAATGACGGCGTCGGCACGAAGCTCAAGATTGCGATCGACACCGGGCGGCACGCGACCATCGGCATCGATCTCGTCGCGATGTGCGTCAACGATCTCGTCGTGCAGGGAGCGGAGCCGCTTTTCTTTCTCGACTATTTCGCGGTCGGGAAGCTCGACGTGAGCGCTGCGCGCGACGTCATCGCCGGAATTGCGGAGGGCTGCCGGCTCGCCGGTTGCGCACTGATCGGCGGCGAGACGGCCGAGATGCCTGGCCTTTATAAAAGCGGCGATTATGATCTTGCGGGTTTCTCGGTCGGCGCCGTCGAACGCGACGAAATCCTGCCACGCGCCGATGTCGGCGTCGGCGACATTCTGATCGGCCTCAAGTCGTCCGGCGTGCATTCGAACGGTTACAGCCTCGTGCGCAAGCTTGTCGAGCATGCAAAGCTCGATTGGAACGCACCCGCGCCATTTGCAAGTTTGCAAAATGAGACGGTGTCGGAAGCGCTGCTGACGCCGACGCGGATCTATGTCAAGCCGCTCATCAGCGCGATCCGCGCGACGGGCGGCTCCGGCTTGAACGGTGCGATCAAAGCGCTGTCGCATATCACCGGTGGCGGGCTTTCGGAGAACGTGCCGCGAGTCATGCCGAAGGACGTTGCGGCGCGGATCGACCTGTCGTCGTTTGCGGCGCCGCCCGTATTCGAATGGCTGGCAAAGACAGGCAATATTCCGGCTACCGAACTGCTGCGCACGTTCAACTGCGGCATCGGCATGATTGCAGTTGTCTCCAAGGCGCGTGTCGACGACGTGATCGCAGCGCTGACAGCGGCGGGCGAAGAGCCTGTCATTATCGGCGACGTCATTCCGCCGACCGGCGAGAAATCGGAAGCCAAAGGCAAGGGCGAAGCCTGGGCCGTGAAATACGACGGCAAGCTGCGATTTTCCTGACCGCAGCTTGCGGTTTTCGTTACGGCAAGGCGAAGACCGTCAGCGTGCCGCCGAGGCCCGTATAGTTCGACAGCGAAGCAAAGCCGCCGACCGCGCCGGAGCCGTCTTCGGGATCGCTCAAGCCTGCGGCGAGCCCAATGCCGGCCCACCCGCCGACACCTGAGAGCACAGCGACATACTGCTTACCATCGTGCATGTAGGTCATCGGATTGCCGACGATGCCGGACGGCGTCTTGAACTTGAAAAGCTCCTTGCCGGTCCTCTGGTCCACCGCTTTCAGATAGCCTTCGAGCGTGCCGTAAAAGACGATGCCGCCGGCCGTGGTCAGTGCGCCGGACCATACCGCGAAGCGTTCCGGCTTCGACCACACGATTTTTCCCTTGGCGCCATCCCAGGCGATGAAGGCGCCCGTGTTGCCGTTGGCGCCGGGTGCAGGAAACATCGTCAGCGTTGCGCCGACGTACGGCTGGCCAACCTGATAGGAGACTTTGAACGCTTCCATATCCATGCAGAGATGCGTCACAGGCACGTAGAACAGGTTCGTCAGCGGTGAATAGGCTGCGGGCTGCTGGTTCTTCGCGCCCATCGATGACGGGCAAATGCCTTTCGTCACATCGTCCGTTCCGGTCTCGAAGGGCGAGAACTTCTTATTGATAAGCGGGCGGCCGTATTGCGGATCATTCCTGTCCGTCACGATTTTCGTCGCCCAATTGACGTCCGGTTCGAATTTTTCCGCGATGAGCAGTTCTCCAGTCACGCGATCGAGCGTGTAGCCGAAACCATTGCGGTCGAAGTGGGTCAGCGCCTTGCGCTTGACGCCGTCGATATCGAGATTGGTCAAGATGGGTTCGTTGACGCCGTCGTAATCCCATTCGTCGAAGGGGGTCATCTGATAGACCCACTTGGCGATGCCGGTGTCGGCGTCACGCGCGAAAATCGTTTGCGACCATTTCTGGTCTATGCGCTTGCCGCCGGGGCCGGCGCGCTGCACCGGGTTCCAAGTCGAAGGATTGCCGGAGCCGTAGTAGACCAGATTGAGGTCAGGATCGTAGGCCATGTAGCCCCAGACGGGTCCGCCGCCGATCTTCCACTGGTCGCCGTTCCACGAGTTGAGCGAGGAATCCTTGCCGACCGGCTTGCCGAGCGACGTGGTTTTGTCAGGATCGATCAGCATGTCGGCGTCCGGTCCCATCGAATAGGCGCGCCAGACGCGCTGGCCGGAATTCAAATCGTAGGCGGTGATATAGCAGCGGACGCCGAACTCGCCGCCCGAGACGCCGACGATCACCTTGTCTTTCACAACGAGCGGCGCTCCGGTGCCGGAAGCGCCATTCTTCGGATCGTCTTCCTTGACCTTCCAGATTTCTGTGCCGGTCTTGGCATCGAGCGCGATGAGCGACGTGTCCGCGGTGTGCACTAGGATCTTGCCCTCGGCGTATTGCACGCCGCGATCGACCGTGTCGCAACACATGACGGCGGCGGCGAACGGGTCCTGCTTGGGCTGATACTTCCAAAGGATCTTCTGTTCATGCGCGAGGTCAAGCGCCATCACGATGTTCGGGAACGGCGTCACGAGATACATGATGTCGCCGATCACTAGCGGTCCACCTTCGTGACCGCGCAGCACGCCGGTCGAGAACGTCCACGCGACTCGAAGGTCACCGACGTTCGAGGCGTTGATCTGGTCGAGCTTCGAATAGCGATGGCCGCTGTAATCGCCGGATTGTATCGCCCAATTTGCAGGGTCGCCGGAGAGCGCTTCGACGTCCTGATTGGCCGACGCCGGAGTCGCGAGGCCTAATCCCGCCAAGGCGGTCACAAGCCCCAACCACTTCTTCATTCCAATTCCTCCAAGATCCGACTTGGTCTCCGGCCCGGCATATCAAGACGCAAGCGCCGGGCGTACCAGACTTTTGTCGGTCGAGGATGAAAACGCGGCAAGCTGAAGCGCCGGATCGGAAAGGGCCGCGTTTGCGCTGTTACTCGCCTCGCGCATTAACGACTTGCAATCCGGCCCGACACGAACTGCCACGGAACTGAAAAAATTCGCGTCTACTCACGCCGCTCCGTAAACCATTCAGGAGCACCCACATGGCTGGCGGCATTTCTGATCTTGCTGTGGGCGAAATCATCGAAATCAAATATCGCGTGCCGCGCCCGGCATTCGACGGGCTGGCGGATGAGCAATTTTCCGACCGTTGGATCATGGCCGAGATCATCCATCAGGACGGGGAAGCGCTGCCGATTGCCCGTCTCGCCGACGGGCAGTTTACCGATATCCGCGCCTACATGACGTGGCGGCGAATCGCCCGTTTGAGCGAGAACGACGCTGCGCGAGCCGAGCACTGAGGCTTTCGTTGAGGTTAAATTGCAGATTGTTCGCGCATTTACCTCCAACTGTCACACAATCGAAAAGTGCTGGGGTCAGAAGCGGAACAAACGACGCCGTTAGATAGATTCGGACCTGCTTCTCGTCATGCTCTCTGGCCCGCCCGGCGATCTCGTGGATCGCGCCGCTCCAGCCTGTCATCGGCGCGGCGCCCCAACACCGAGGTAGCGCGATGCGAAT
>JAFECH010000239.1 GCA_018242255.1 Pseudomonadota bacterium | reverse complement strand
CCGCGCGCCGTCCTGGTGAGTTCGCGGATTTCCATCAAATAGGTGCCCCAACCCTTCGCCCACGGAAGCCCCGTCAAAATCAGACCCAAGGCAAAGAGCGAAACCCAAAATCCTGCCCTCGCGTGAATATCGCGCCAGAATATTCGCCCGCCACGCCGCAAGCGCGGATAGACGACGCCACCGAGCCCGCGACCGCGCGGCCACCAGAGATACATGCCGGTTATGAGCATCACGATCGTCCAGCATGCCGCGATTTCGACCAGATAGCTCCCAAAAGCACCGGCAAAAAGTTCGCCATGGAGATGAAAGATCACATTGAATGGCCGACTCTCTTCTTCCATGACATTAAGGACCCGCAACGAATAAGGATCGACATAGACTCGTGAAATCTTGCCGTTCTTGCAGACGAGGATGCGCGCAGAATCTGTCTTTTTTCAATTATCAGCACAGTGATCGTCTCCAAAGCAATTTTGGGAAGGTGGGAAGACTTATCGACCCAGCCCGTCATCGGCGAAGCTGCCGCGCGCGTTGGTCTGCTTGGGCAGGAGATGAGCCGGGATGTCCGGTCCTCCTCTTTCCGGCCGTCGTCCTGGGGACAGTGCGTCCATGAGCTTGGAGTAGCCGTCAAACACGCACGCAAAAACATGGCGGAGACATTGTCTCCTCCGTCGTGATCATAGAAGCAAAAAGGTTTCCGGCTATTTTTCCGATGCTTTTTTCGCCAATTCCGATAGCCTTTGCCTCTAAGGCCTCCGCCCCCGTTGCAGAGCCTGCAACAAGTAAGCCGATAATCGCAATTCGTTTCATCGACGTCCTCTCCCCATTGTTATGATGCTTTACCCGCATGAGTGTTCTTCGCTTCCATCGACGGGCCGCCGGCCTCTTTCCAGGCGGTGAAACCACCCTCGATATGGCTAACGTTCTTAAGCCCTATATCAACGAGGGTTGCGGTCGCGAGAGCGGAGCGCCAGCCAGATTGACAGTAAAGAATAAGTTGTTTTTCCGTATTCAAGATCGGCTTGAAATAAGGGCTCTCCGGATCGACCCAGAACTCCAGCATGCCGCGCGGCGCATGAAATGCGCCTGGAATCATGCCATCGCGTGCGAGTTCTCGAACATCGCGTATATCGACAAAGAGGGCCTCTAAATTGTCCAGATACCGTCTCGCCTCTTCTACGCTTCTTGTCTGAATTTTCGCCGAGGCTTCAGCGAGCAACTGCCTGAACCCCTTCGTGATTGATGAAGGCATGGACAGCCTCAATAAGAAACGTAAGACCGCGAATTTCGGGGAAAGCATAGCGGTTGAATGCATTTCCGGCTTTCGATAAGCTGCCAAAAGCTATCGATGAGCTGCCAAACCTGCGACATGCCAAAAGCCGATACCGATTGGAAAACGATCAAGCTACCAGAAATAAGGGCGCTTGCGCGACCGCTATTCCTACGCTCACAGGTGCTTCCCGCTCGCAGCACCTTTCCGATGCATCGTCACGAATGGCATCAGCTGGTTTATGCGATCTCGGGAACTTTATCAGTTGCAGTGGAAGATTCCTGGCACGTTGTGACACCCGACCAAGCCATCTGGATTCCACAGAGGGTGATGCATACCACCGCCACATCCACTGGCGCCGAGTTTCGAAGCCTTTATGTCGCCTCCGGTAGAAGCCCTTCCATGCCGCGGACAAGCACAGTCTTCGATGTCACGCCGCTCTTTAAGGCGCTTATTCTGGAACTCGCCAGCTTCGGCAAACGGCGTGAGGATGATGTTTACGTTTCCCAAGTCGAGAGATTGACCATCTCTCAGCTACGTCGTCTTTCTCCGCAGGACTTCTCCCTGCCATGGCCACGCAGCAAAAGCCTGCACCAAATTTGTGATGCATTATTTGCCTCCCCCGGGGACAAGCGAGACATTAATCACTGGGCGGCCGAGGTCGGTGCCTCGGTGCGATCCCTAGAGCGTCGATTTGAAGATGAAGTTGGTCTGACATTCCGTAC
>JAFECH010000238.1 GCA_018242255.1 Pseudomonadota bacterium | reverse complement strand
CTTCATTTTGATTGACCCGACGGGTGATATTCACGTCAACTCGGTCTTTATGACCTATACGAACCTCCCCAAACTCACCAACAAAGAACGCTATGGCGCCCTAGTCGTACCAGCGAACCAACTACTGTTGCGGATCCCGGAGCTCGACGTGCTGCCGCCGTTTCGAGACATCAATGGGCCTGCAACCCCCTTCAGCGCCTAACTCATTCGAGTCGACAGCATCGGTCTCAGGGTGCTAGCGCCTAGACAGCACCGGATTGGCCCGAGGGCATTAGCGGGACGAATGGAACGATGAGCGAATCGACAGACGGGTCGGAAAAACGCCCCATTCTTACGCTTCGAAAGAGGGCGGATGATGTAACGGATCGACCGGACGGGCAAGTTGCGCGCGCCAATGAACGGTTACCTGAGCCAGAGCCTCAGCCAGCCACTGCCGTCGAAGGGGCATTGGACGCGCATTGGCCTGGGGTAGTCTGGAATGACTTGCGAGCAAGTGAAAGAATATTCAGCATATCCCATCTTCGGCCCTTTGATTTTTCTGTTGCCTTGAAAGACGGTTCAAATGCCACCGTGGTAGTTGATTTTGGACACCACGTATTCACTGACGAAAAAGAGGTAGGACCTCCCTTCAGGTACCAAGGAGATCTCCGTTATCTTTCGGAGGCACGTATTGCGCGCAGCCAAGGGTTGCCGACGCTGCTGAGATCCAAATATGAGCGGGAGCACTCGCGGGCCTGCCGAAACCAAAAGGGCGGCAGACAGTACTTCATGCTGGAAGAAGCGGACTACGCAATTTTTTACCGATTGCAACTGGATGCGGCCGTTCGCCGCTTCTCGCTGAAAGTTGTGTCCGCTTACCCAGTCGCAGAATCTCAACGGCTTGCTTTACCGGGTAAGGAGCACCATCTTTATGAAAACAGAGATATTTTGTTCAGGCTCATGAACGGCGGCAAGATAAACTACGATCGCAAGAAGCGTTGACTTAGACTCCGAAATCTGTATCATTTTGGTTAGTGGCGTTAATCGGAACCTCCTTTGGAGGGGCGCCCCCTGGCCGCAAGGCCCTCAGCCCTGGAGCTGAGATAACGCGAAAGCGCCAATAGGCAACCCCGACAACCAAGCTTCGAGCAGAAGGCGTCCGAATGGGCGCCTTCTGCTTTTGTAGCCTGCGGAGCTAGAGTGGGTAACCAGATCGACAGTGCGATTTACCGTTTTCGATCAGGACGCCAGTGATGAAGATGATGACGCGCTACACACCGTGGTGCCTTTTCAGGTTGATGAGCACGCTCTCCATCCGATGGACAAGACGCGTCACAATTCCGCGCAGAAGGAAGCAAATCCGCGCTATCGCTTCGACCTTCAGCCTCATGAGGCCGATCTGGCCCTGAGATTCGAAGAGCTCGAATTGTAGCGGCTTTACGCCATCGGTGATTTTCGTCATGAACGGCCGCTTCTGATAGTACCGGCCGAGCCACCGCCTTTGGTTGCAGTAGGTGTCCGGTTGCCCCGCAGCGCGGATCGCCCGCCGCACCGACAAGACTTCTTGCTCTCTCGGCGCGTACCACGGCCGGTGCAAATGCTGATCGACGACACTGGCGAACCAGTACGGAACAAAATTGTAGTCGCCCCAGATCGCGTAGCTTCTGATCTTGTGAGCCTCGCACCGCTCCACGAATGACAAGGGCCAGCTCTGAAAAACCACAGAGAGCCAGCGCATGGCCTCTTGACGCACGTCGATCGGCCAGCGCTCGAAAGGCTTCCTCGGTGAGACTTGAAGGATCGATTTCGATGCAGTGCTCGTCCCTAAACAGGAAACAAGCAGCCGTCGCAGCCCATCCGAAGACCGCACGCGGGACAAGAGGATGAACATTGGCTCAACGACCTGCTGGACATATCTTGGCCCATCGACCGTAGGGCCATACCCGCGCACCAATGAACGCCAGAGAGAGCGCTCGAATCTCCACACCCGAGCATCTTCGACAAACGGTCTGATGTCA
>JAFECH010000237.1 GCA_018242255.1 Pseudomonadota bacterium | reverse complement strand
GAGCGCCTATCGCTATGTCGAGGTATTTAAAGGTGCCAATGCGTTGCGTTATGGCTCCAACTCGCTGGGCGGCGCGGTCAATTTCGTCACGCCGACAGGTCGTGATGCGGACGCCTTCGAAAGCCGGGTTGATGCAGGCAGCTTCGGTTACATCCGCGCGCAGGCCAGCAGCGGCGGCGCAAGTGGGCCGTGGGATTGGTTCATCACCACCTCAGCCGAAAGGCAGGACGGCTACCGAGAACACAGCGAGGGTCAGACGGAGCGCCTCAACGCCAACCTCGGCTATCAACTCTCGCCAGATGCCGAGACCCGCTTTTACGTCAATGCGAACTCGTGGCGCGCACATTTGCCCGGTGAAGTTTCGAAGGCAGCAGCACTAGATTCGCCGCGGTCTGCAAATCCCGAGTTCGTGCAGCTCGATGAGCAGCGCAACATTGATTCCGTGCGGATCGCCAACAAGACAACTCTGCGGTTTGGTCCGACGACCGTGGACTTCGGTGTCTTCACTCACTTGCGCGACGTCGATCACCCCATTTATCGGTACCTCGACTACAATGTCACCGATTATGGCGGCTTTGCACGCGCCACAGACAATCGAATGATTGGAGACTTCCGCAACCAGCTCGTTGTCGGCTTTACTTCGCTTGATGGCACGACCGACTATCGAGAGTACGCGAACTTAGGCAACGCCGTGAGGGGTCCGCTGCTGACATCCCAGTTGTGGACGTCGCAGAATCATTCAGTGTACGGCGAGAACAGCTTTTACTTCTTATCCAATGTCGCTTTTGTGGCGGGAGGCCAATACATGTACGCTGTCCGTGACCAGAACGATCGCATTCTGTCGGATGGCGATCAGTCCGGCGGCCGCACCTATAGCCTTTTCAGCCCGAAGGCCGGTTTGCTGTGGAACGTCGACGCTTCGTGGCAAGTGTTCGGCAACATCTCGCGCAGTGCGGAAGTGCCAACCTTCGACGCCAATACGTTTGCAACGCCGGCAAGCTCAAATCTCAATGCGCAAACCGCGACCACCTACGAAATCGGAACGCGCGGTCGGACCTCGGACATGAAGTGGGATGTTTCTCTTTACCGCGCCGATATCAGGGACGAGCTGCAATGCCTCACGACATCGCCGTACAGTCTCTGCACCGTAGTAAACGCAGACCGCACAGTGCATCAGGGCCTCGAAGCTGGCTTCAGCATTGCCTTCCTCAAATCGGTCTATGCCAAGGGGGACAGCTTCTGGTTCAACGTCGATTATACATTGAGCGATTTCTTCTTCGACGACGATCCAGTCCACGGCAACAATCGCTTGCCGGGGGCGCCTCCGCACTACGTGCGTGCCGAGGTGCTCTACAGACAGCCGAACGGTTTTTATATCGGACCAAATGTCGAGTGGGTGCCGCGGTCCTACTACGCGGACAATGCCAACAATGTCACGGTCGACCCCTTTGAACTCTCCAACTTCAGGATCGGCATTGAGCGCGACAGGGGATGGTCCGCGTATCTTGAGGGACGCAATCTCTTCGATAAGCATTATATCTCGGCCGTGCTCACCGCCGATACAGCCACAGCAAATTCCGAAATCTTCAGTCCGGGCGATGGCCGCGCCATCTATGGCGGCATGCAGTACAAGTGGTGAGCGAACATCAAACCCGAGGCCGCAAGAAATGACAAAACTGCCGTCCGTTCTAGCTGCCTCGGCCGGAAAGCGTCCGCGTACGCCATCCACTCCTTGGAAAGTCTCTCTGCGCAAGCGCGCAGTTCGAAACGTGTCGAAGATCTCTAGAGCGCAATGGAAGACTGCACATGAATTCGCGCTGGTATAACGCTGTGTGGCGCTGGCACTTTTACGCTGGCCTGTTTTGCGTACCCTTCGTCATTTGGCTGTCGTGCACCGGGGCGCTCTATTTGTGGCGACCACAGATCGAAGCGCTGCTTGATCGTCCGTATGAGAATCTGTCGGTCAGCGCCGCCGCTGCGTCTCCTGAATCGCAGGTTGAGGCAGCATTTAAGGCC
>JAFECH010000236.1 GCA_018242255.1 Pseudomonadota bacterium | reverse complement strand
AGCAGCTCGTCGATCATTCCTCCACAGTTCTGCATGAGGAGAGGGCTCGATTTTCGCGACGAGTTATAGTGTATCGCGCGGGCGAGAAGTTCCTTGCCGGTTCCGGTTTCACCTTGAATGAGGATAGGCAGGTCAGTTTTCGCTGCGGTCTTCGCCATCTCGCATATGGCGGCCATTTTTTCGCTGACGTAGACGAGCTTTTCGAACTGTTGGCCTTCACGGCTCAGGCGCAAGTCGTGCGGCGGATGATAGGCGATGCTGTCATCGCTCATCTTGAATTCGCGGGAAATCAGGCGATGGCGGCGCGCGAGTTCGCGGCTTTCAAGCCCGCGTTTGACGATGAGCGCGATTTGCTCGACCTCGAGAGGCTTGCGGACATACTGATAAACAGAGGCTTCTTTGAATGCCTTCGATTGGCGGCTCACTGTTTTGGTGAGAACGAGAACGCGAACGATATCGGGGTTGGAGATACGCAAATTGGAAAGGAACGCGCAGCCGTCGAAATCCTTGGTTCCCTCGTCGGCAACGACCAAGTCGATGTGAACATCCCGTATGAGCTGCTGGGCATCCGATACGGTGGTGGCGGCGAGCACGCGATAGCCGTTGCGGTCGGCCAGAACGTAGGCCAGTTCGGTCCAGGCGCCTTCATCACGCGCAACAATCAGAATGGTGTAGTCCCGGTCCATGAAACCACATTTCCATTGTGTCAGCTAAGTTAGCAATAGCGCCCATGGCGGAGGGACGCAATCGGGCGGCGCGTTGACTTTGATATCCGTTAGAGAACGGCGGGAAGGGCGCCGGCTAGGGCTTACGAGTGGGCTGAATACGACAAAGAACAGTAACGCGGAGATCAGCAGGATGACTGCACCGATAGTCGACAAGGTGAGTGAAAACGCGGCCGACGCCAGTGCGGCATTTGAGAGTTCGAAATAGGCCATCCGACGCGGCAGTCCGAGAATGCCGACCCAGTGCCATGGAAACGTCGTCACGATCATGCCGATGAACCAAAGCCATAGCTGAGCCCGCACCAAGCCGAGGGTTTCGAGCGGCCTGCCTGCGAGAGCTCGACTGAGCTATTGCCTGCTGTCGTTTATCGTCCCCGATGATTTCTTTGGGGGCGTGCGGGCTCATGAAAAAGTTGAGAGACTTCTTATCCACGCTGTGGAGGAATTGGGCGTCGCTCATAAGTAGTCCATTCTCGGTACAATTCGCAGCCTACAGAACAATGTTTGCGACAGATGAGTAGCGACTAGTTTGTTTCGTGGTTGCTTACATCACGATGACGGTGTGCGCTTACAGTTTATGGGCGGCAGCGATTTAGTCCGTTCAGTCTTCAAGGCGAACGGTGGTTCAAGCGTGGCACTTTTGGTTGATATTTAATCATCCAGGCGCAGCCTCCTGCCACGCCTTGATTGCATCGATCGGGTGAATCAGCATGACGATGTTGAGAAACAGATTGTCCCTAATCGTGTAAGCCATGAGGGCTTCGCTCGCGATGCCGAGCAAGACGACCACCGCGACCGGCAAGCGGGCGGCCAAGATAAAACCGATGGCCATGGCCGCGATGTCGGACATCGAGTTGAGAATGCTGTCCCCGTAATAGTCGAAGGAAAATGTTGCTGTTCGATAGCGATCTATGATGAACGAAGAGTTTTCGAGAACCTCCCAAAGGGATTCTAAGGCAACCGCCGCAACAAAGCGTTGGGGGATGCTCCAATGCGGCACAGCAAGCCACAACAGCAAATAGAAAAGGTAGCCGTGGATAATGTGCGTGAAGGTGTACCAGTCGATCAGGTGTTGCGAATTTTCCGAGCTTTTTACTACCCCATGCCAAAGCTTGATTGTGCCGCACGCGCACATCGGCACACGCCCCATGGCATATTCGACACCTGCAGCGCCGAGCACAATCACAAGCGCTAAACCATAAAGCGGTAGCGCGGTCTTACGCCGGGAGTGTCCAAGAGCCATTACGTTTTCCTCCAGCCCGCTTGCGCTTAGCGCCGGCATTCGCGTTCGTCTACGCC
>JAFECH010000235.1 GCA_018242255.1 Pseudomonadota bacterium | reverse complement strand
CGTGTCAAACAACGCCTGCTCTCCTATGACGCGTCGCGGCTCAAACGCGCCGTCGACGCTTACGGCAGCGCCAGGGCAAAGAAGTTTTTCGCCAATACCCTGAAACCCGCTTGATCCCCGATGCCGGCTGACTTCCTTCACAATCATAAACAGTTCAAAGACCTGATCCGGATCGTCGCCGCCGACAAGGGCATCGATCCAGCGCTCGTCGAAAAAGATTACTGGATCATGCACTGCCTCTGGGGCCTCAAACGGCTCGGTTTCGCCTTCGAACTCAAAGGCGGCACCTCGCTCTCCAAAGGTTTCAAGATCATCGACCGCTTCTCGGAGGATATCGATATCCGCATCGAACCGCCGAAAGACCAAAACGTCAAGACTGGGAAAAACCATACAAAACACGCCCACATCGAAAGCCGCCGCGCCTTCTACGGCTGGCTGGCCGCGACGATCAAAATCGACGGCATCGCTAAAGTCGAACGCGATACGGAGTTCGACAACGCCACGCTGATGAGCGGCGGTATTCGGCTCTTCTACACAGCGTACACCGCCCCCATGCCCGATTTAAAAGACGGCGTCTTGCTCGAAGCTGGTTTCGACGACGTCTCACCCAACACACCGCAAGACATCAGCTCGTGGATGTATGACCACGCAAGCCCCCTCGCCGACATCATCGATAATCGCGCGCGGGCGGTGCTTTGCTACGATCCCTGCTTTACCTTCGTCGAAAAGCTGCAAACGATCTCGACCAAGTTCCGCCAGCAGCAGCAAACGAACGACAGCCCGCGCCCCTTCATGCGCCACTATTACGATGTCCGTGCCCTGCTCAAGCTCCACGACGTGCAGACCTTCATCGGCACTGACGCCTACCACGCGCACAAAGCAAAACGTTTTCGCGGCGGCGACAATCCCGTCATCGCCAGCAACGAGGCCTTCAGGCTCTCCGGCCCAGCAATCCGGGCGGTTTATAAAGAAGCCTTCAGGGACAGCACCGCGCTTTACTACGCCGAAAAGCCGACCCTCGACGACGTGCTCGCCGAAATCGCCAAATCGATCGACCGTCTTTAGCCGGTCCCCAATCACACCCTTGCGAAGCATGAATCAACGCACCTATACGGGCACGATCAAGGGGCAATCAGTAAGAATCACAAGCGGAGATCTCCGTCGCTTCCGCAATGCCCTTCTCGGCCACACCGACCTCACCGCACGGATGTCGGAGCTCATCTGGCTCGATATTTATATCCTCAACATTCACTTCGGCGTCAGCCCACTCGACATTATCGCCGCCATTGACGACGTCGAAAACGGATCCACCGTCACCGGCACCAAACCGCCAAGCCAATTTAAAAATCTTCCCCTCATGGGGCTATGGCATAAGCACTTCTTCTCAGCCCACTTCATGCTGACCAACATCAACTTGGCCCTCGGCAATCATGGGCTCGAGAAGATTGCGGCAAAGGTGTTCGACCCGGCTATTTCACCCGTCTTCACGAAGGAAGCGATCAGGGCGTTCGCCAATCGGATCGCGCGTGACCCGTTCGATCAGCGCGCCGCTGCTCAGAAGCTGACCGGCGAGTGGATCATTTACCTCAGCCACGCCGGCCAAAATTACTACCTCGCCTGCAATACGCACGATGCCGGCGACCAGTTCATCTACGACCGCATTATCCAGAATTGCGTCCACGACTTCCCCGACCTCGAGGCATGGATACGGGCACAACGATGATCCGGCGGCTCGGCCGCTCACGCAGAGAACCGCTCGTCCTCGCGGACTCCGCCTCCGAGCCCGCACGATCGAAACTTTTCGTCAGCGCCGAGCCTGAACCATGCCTCTCCTCCACTGGACATAGGAAGAACGTTGTTACCGGATTTGTTACAGGTTTGCTGTAACCAGTCGCATACGGTTTCCGACTTGTTCCCGAGACGTTCGAACAGGCGCATTTGACGCCGACACGCCAGAAAAGCCCAGAAAATAAGGGGATTTTGATGGTGCTGCCGGAGGGGATTGAACTCTCGACCTCTCCCTTACCAAGGGAGTGCT
>JAFECH010000234.1 GCA_018242255.1 Pseudomonadota bacterium | reverse complement strand
GCTGCGTTTCGGGGTCGAACGCCTTGATGGTTTCGAGTTGATCACCAAAGAAGTCGAGCCGGATCGGCAGGCTTCGTCCCGGTGGATAGAGATCGACGATACCGCCGCGCTGCGCGTACTCGCCGGGCTCCATCACCGTGCTGGACCGGTCGTAGCCATAAGCCTCAAGCCGCCGTATCAGGTCGGCCGGATCGAGCCGCTGACCGGGCGCAATCGTCTTGACCGCACCGCGGATGAAGCTCCTCGGCGGCACGCGCTGCAAAATCGAATTGACGGTCGTCAGCACCAGCGTCGGCTTTTTGCGTCCGCCGACGGCGAGCTTCCCAAGCGCCGTGATGCGCTTCGATACGATTTCCGGATTGGGGCTCGTGCGGTCGTACGGCACCGTATCCCACGACGGGAATGGTACGATCGAAACGTCGGGCGCGAAGAACGCCACCGCTGCCTGCAATTCGTCGAGCCGGCGGTCGTCGCGTGCGACGTGCAGATGGATGCCCGGCAGATCGCCCGAGCGCGCAGCCTTCGTCACGTCCGCGATAACCCGGCCGTCGAAGCCCTCCGGAACGCCTGCAAAGAGTGCGCGTGAATTTTGAACGTCTGTCGTCATCAACTCGTCTTAGCTCGCCGTGGCACCGAGGCCATGAAAGGCGCGAATGTCATTCACAAGATCTTCGAACTCGATGCCCGCAAATCCCTCGCCCGAAAAGATCCATTGCTGCAGCGCCGGATCGGGAATGGTCAGAAACCGCTCGAAGCGCGCGATCTCGTCGCCAGAATAACCCGGCAACCGATCGTCAGCATAACGCCCGACCAGAACGTCCATTTCCTTCGTGCCACGGTGATGCGCACGGTAGGAAGCCCGCCGCCTGCGCGTTTCCAGTTCATCGGTCATTTGCAGCTCGGGTTGCATGGCAATGGTATAAAGCGACGCCGGCAGCTTGACGGAGTGCCGGCCGGCCGTCACGGTGCGCCATTCGCGAAGGGCTCGTATAGCGCCCACAGCTTGGCTCGCCTAGCGCGGCGGACGATGCTTATTGCCGCGACCTTAGGGCGCGGCCGCGATTTCGAGCAACTGCAGGCCCCTTTCGACGATGCGACCAGCCCTCCTGAACCCGCTTTTCGCATCGGCACAAACGCTTGGAGGCATCGGCCCCCGCCTGATCCTGCTGCTGAAGAAGTGCCTTGCACTGCCCCCCGGCATCTCGGAGCCCAGGGTCATCGACGTGCTCTGGCACATGCCGACTGGCGTCATCGACCGCCGCAGCCAACCGCGCCTGACCGAGGCGATCCCCGGCACCATCGTTACCCTGGAACTCCGTGTGCTGAAGCACAAGCCGTCGCCGCGCGGAAACACCAAGGCGCCCTACAAAGTGACGTGCGAAGACGATACCGGCCGCATCGATCTGGTGTTTTTCCATGCCGAGCACAAGTTCATCGAGCGCCAGCTTCCGGTCGGCGAAATCCGTTTCGTCTCCGGCCGCATCGAGCGATACGGCGATAACCTTCAGATGTCCCACCCCGATTACATCGTGTCGCCGGAAGCGCGCGACGAGATGCCGATGCTGGAGCCGGTCTATCCGCTGACGGCCGGCCTCTCTGGAAAAATCGCGCTGAAGGCTGCCCGTCAGGCTGTCGCCCGCGTTCCCGAATTTCCTGAATGGCAAGAGGCCCAGTGGCTGAAGGCGCGCGACTGGCCGAACTTCACGGATGCCATTTCACGCGTCCATCGCCCCGACGACGCGCAGGATGTTTCGAGCGGCGCCGCACCCTGGCAACGCCTTGCCTTCGACGAGCTTCTGGCTGGTCAACTGGCCTTCGCGCTGGTCCGCCGCAACCTCAAGACCGAACGCGGTCGCCGTCTGTCGGGCAACGGCGAGATCCGCGCCAAGATAGCCGCCGCGCTGCCGTTCTCGTTGACCGGCTCGCAGAAAAACGCGCTCGAAGAAATCACAGCCGATCTTGCAGCTTCGCATCGGATGCTGCGCCTGCTGCAAGGCGACGTCGGCTCCGGCAAGACCGTGGTCGCGCTGATGACGATG
>JAFECH010000233.1 GCA_018242255.1 Pseudomonadota bacterium | reverse complement strand
ACTTTTGACATCGATCGCGGGTTCTTTGCCCGGCTGGACTACCCCCGATATCTTGACGCTCACTGGGGTAGCCGGAGCTGGCCTTTTCTTCATTGGGTGTATAGCTTCCAGGAGTTCAAGCGGCTTCTACTTGCTTGCAATCTTCGGACTGCTTCTCAATTGGTTTGGCGACTCGCTCGATGGTTCGCTTGCCCGATACAGGGAAATTGAGAGACCGCGCTATGGCTTTTTTGTCGACCAATTTTCCGACGTCGTAGCTCACTTTTTTATTTTGTTCGGTCTCGGCTTCTCGACTGTTATGCGGCTTGATATTGCCCTCATGGCGCTTCTCGGCAGCCTCCTCACGATGTTCTATGGACATTTACGGCTGCAATTTGCTCGCACGTGGCAGGTATCTCACTACGGCATCGGCCCGACAGAACTACGTATCCTAATCATCGGCGGACTGGTGCTCGCGATGAATGACGACATCCCAATGCTCACAACCGTTTTGGGAAGATTTTCTCTGTTTGATATCGTCTGACTACTCGTCTTTGTCGGCGCCGTTTGCTGCGTAGGACTAATGTTTGTGCGCGACAGAAAACAAATTTCCGCGATTGATCCGCGGCGCGACCGAGAACCAGCGGAAGTTATTATTCAAGAAATGAAAGCCTAGTTATACAGTTTGCAACTGTCCTAATGCTGCAAAGATGACCGGATTTGTTATCTGACGTGTTTTCGAGTGGGGCATTCACCGGCGAACTGATCTCGGGCTTCATTTATCTAACAGCCTGCGCAGTTCAGATTGTGACGTCGCTCTTAACATTGCGCCGCGTCCAAGGCGTCAAAACTTGGATTCCGCAATCTTGTGAACCAGTGACGATTTTAATCCCATTTGCCGGTTCGGATGAAAATGCGGATCGGACGCTCGCCTCTTATTTTTCGCTGTCATACCCGCAAGTCCATCTCATTTTTTGCGGCGCCAGCGATGACGAGCCTGCAACCGCTCTGGTAAGGAAATTGATAGTCGATACCCCCAATGTCCAAGCGGATCTTCTCATCGGGCGGAGCTCCGTATCGGCCAATCCCAAACTTGATAATCTCGAAAAAGCCTGGAAGTCGGTTAAATCGAACTGGATCATCATTGCGGACGCCAACATCATTATACCAACAGATTACATTGAATCGCTTTTGGGGGCGGCGGAAACGGACCACATTGCAGGACTAATTTCAGCTGTACCGTTGGGTAGTGAACCAAAATCCTTTTGGGCGTGGGTTGAATGCGCATTTTTGAACACATACCAGGCACGCTTCCTACTAACGGCCGACGCCTTCGGTCGAGGTTTTGCCCATGGCAAAACGATGGGATTTCGCAGGGAACTGCTTGATTGCGCTGGCGGACCTGCGTCTTTAGCGTCGGATGTTGCAGAGGATTCAGCAGCCACGAAAATCGTGCGCAAAGCAGGCCTTCGCGTTCGCCTGATGTCACGGCCTGTCCACCAACCCCTTGGCAATCGCACTTTCAGAGACGTCTGGGCCCGTCAAATGCGATGGGCTCAGCTTCGCAGCCGCTCGTATCCCTGGATCTTTGCAAGCGAAGCCTTGTCCAGCTACCTTGTGCCGGTTCTGGCGGCGGTCAGCTTTGCTAGCGTAACTGGTTTTCCCTGGAGCGCAGCAGCCGTTAGCTTGGCCATCGCAGTGTCAGTCGATTTAATGTTGGCGCGCGCCGCGGCTTGGCCCTTCAGTTGGAATTACATCGGCGCATGCTTATGCCGGGAATTGATGATTTGGGTAATTTGGCCAACAGCTTGGTTCACGCGCCGCTATAGCTGGAGGGGTAACATTATTGATCTCGATGGTCGAATAGCCCGTAAAATTTGAGCTAGAAAGAAGCTTGAGTCGAGTTCGGACGGAGCACCTTTAGAAATCGTAGCTGCAGAGCATTTTGGGGTGCATTTAAGATGAGGGTGTGCAGATGAAGTCGTCGACCGTCGTTGCCCTCTCAATGCTTCCCATAATTTGCGTGATGGCAGGTTGTGCCGGACCTTCGGCACCGCAGCT
>JAFECH010000232.1 GCA_018242255.1 Pseudomonadota bacterium | reverse complement strand
ATAGGTCGGGTTTGATCGCGTTGGCTGTGCCTGGACCGGCCCGCGTGCGCGGGCTTGGGTCATCACGCTGGGTCAAAGCCCGGACTTCCGCTCCGTCCCCATCATCGTTGCGCAGACCATTTCCATGCGCGAGACTTCCAACAGTAATCGCGCATGCAGCCGTTGCGGGATCAATCAACCTGTTCGAAGGCAGAACGAGGTAGCGCGGGTATTCTCGGGTAATCCCCTCGGCAACGTCACCCCATGGGGCACCTGCGCCAGACTTCGGATTGCCAGCGGAGACGATAATCAGCACGTCTAACTCTGCTGCGATCATGTCCAAGGTCGAAGCCCATGGGCTCAAACGCCCACCATCATAGGGAATCTTCGCCTGGTCTCCCAAGGAGATGTTGATGACGCGACAACCTCTCCGGCGCAGCTCGCGGATGGCCAATTCCATCTGTTCGGGAACTGTTGCCGCATCATCGAAACGGCCCTGATCATTGACGACCTTGGCGCTTACGATGCGAACAGGGGAGGCGAATGAACGTCGATCGACGCACTCTCGCACGTCGCCGAAAGCGGCGATGCTGGTTACGCGCGTGCCGTGTCCCCAAAGGTCGGCATCGCCGAGAGCGGCAGGAATTCCGAAGCGTCCGACGATGGTTCCTGCCAAAAGCGGGTGATCGCTCAGTCCGCTATCAATGATGCCGATGATCGGTGCATTTGCTGGCGGCGGAACGGGATCATCCATATCATCGATCCGCAAATCCGGCGGATTTTGCTCGCCTAAGTCGGGGCTGGGCGGCAGATCGATTTGCGCCACTACCGTAACGTTCAGCAGGCGTCTAAAAAGCGCGCCCCGGATTTTGGCTCGAAGAAGCAGGAGGCCAGCCTTTCCAACATAGCGGCTGAGAACTTCTCCGCCCTCCTCTTCAATGAAATTGGCCAGGTTCTGAACGCGGACTTGCCTTTCCGCATCGGTTGCCGCATCCCAAATTTCGACGTCCACCGTGAACCGCCGTCTCGCATCAACGGCAGCGGCATTTTGAATGCCTTCTGCCTTCATGCGCGGGCCGATGCGGTCATCGGGTCCTAGTGCCGCGATCCTCTCGATGTTGGCAAAGAGCCCATTGTGAACCGGGTGCTTCTGTCCGTCCGGAATCTCTCCTCGGTACTGCGCGAGGCGCTGACGAAATTGGGTCAGTTCGAAATCTGATGAGAAAAGCACCAGGATGTTATCGGCCTCCTGCGCGAGCACCTGAAAACCTGCCGCGCGCCAATCTTCCTCGGCAAGCTGGCGCGACATCTGAACCTTGAGGATGAGGGCAGGATCGATGCCTTGGACCGGCTGTCGCGCTTGGGTTTCGCGCACGGCTTCCGCGATTTCGGCATCGACGCGCGCCGCATGTCCCGGCACGTCGCGGGGAGGCGGCCGCATGGGAGCTGATCGCTTTCGGCGTGGCTCGGTGCGTTCCAGCCGACGCAAGGGAAGATGATCGGCCATAGGGAATAATTTTTATGGAAAGCGTTGAGATTTGACTCTGGATGAAGCGGCCTTGCGGCGCATTTCGTTCCTCAAGGACGTGGCGAAGTCCGTTTCGCTGACCGCCTTGCGACGCTTGAGGATGACGGTCTTGATGGCCTCAAGGCTTATGCGCTCGATCTCGGCGTAAGAGAAACCGGTTAGCCGAGTTGTTTGACTGGGAATATCGAACTGAACAGGGAAATTCTTGAACTGAAGCTGGAGGAGCTGCTTTATTTGCTCGTTCGAGGGGAGGTCGAACGACACAACTTCGTCAAAGCGACGCCACACCGCATTATCAAGGGCAGATTCGAGATTTGTCGCCGCAAGCAACAGGCCGTTGCCTTTGAAGCGATCGATGAAAATCAAAAGGCTGTTGACCACTCGGCGCAGCTCGTTGTGCTCGGATGCATCCGTGCGGGCGCGCGCGAGTGCGTCGAACTCGTCGAGGAAAAGAACGCAAGGCTCCCTGGACGCATAGTCGAAGAGGCGGCGAAGGTTGGTCGCGGTCTCTCCAAGGAACGACGAAATGATCACATCCAGACGTGCAA
>JAFECH010000231.1 GCA_018242255.1 Pseudomonadota bacterium | reverse complement strand
CAGCCCGCGAACCTGGAAACCTCTCCAACCAATCAGGCTGGCTGTTGTCCGATGTTCAGGTTCCTTCAGCAGGTGAGGCCTGCTGTAGAGGCAAGAGAGGACACCGCCCTTTCCTTGAATTTGTACCTATATCCGAGCATCCTCGATTCGGAGTGGGCGGCCTCCGCAAAAAGTCGTCCAACCCGCCCACTCGGGCCCATCAAACTTGCGCGGCGAAAAAACGTCCACAAGCGCGGTGCTGGCACTGAGCGCCAGCAAGCCAATGGTAGTCTATGACCGACGAGCAAATTCAAGCGCTGATCAATAACCTTCAAGAAGGCCTCTACGTTGAGGTCAAAAACTGGCTCGGAGGACTGGCAGAGGAGCGTGAGAGAGCGCGATTGGCGAAAGAGATTATAGCACTGGCCAACAGCGGAGGCGGTGCAATATTTATTGGTTTCGACGACACGGCTCAGGGGCACCCGGAAATTGCACCGGAGCAGGGACACCTAGAGGCTTTCTCACAAGACCGGATTGCAGCGGTGGTGGCGCGATATGTAACTCCGCCCTGTCAGTGTCGCGTCGCGTATGCCCAAAGACTGGGTTCAGAGATCAGGCATCCCGTTATCATTGTTCCTGGAGATCACCGGACGCCATTGTGGGCGTCGCGCGCAGATCCCGAGCAGCGCATACTACAAACGGATCGCGTCTACGTACGTCGACCTGGGGGGGCAAGTGAACCATCACGAACGCAAGACGATTGGGAGAAACTCATTGATCGGCTGGTGAAGGCGCGCCAAGACGACCTTCTCACTGCGATGAGGAAGGTCATAAACCCTCTGGCTGAGACTGATCAAACTCCAAGACCCAATCTTGAAGAGTGGGATCGCGAAAGCTACGCGGCATGGACCGCGAAGATAGCGCAGCTGGCGGCCGACAGCCCACACCGATTGGCCGAGGGACATTGGACATTTTCGTTCTCGATAGAGGGTTTCCAAGCAGAGTCCCTGAACGCACTCAACGAGATGCTGCGTCAGGACATGCCGGCTTATTCTGGTTGGCCGCCATTTACGTACTTGCAGGCGGAAGGACGTCGTCCCGTAGCTCGTGGCGATCTGATCGAAGCGTGGCTTGCCAACCTTGCAGATAACAACGGCGAAACCAGTGACTATTGGCGCATTTCGCGGGATGGGAAAGGCTTTCTGTTGCGCCCGATGCAAGAGGATCGTGCTGACTTCATGGCGAACCGCATGCCTCGACCGCAACTACCTCTATTCGACTGCATTTTGCCGATTTACCGTGTGACGGAACTTCTAAAATTCGTCGAGGCTCTGGCGTTACGTTTTGCTGGCGCGAACTCGCAGATCAGTGTGATTCTTCGGTACTACAGCGCCGTGGGAAGACGATTGTGCTGTCATAGCCTAAGATGGAACGTGCTAGAGGGCGCGCGGTGTGCCGAAGAATCAATTTCGAGCAGTCTGACCTTTCCCACCGAGGAGATCGGAATCAACATTGAGGAGCGGGTGCAAGCACTTCTGGTTCCGATCTTCGAGCAGTTTGAATTCACGGAGCTACGAAAAGCAATTGTCGATCGGGTTGTGCAAGAGGTCCTCGGAAATAGGGCGCGCTAACTTGGCACAAGTGCGGATCTCAGCCGCATTGGCTCCGCGCTACGTTAAGTTCAAAGGGCAAGAAATTAGCCCGTCCAATAGCGAATGTCCGCTGAAACGGAGAGACGGGCGGCGAAGGCATGGTCATTTGCGCGCGAACCTCGGCGTCCAGGATTCTAGCAGTTCAGCTTCCTCATCTTCTTGCTGGTCCGGATCGTCCGGTAGTGCTTCACCGGTCAAGATCGTCAGCGTAAATCCATATTTACCGAGGCCCAGCACTTCTTCGTCCAGGGAAATGCGCGAGCTGCCGTCGAACCAGGCGGCGAGATCCGTCTCTCCGCAGGTCTTGTTGCCGCCAACAATATTTTCTCGATCGGCATTGAAACGCGCCGTCGCGCTCGCCGGCAGTTTCATGCCCTTCTTCAGCCATTTCAGCTTACCGAGCGCTTTGAAATTGTCGGTCATGAACGCGTAAGCGACGGCATCGCCTT
>JAFECH010000230.1 GCA_018242255.1 Pseudomonadota bacterium | reverse complement strand
GAGGTCGTGGACGAGGAAAACGGGAAAGACGTCCGGCCGGTTTTTCAGCCACGAGAAATATTGTGAGAACTCAAAGGCGTGCTGAGCGACATTGAGATAAATTGCATCCTTCGGTAGGGATGTGTTGGCGGGTGTCATCTGCCAGCGAAGGCGAGCCAAGCGGCGTGACCAATACCCACTTTCGATCGGCGTTGTTGGCTTGGAATGTGGAGGTTCATCGCTCGGTGGTGTCCCGGTGAGCCAAGAATAAACATGTGCATATCCGGCACGCGGGGATTTGACCGGCGCGTAGCGGAGTAAATCTGCCAACGCCTCAGGTTTAAAAGACTTGGGTTTTAGATGTCCGTAGTGGACGAGTACGTCGCATGCCGATTGAGAAAAATGACGGGCAAAAGCTAGATCAACCTTTTCGATGCCCGAGGTTTGCGGCATCGGTAGGCGAGTTACGAGGTGGGTGATGTCATAGGCCAACGGCCGGCCTGTTGCGTCTCTCTTCATCAATGCGTCAATCAGAGGGTTAGCAGTTGCGAATTTGGCACGAGAAGACACTCACCATAACCTAAAGGGAGGAATCTGCTGACAACGGTGTTGGTATTTTGTAGCTAACTTAGTGATAAGCCATTCGCGTTGGGGGTCTATGTGGCGCGAGCGTCTCTTTTTTTATGCCTTTTGATAACTTTATGTTTTGCGGGATGTGCCGGCTCTGGTCCAAGGGCTCGGGATCTCTTGGCTGCCGGCAGTGGCGATAACGCGCCAATTGCCATTGTAGATTTATCTGAACCCAGTCTCGACATTGTTGCGGGTTGGCATAAGCCATCCTTCAAAGCCGTGTACGGCGATTATCGAGGGCCCAAAACGCAAAAGGTCGAAGTGGGCGACGCCGTTCAAATCAACATCTGGGAGACGGGATCCGGTGGCCTTTACACGACTCCTGGCGTCGCTAACACCACTGGAAGCCGGATCGGCACGATACCGGAGCAAGTGGTCGCGCGCGACGGCACTGTCAATGTTCCCTATGCGGGTCGGATCCGCGTGGCCGGGAAGACGCCCGAAGAGGTTGAACGGCTAATCGTCAAGGATCTCGCCGGAAAAACGTCCGATCCTCAAGCGCTCGTAACATTGACGCGCAATCTCAGCCATTCGGCGACCGTCATGGGTGATGTCACGCAAGGCGCGCGCGTCCCCCTTGATGCAAATGGCGAACGGCTTCTCGATGTAATTGCGGCCGCCGGCGGCATCAAAGCGCCGGTACACGAAGCATTCGTAACGGTTTCGAGAGATGGCACGTCTCTCAGCGTCCCGATGCAAGCAATCCTCGCCAACACGAAAGAGAACATTTACGTTCGTCCGAACGATGTGATTACAGTCTATCGGGCACCGCAGTCGTTCACCGCCTTTGGGACGACCGGCAGAAATGCGGTTATCGGATTTGATGCAGCTGGCTTAACGCTTGAAGAGGCAATGGGCAAAGCTGGAGGTTTGATTGATGATCAGACCGATCCTCGTGGTGTCTTTGTGCTGCGTTATGAGCCGGTCGAACTTGTCCGCAACTACCCCTCTATTCCGCCGCGCCTATTGCAAAACAGCGTCGTGCCGGTGGCCTATCGCCTCGATATGCGTGATCCCACGGCTCTATTCCGTGCGCGCCGCTTCCAGATGCGGGATAAGGACATTCTCTACGTTTCGACGGCTCCGATCGCGGAAGTTCAGAAGATTTTCAGAGTTTTCTCCAGCTTGACGTCGCCCGCTGTCACGGCTGCGAACATTTATCAGGTTGCACCATGATAAAAATAATTTCTTGAATTGGAGAAGCCTTGGGAACGCGATAGGCGTGTGCCCAACTGCACGGCATTGTGGATATATCTTTGGCTGCGTGATTGATGCCCTCAAGATTGCGCAAATCGGGCATTCTTGCCGACGTCGTAATCGGCGCACACGGACCTTTTGCGCAGTGGATCTTCAATCTACTTTCAAGTTTCGCGCCCCGCTTATTGCCTCGAGACATTCTACGAATTGACCGCTCTCATAAACTGAATCTCTATTCCAGCCGTCAGCCTATTATCCTGACGCACTATCCGAACAATCAGCTTATTG
>JAFECH010000022.1 GCA_018242255.1 Pseudomonadota bacterium | reverse complement strand
GGCGAAAGCATGAACATTCATGAGTACCAGGCGAAAGAGCTTTATCGTGAGTATGCGGTTCCGACACCGAATGGCTTTCCGGCGTTCGCCGTCGAAGAAGCCGTTGCAGTCGCAAAGAAACTTCCCGGCCCGGTTTGGGTCGTCAAAGCTCAGATTCATGCGGGCGGTCGCGGCAAGGGCAAGTTCAAGGAAGCCTCGGCCGGAGACAAAGGGGGCGTCCGTCTCGCCAAGTCGCTTGAGGAGGTCGAAACCTTCGCCAAGGAAATGCTTGGGCACACCCTTGTCACGGTTCAGACCGGTCCGGCGGGCCGCGTCGTCAATCGTCTCTATATAGAAGACGGCTCCGCCATCGAGCGTGAGCTTTATCTTTCTGCCCTCGTCGATCGCGCCACCTCGCGCGTCGCATTTATCGTTAGCCAGGCGGGCGGCATGAACATTGAGGACGTCGCGCACGAGACGCCGGAAAAGATCCACACGCTGACGATTGATCCCGCCACGGGATACCAGCCATTCCACGGGCGCAAGGTCGCCTTCGCGCTGGGCCTCACCGGCGATCAGGTGAAAACCTGTGGAAAGCTTGTTGAGAACCTGTTCAAGATGGTCGTCGAAAAGGACATGAGCCTGCTCGAAATCAACCCGCTCGTCGTCACCAAGGACGGCAAGCTCATCTGCCTCGACGGCAAGATGGATTTCGATTCAAATGCGCTCTATCGCCATCCCGAAATCGTCGCCATGCGCGACCTCGGCGAAGAAGACCCGACCGAAATCGAAGCCTCGAAATACGATCTCGCCTTCGTCAAGCTCGACGGCAACATCGGCTGCCTCGTCAACGGTGCCGGCCTTGCCATGGCGACGATGGACATCATCAAGCTCTACGGCGCCGAGCCCGCGAACTTCCTCGATGTCGGCGGCGGCGCTTCGAAGGAAAAAGTCCAGGCCGCCTTCAAGCTCATTCTCGAAGATCCGGCTGTCAAAGGCATCCTGGTCAATATCTTCGGCGGGATCATGCGTTGCGATATCATCGCTGAAGGCGTCGTCGCGGCGGCCCGCGAGATGGCGATCAACGTTCCGCTCGTCGTCCGCCTTGAGGGCACGAACGTCGATCTCGGCAAGAAAATCCTGAAGGAATCGGGCCTTAAGATCATTCCGGCCGACGATCTCGCCGACGCCGCGAAGAAGATCACCGATCAGCTCAAGGCCAATGCCTAGATGGACATCGCTCCCTTCATAAGTTTCGGTGATCGATATCTGCACAACCAATTCTATTTTATCGTGACGCCGTCTCAGCTTGCTTTGATGGGTGCGATCGTTTTGCTGCCGCCCTGGCTTGGCGTCTCGTATGCGGGTGCCACTGGCTTTTGGTGGGGGGTGGGGCTTCAGCTCCTTGGGATCGCAAGCCTGCAGGGATATACGCTCGCGGAACTTTTTTTGCGTATCGGCCAAGACGACACGTCAGATGCTGCCTTTCGGCTGTTTCTGAACCTCACAGCGATGCAGTTGATGACCGCTCTTTTGTCTGCGGCAGCAGCGTGGCTCTGGCTTCGCAGTCGCCGCAAGGGGGCAGCCAAAGTCGGGCGCTAATACCAACTGGTACGTCAGTTCTACTTGCTGCACCGCAAAAAGTGCGCGACATTTACGCCTAACAAGGCGAGAACAACGCGGGGACGGAATGTCTATTCTTGTCGACAAGAATACGAAGGTCATTTGCCAAGGCATTACAGGTAGTCAGGGGACGTTCCACACCAAGCAGGCGCGCGCCTACGGTACGAAGATCGTTGGCGGTGTAACGCCCGGCAAAGGCGGCTCCAAGCACCCCGACGCCGAACTCGCAGACATCCCATTGTTCGACAGCGTCGGCGAGGCCGTCGCCAAGACGGGCGCCACGGCAAGCTCGATCTATGTTCCGCCGCCCTTCGCGGCCGATGCGATTCTTGAAGCTATCGACGCCGACGTGCCGCTGATCGTCTGCATTACCGAAGGCATTCCGGTGATGGACATGGTCCGCGTGAAGCGCGCGCTCGACGGTTCCAAATCGCGCCTTGTCGGGCCCAACTGCCCCGGCATCTTGACGCCCGATCAATGCAAAATCGGCATCATGCCGGGAAACATTTTTAAGAACGGTTCGGTCGGCATTGTATCGCGCTCGGGAACCCTCACATATGAAGCCGTAAAGCAGACGACGGACGTTGGCCTCGGGCAGACGACGGCCGTCGGCATTGGCGGCGATCCCGTCAAAGGTACGGAATTCATAGACGTCCTCGACATGTTCCTCTCCGACGACGAAACGAAGTCGATCATCATGATCGGCGAAATCGGCGGCTCCGCCGAAGAGGACGCGGCTGACTTTCTCATCCAGGAAGCGAAGAAGGGCCGCAAGAAACCCATGGCAGGCTTCATCGCCGGCGTCACGGCACCTCCGGGCCGCCGCATGGGTCACGCGGGCGCGATCATCTCTGGCGGCAAAGGTAAGGCGGAAGACAAGCTTGCGGCAATGAAAGCTGCAGGCATTGCCATTGCGCCAAGCCCTGCCGAGCTCGGCCGTACTCTTGTCGAAGTCTTGAAGGCTTAAGAGGCGCCGAAAATAACCGAGCCGTAAGACTGGCGGCATTATGGGTCCGGTCGCTGTCCGCGTCATCCAGAGCATCGAGGCACCGCTCGTGGAGAATGAATAAGGACGAACGACATGGCACGAAACGGCCAGAATGAAGCGTTCCTGCGCACCTCTTTCCTGAGCGCGGCCAACGCCCCCTATATCGAAGACATGCAGGCTGAGTATGAGCGCAACCCCGGCGCCGTCAGCGATGAGTGGCGCCGCTTTTTTGAAAGCATCAAGGAAGCGCCGACCCAGCTTTCGGGTTACACAGGCGGCCCAGCGTGGGCGCCGCCTTTGTCTGCTCTTCTCAACGAAAACAGCACCGACAAAGATCTCGTCGGCGCGCTGACTGGCGATTACGGCGACACCGAACGCACGATCCGCGACAAGATCGAACGCCGCGCGCAAATCTCAGGCTTCGAGATGACGCCCGCGGCTTCGCTCCGGGCGACGCAGGATTCGATCCGCGCACTGATGTTGATCCGCGCCTATCGCGTCATCGGGCATCTCGCGGCCGATCTGGATCCGCTCGGCCTCGCCGACCGCCGCGTCCACCGCGAGCTGCTGCCGGAGACGTACGGCTTCACCGAAGGCGATCTCGACCGACCGATCTTCATCGACCGCGTCATGGGCCTTGAGACGGCAACGATGCGTCAGATCCTGACCATCCTGCGCCGGACCTACTGCCGCAAGATCGGTGTCCAGTTCACGCACATCACCGACCCGACGCAGAAGGGCTGGATTCAAGAGCGCATCGAAGGGCCGGAGAAGGATGTGCGCTTCACGACGGAAGGCCAGAAAGCCATCCTGAACAAGCTCATCGAAACCGAAACGTTCGAAAAATTCTGCGATATCAAATACACCGGCACGAAGCGCTTCGGCCTCGACGGTGCGGAATCGATCATTCCGGCGCTTGAGCAGATCATCAAGCGCGGCGGCCACTTGGGCGTGCAGGAAATCGCTATGGGCATGGCCCACCGCGGCCGCCTCAACGTGCTCGCCAATGTCCTGTCGAAGCCGTTGCGCGCAATCTTCAAGGAATTCAAAGGCGGTTCGTTCAAGCCCGACGATGTCGAAGGCTCGGGTGACGTGAAATATCACCTTGGCGCCTCGTCCGACCGCATGTTCGACGGCAACAGCGTGCATCTTTCGCTGACCGCAAACCCGTCGCATCTCGAAATCGTCGACCCCGTCGTCCTCGGCAAGGTGCGCGCCAAGCAGGATCAGCGCAACTGCCCGAGCAACGACCGCACAGCCGTGCTGCCGCTTCTCATTCACGGCGACGCCGCGTTCGCGGGCCAGGGCGTCGTTGCCGAATGCTTCGGCCTCTCGGGCTTGCGCGGTCACCGCACCGGCGGTTCGATCCACTTCATCATCAACAACCAGATCGGCTTTACGACAGCGCCGCATCATTCGCGCTCGTCGCCATATTGTTCCGACGTTGCCTTGATGATCGAAGCGCCGATCTTCCACGTCAACGGCGACAGTCCCGAAGCGGTCGTCCACGTTGCCAAGATCGCGACCGAGTTCCGGCAGCGCTTCCAGAAGCCCGTCGTCATCGACATGTTCTGCTATCGCCGCCACGGCCATAACGAAGCCGACGAGCCTCTATTCACCCAACCGGCGATGTACAAGCGGATCAAGTCGCATCCGACGGTCGTCGATATCTATGCCAAAGACCTGATCGACGAAGGTGTTATCACCCAGGCGGAATTCACTGCAATGAAGGACGAGGTTCGCGGCAACCTCGACAACGAATTTTCCTTCTCCGACGGGTACAAGCCGAACAAGGCCGACTGGCTCGATGGCCGCTGGTCCGGCATCACGCGCCCCGATAGCGACGACTGGCGCGGCAATACCGGCGTTGAAATCGAAACGCTGAAGGACATCGGCCATCGCATCACGACGATTCCGAACGACTTCCAAATTCACAAGACCGTCGGCAAGCTCATCGAGCGCCGTCGCGAGATGATTGACACCGGCGTGGGCATCGACTGGGCCATGGCCGAGCACATGGCGTTCGCCACGCTTTTGATGGAAGGCTTCCGTGTTCGCCTTTCGGGCCAGGATTGCGAGCGCGGCACGTTCTCGCAGCGCCACGCCGTGTTCATCGACCAGGAAAGCGAGCGCCGCTTCTCGCCGCTGAAGCACTTATCGCCGAACCAGGCGCGCTTCGAGATCGTCAACTCGATGCTGTCTGAAGAAGCCGTTCTCGGCTTCGAATACGGCTACTCGCTTGCCGAGCCAAATGCGCTGACGCTGTGGGAAGCCCAGTTCGGTGACTTCGCCAACGGCGCGCAGGTGATCTTCGATCAGTTCCTGTCGTCGGGCGAACGCAAGTGGCTGCGCATGTCGGGCCTCGTCTGCCTGCTGCCGCATGGCTACGAAGGCCAGGGTCCGGAGCATTCGTCCGCCCGCCTCGAACGCTATCTGCAGCTTTCTGCCGAAGACAACTGGCAGGTCGCCAACTGTTCGACGCCTGCGAACTACTTCCATATCTTGCGGCGTCAGCTGCACCGGAATTTCCGCAAGCCGCTGATCCTGATGACGCCGAAGTCGTTGCTCCGTCACAAGCGTGTCGTCTCGAAGATCGAGGATTTCGGTCCGAACACCAGCTTCCACCGGCTGCTGTGGGATGACGCCGAGCGCGGCTCGTCGTCGGTCACGCTGAAGCCCGACGCCGAGATCAAGCGTGTCGTGATCTGCACCGGCAAAGTCTACTACGACCTCCTGGAAGCACGCGACGCCAAGGGCCTCGACGATGTCTATATCCTGCGCGTCGAGCAGCTTTATCCCTTCCCGGCCCGCGCCCTCATCAACGAGCTTGGCCGCTTCAAGTTCGCTGAGATCGTCTGGTGCCAGGAAGAGCCCAAGAACATGGGCGCGTGGTACTTCATGGACTCGAATATCGAGTGGGTTTTGAACCATCTCGGCTATATTCACCGCCGCCCGCGTTACGCCGGCCGGCCGGCATCCGCCGCCACCGCAACCGGATTGCTTTCGCAGCACATCAAGGAGCAGACGGCGCTCGTCGCCGACGCGCTGGGAATTTGATTTCTAGCGATCGGCGGCCGGCTCCACGAAGCTGAGCAGCCGATCGCAACCAAACTACACCGCGCCTAGCGGGCTTCTCGCCGAAGGGGAGTCGCTAGGCGCAACCACACTACACCGCGCCTAGCGGCCGGCTCGACGAAGGAGAGTCGCTAGGCGCAACCAAAGAAGAGGCTGAAGGATGTCGATCGAGATCCGCGTTCCCACGCTTGGAGAGAGCGTTACGGAAGCGACTGTAGGCAAGTGGTTCAAGAACTCCGGCGATGCAGTCAATGCCGACGAGCCGCTTGTCGAGCTGGAAACCGACAAGGTGACTGTCGAAGTCCCAGCTCCCGCCAGCGGCGTCCTCGGCGAAATTCTGGTCCAGTCTGGCTCGACGGTCGAAGTCGGCGCGTTGCTCGCGGCCTTGAATGAAGGGGGCGCAGCAGCGGCATCCACCAAGAGCGCAGCAAAAGCAACGCCGCCACCACCGCCTCAGCCTGCCCCGGCGCCCACAGCCGCCCAACCGGTTCCGCCGCCCCCGCCCGCGGCACAAAAAGCGCTCACCGAAGCCGGCCTTGAAGCCTCCGACATTCAGGGCTCCGGCCGCCACGGTCAGGTGCTGAAGGAAGACGTTTTGGCAGCCGTCGCATCATCGGGACGGCCCGCTGCTCCGCCGCCAGCGCATGAGCCAGCCGCTCCGGCGACGAACGTCGTCACGATCCCCACGGCCCCGGCCTTGAAAGCCGTCCCGCAAGAAACCCGCCTCCCCTCGCCCGGTAACGATACGGCCCGCGAAGAGCGTGTGAAGATGACGAGGCTACGCCAGACCATCGCGCGGCGCCTGAAGGACGCACAAAACACCGCCGCGATGCTGACGACCTTCAACGACGTCGACATGAGCGCGGTGATGGCGCTGCGCTCGCAGTACAAAGACATTTTCGAAAAGCGCTACGGTGTGAAGCTCGGCTTCATGGGCTTGTTCGTGAAGGCCTGCATCCAGGCGCTGCGCGACGTCCCCGCCGTCAACGCCGAGATCGACGGCGATGAGCTGATCTACAAGAATTACTATCATATCGGCGTCGCCGTCGGCACCGAGAAGGGCCTCGTCGTGCCCGTCGTCCGCGACGCCGATCGCTTGAGCCTCGCGCAGATCGAGCAGCAGATCAACGAATTCGGCAAGCGCGCCCGCGACGGCAGACTCTCGATCGAAGACATGCAGGGCGGCACATTCACGATCTCGAACGGCGGCGTCTACGGCTCGCTGATGTCGACGCCGATCCTGAACGCACCGCAATCCGGCATCCTCGGCATGCACCGCATCGAGGAACGCCCGGTTGTCAGGAAAGGCCAGATCGTCGCCCGCCCGATGATGTATCTCGCGCTCTCCTACGATCACCGCATCGTCGACGGCAAAGAGGCCGTCACCTTCCTGGTCCGCGTCAAGGAATGCCTCGAAGATCCGCAGCGCTTCATCCTGGAGCTCTGAGGAATGGCCGCATATGATTTGATCGTTATCGGCACCGGCCCCGGCGGTTACGTGTGCGCCATCCGCGCTGCTCAGCTCGGCATGAAAGTCGCCGTTGTCGAGAAGCGTTCGACCTTCGGCGGCACCTGCCTCAACGTGGGCTGCATCCCATCGAAGTCGCTGCTTCACGCCTCGCATTGCTTTGATGAGGCCAAGCATGAATTCGCGTCGATGGGCATCGGCACCGACCCGACGCTCGACCTCGCCAAGATGCAGGCCTTCAAACGCGAAGGCGTCAAAGGCAACACGGACGGCGTCGCCTATCTTTTGAAAAAGAACAAGATCGATCATCACTTCGGCACCGGCCGCATCGTCAAGACCGGTCAGGTTGCGGTCACTTCGCCGAGCGGCGAGACGCAGACGCTCGAAACGAAATCGATCGTCATCGCGACGGGTTCCGACGTCACGCGTCTGCCCGGGATCGAGATCGACGAGAAGCGCGTCGTCTCCTCGACCGGCGCGCTCGAGTTCGAGACCGTTCCGAAAAAGCTGCTTGTCGTCGGCGCAGGCGTCATCGGGCTGGAGCTCGGTTCTGTCTGGCGCCGCCTTGGCTCGGAAGTCCTGGTCATCGAATATCTGCCGCGCATTCTGCCCGGTATGGACGCCGAAGTCGCAAAGTCGTTCCAGCGCATCCTCGAAAAGCAGGGCATCGCGTTCCGCCTGTCGAGCAAGGTCGCAGGCGTGGAAACGTCTCACACCGGAGTTGCCGCCAAGGTCGAACCGGCCTCTGGCGGTGTCGCCGAAACCATCGAAGCCGATGCGGTTCTCGTCGCTGTCGGTCGCGTGCCCTACACCGAAGGCCTGGGCCTCGCCGAGGCCGGTGTCGCGCTCGATGCGAAGAAGCGCGTGCTCGTCGACGGCCATTATCAGACCAACGTCACTGGCGTGTTCGCCATCGGTGACGTGATCGCCGGACCGATGCTCGCGCACAAGGCTGAGGATGAAGGCGTCGCGGTCGCGGAGATCATCGCGGGCCAAGCCGGCCACGTGAATTACGACGTCATCCCGAGCGTCATCTATACAAGTCCAGAGGTCGCAAGCGTCGGCAAGACCGAAGAGGAACTGAAGGCCGCGGGCATCGCCTATAACGTAGGCAAGTTCCCCTTTACCGCTAACGGCCGCGCGAAGGCGATCAACCAAACGGCGGGCTTCGTGAAAATCTTGGCGGATGCCACGACGGACCGCGTACTGGGCGTCCACATCATCGGCGCCGTCGCTGGCGAGCTGATCGCTGAAGCCGCCGTGCTGATGGAGTTCTCGGGCTCAGCCGAAGACCTGGCGCGCACCTGTCACGCGCACCCGACCTTCTCCGAGGCGATGAAAGAAGCCGCCCTCGCCGTCGCCAAACGCGCGATTCATTTTTAAGGCGTCCGTCATCCTCGGCCGAGCACTGAATTCCTCCTCCGTCATCCCGGCGCAGGCCGGGATCCAGCCAAACCTCGGCACGCGAAATGGGGACAATTGACTGGATGCCGACCTTCGTCGGCATGACGAAGCGTTAGAAAAGCACCCCATGTGCGAGAAGTGATACGAGCGATGCAAATCTACGTCGATGCCGATGCGTGTCCGGTGAAGGCGGAAGTCCTCCGCGTCGCCACCCGTCACGATCTCATCGTGCACATGGTGTCGAACAGCTGGATGCGTCTCGAAGACAGCCCGCTCATCAAACGCGTCATCGTCAGTGACGGCGCCGATGCGGCCGATGATTGGATCGCCGAGCACGTGACGCCGTCCGACATCGTCGTGACCGCCGATATCTTGCTGGCATCTCGCGTTCTGAAGGCTGGCGCGCAATGCATCGGCCCGACGGGAAAGGCCTTCAGCGATGGCAACATCGGCATGGCCGTCGCGATGAGAGACATGCAGCGCCACCTGCGCGAAACCGGCGAAAGCCGCGGCTACAACGCGTCTTTCACACCACGCGACCGCTCGCAGTTTCTTCAAGCTCTCGAAAACGCGGTCCAGGCGGGGCTACGACGATCGTCATCATAACGCTGCGCACATTTAACAGCCGTCGAAGCAGTGCGTCGGCGGCTGCCTTGCAACTCATTGGTTTATTTAGTGCTCATGGTGAGAAGGCATGATTTGGAGGCAGGTACGCAGTACCCCTTGCCCGTGACAAACACGTAGCAACACTTCTGGCTTGCGCTGCAACGCCAGGTCGACTGCTTACCGGTCAGACCTGTCGCCTTACACAATTGGCCGTGAGCTCTGGCGAAAGCCGGCGTGCCCACAGCAATCGAGGTCGCGATCATCGCAAATGTAATGGCAAAAGCTCGTGTCATGGTCTCATCTCCTCTAAGTTTGCTCCCGTCAGAACTTTATGAGGAGATGTCGTCATACAGTGCGAATTGTGCGCACAAAAAAGGGTCTTTCTATTCCCATGATGTATTGCCGACACAGCGTGGCATAATGAAAGCCAAGCGCTAGCTTCCAACGGATTCGCACGATTTCATCGCCGTCAAAAAAACTTATCCCCGCTCGCCGAACCTCCCACATACTCCCCTCGTCTTGCCGCGTGCGAAGGGCTCTAGGCTCGAGCTGGGATCCTGAGGGCGGTGGGAGCGTGCCGGACTGCCGGGGCCCATCAGCTGGAACCGGGGTCGTCTGCCGGCTGCGGTAGCCTTGAGAGGCGCCGTGGTTCAACGCCCGTTCGAAATCTCGGAATGCGCGGGCGGATGGCGGTGTCGACGGTTCGAAATGGGGGCCCACCTCCGTTGCACGTCGCGGATCGGCGAAGGCTGCATCCCGAACCTACAACAGAAAAACGCGAGGCGTCGCCGATCTGCCCCTTCGCTTTACTATGCGCCGGCGTCCCCGCAGGGGATTCGTCGGCGCCAAACAAAAACGCGCGCTTTTTTCGCGCTCGGCGGCCGGCTCGACGAAGGAGAGTCGCCGAGCGCAATGGAAGAGAGGCCGCCGATGGCGTTGACGTTCCCCGGGGAGCGTCTACTTGGCGTTGCCCGATGTACCTGGCGATGCGCCGGTCGCAGCGGACGAATTCGACATCTTGTCGTGCAACTCCTTGACCATCGCCAAATGATGTTCGAGCGTCGGCAGCGTCTTTTCGGCAAAGCTCTTCACGGGGCCGGCCGGACCATTGGCGGAGTAATCTTTGAACAGGCCGACCGCATCTTTGTGCGCCGAAAGCTGTTCGTTGACATAGGCGGCGTCAAATCCGCTTTCGGTCGTAAAGACCCGAAGTTTTGCGTATTTGGCCGTGTGCGCAATATCGAGAGCATCCTCCGGCGCCTCGATCTTCGCTTCGGAAAGGGCTGCCTTGAAGTCCTGTCCGGCCTTCGTGTGGTCGCCGATCATCTGCTGGGCGAAGCTTTTGACGTCGGCCGCTTTGCCGTATTTGAGCTCAAGTTGGCTCGTGTCGATTTCGAACTTGTTGGCCACCGCGACCTTGTCGATAAAGTTTTGCGTGGCTTTGGGCACGGTGTCCGCAACGGCTGTTGCGGCGGTGAGCATGAAAATGCCTAGGGCAAGTAGTTCCCGGCGCATGGCAGCGTCTCCTCTAAAAGGGCTGGCAGCCAAGCAACGGTATCGGCGATGCTTCGTTCCGTAGAAAAGCGCGTCCGTTCGCAGTGACGCAATATACCGCGTCCTTGAAGGGTTTCATCATCGGCACGATGATAGGCGCGCGATTCATTTTTAGCGGAGGTCAAAAATTAGAACTGCGAATGGCCGGACCCGTTTCCGTGATCTAGGTAATACGACCAATCGCTGTGCCACCACTTGGCTGAAGTCCAGTTCAAGGGCTTCTTGAGTTTGCAAATGTCTTCGGCTGTGAAATCGTGCCGCGCGATATCGAATAGATCTGCAATTTCAGCGCGGTGGGCAAGCCGCTGTTGTTCGACCAGGTTGAGATCAGGTATAATATCGGCAGTTTTGCAATAGGCGGAAAACGCATAAGGCCGAAGCTCTGGGCACGCTCGAATTTTTTCCAGTGCTCTCCCGATCTGTTGTGGGGAGTAGTGATCCGCTGGCCCATACGCCTTCGTCAGCAAGTCAGGCAAAATACTGACAATGGGCCTCAAAAAGCGTCGTCGTCGCCATCTGAAGAGGTACTGAAACATATTTCACTCCACAGGCGTCACCGTGTAACCGGACTGGCGCAACAGCGCGACGAGCCCGGTCGGCCCTGGCAGATGCAGCGCACCAACCGCGATGAAGGCGTCGCCTTTGTCCAGCAGCGGCAGAGCAGCATCGCGCATCCGTGCGTTGCGGTCGACGAGCAGCGATTTCTTGAAGCCATCAAAGACGGACGGCGAAATTCCGCTCTGCGCCGCAAGCGCCAACTGGAACGGCATCGCCGCCCCGATCTGCCGTTTGACGTACATCTGCACCAGCGTTTCCGTCATGTCGTCGGCGCGATCGAGATATTTCAAGCCGACCTTCAGCATGGCGATTTGCTGATCGTTCGGAACAGATGCCAGCGCGCTGAGCTGATCCTCGATCGTCTCAAGTCCCGTGATCGCGATGCCATGCTTTTGCGCTTCCGCCGCCACCTGCAGATCGAGCACCGTCTTGCCCGCCGCAAGCTGCTTGCGCTCGCAGTCGGACGTGGCGAGCAGCATGCTGACGAGCCAGGGCTTCATCGTCGCCGCCAGCTCGCCGGGCATGCCGGCCTTGGCTACAGTCTGCTGCACGTCTTTGTATTCTTGATCGGTGAGCGCTTTTTTCAACGACTCGCCGTTCGTGTAAACGATAAGCGACGCCATCTTTGCCATCGCCGCGGCAACGGCCGTGTCTGAAAGATCAGCGACTTCCAACGCTACCGACTTCGATTGCGCGATGTCCGCCTTGACCGTTGGCGACAGCGTCGCCACGCGCGGATCGCTGAGATGCATGGTTCCGAATAGATAGGATGACGGCACGCCGGTCTTTTCGATCTTCCAGAGCATCGCCTGCGTATTGGGAAGCGCGTCGCTCTCAGCCATCACCTGTTTGTAGATGTCCGGCGCCTTGGACTGCATTTCGGTCAGCATGTCGGCGCCCTGGCAGCGCGCCGGAGCATCCTCGGCAGCGAAAGCGATACGCGGACCTAGGAGCGAAACAAAGGCCAGCACACTGACGATGCGGCAAACGAAACGCAGATTACGTGAAAACGTCATGTGTACTCGCAAACCAAACAGCAAATGGAATGTCAGCGCCGCGCGGCCCGTGGATGGGCCTGGTCGTAAACGGCCAGAAGCCGATCTCTATTCACCTCAGTATAGACTTGCGTCGTCGACAGTGAGGCGTGACCTAAAAGCTCCTGAATTTGGCGTAAATCGGCTCCCGCTGAAAGTAAATGCGTGGCGAACGAATGGCGCAGCGCGTGGGGCGTCGCCGTATCCGGTAAGCCGAGCGTCTGCCGCAGTTTTTCCATCGCAAGCTGAATGAGCCGGGGCGACAACGGGCCGCCCCTGGCACCCCGAAACAGGGGGAAGTCGGCGTCCAGCGGATAGGGGCAAAGCCGCATATAGGCGCTGATCGCTTGCGACACGACCGCGAGCGCTGGGACGAGCCGCTCTTTGCCGCCTTTGCCCGTGATATGCATGATATCGCGGCCGTTGATCGGCGCGGTTTTCGGCGTCAGGCTCAAGGCTTCGCTGATGCGCAGGCCGGCGCCGTAGAGCAGCAGCAGCACGGCCGTGTCGCGCGCCGCGATCCATTCTGTTTCTTCGCCAACGTCCCGCTCTATCAGCGACGCCGCGCCTTCGACGGTCAGCGGCTTTGGGATCGAATACGGAATTTTCGGCGCCGCAACTTGCAAAATCGCCAGATTTTGCAGCGTATCTTCGCGTTCGAGCCAGCGGAAAAATGTTCTCAGCGCCGACAGCGATCGCGCCAGCGACCGCGACGTCAGACCGGCTTTGCGCCGGTTTGCCAGAAAGGCGCGAAGGGTGCGTGCGTCGAGCCGTTCGAGATCGGCGAGGCACGGCGGATGTCCAAGATGCGATTTCAGGAATGCAAGAAACTGCCGGGCATCGCGCGCATAGGCATCGCGCGTCGCAGCACTTTGCCCGCGCTCGATGACGATATGATCGAGCCAATTCTCGACCACGCGCTTGAGATCACCCCCGAGCGGAAGCTCCGAGTCGCCTGCCAGAATATCGTCGAGGGATTGTGCCACCGGCCCACCTTGAGAAGCATCCCCGACCCTTCGCAGGTTCGGTTAACAAGCCGTTAACGGCAACTCAAAGCACCTTGCCGGGGTTCAAAATTCCCTTTGGATCGAGCGCGTTCTTGATTGCCCGCATCATGTCGAGTTCGACCTCGGACTTATAGCGTTTGAGCACGTCGCGCTTCATTTGCCCGATACCGTGCTCCGCCGAAATCGAGCCGCCAAGCTCGGTGACGAGCGCGAAGATCGCGTCAGACATCGCGTCCCACAGTGCCAGATACTGCGCCCTGTCCATGCGCGCCGGCTGCGTAACATTGTAATGCAGATTGCCGTCGCCGAAATGTCCAAACGGTACGGGCCGAGCGCCGGGGCAAACGCCCTCGACCACTTTCGCCGCGCGCTGAAGGAATTCGGGAATGCGCGCGATGGGCACTGAGATGTCGTGCTTGATGCTGGCTCCCGCGCCCTTCTGCGCTTCCGAAAACGCCTCGCGCAGCCGCCAGAAGTCGTCCGCCTGCCGCAGCGAACGAGCGATTGCCGCGTCACGGATGAGGCCCTGACCATGCGCCGACGTCAGCAACGGCTCGATCGTGTTCGGAATCCGCGTGCCCTTGCCGCCATGCGACAGCTCGACCAGCGCATACCACGGATAATCGTCGGTAAACGGGTCGCGCACGTTCGGGATATATTTGACCGCGAACTCCTGCGCCCGATGCGCCCAGAACTCGAACGCGGTCAATGTCGACCCGGCTTCTGATTCAGCACGGCGGAAGAGTTTCATCGCGGCGTCCGGCGTATCGAACGCGACGATGGCCGTTTCGCGCTCGGCAGGCATCGGGAACAGCTTCAGGCTCGCCGCGGTAATAATGCCGAGCGTTCCTTCCGATCCGATCAGAAGATCGCGCAGGTCGTAACCCGTGTTATCTTTCTTCAGGCGCCGGAGACCATGCCAGATACGTCCATCCGCCAGCACCGCTTCGATACCGAGCGCAAGACTGCGCGCGTTGCCGTAAGCAAGAACCGCCGTGCCGCCGGCGTTTGTCGCCAGCACGCCGCCGATTTGCGCGCTGCCCTCAGAAGCCAGACTCAACGGAAAGAGCCGGCCCGCGTTTTTTGCAGCGTTTTGCGCTTCAGTGAGCGTCACGCCAGCTTCAACGATCATCGTGCCGCCGACGGCATCCATGTTGCGAATGGCCTTGAGTCGCCCAAGTGATAGAACGATCTCGCTGCCGTCGCGCGATGGGATTTGCCCGCCCACGAGACCTGTATTTCCGCCTTGCGGAACGACAGCAATGTCTTCGGCATGCGCCAAGGTCAGAATGCGCGAAACCTCTTCCGTCGAGCCGGGGCGCAGAACAACCGGCGTCGAGCCCGTGTAGCGGTCACGCCATTCGTGCAAATATGCGTGTTGGTCTTCCGCGCGCGTCAGTGCGTTCGTTCCGCCGGTGATTTCTGCAAAACGCGCAATCAAGCTTTCGGGTAAGGTTTTTACGTGCACGTGTTCGTGCCTGCCTCATACGATGGTCTGGCCAGTCTTCTTCCAGTCGTTGACGAAGGCCGCCAGGCCAGCATCTGTCAGCGGATGCTTGACAAGCGACTTTAGAATGGCCGGAGGAATGGTGGCGACATCGGCGCCGATCATGGCTGCTTCTTTGACATGATTCACGGTGCGGATCGAGGCCGCCAGTATGTCCGTCGAAAGATCCGGATAGTTGTCGTAGATAGTGCGGATCTCGCGAATGACGTCCATGCCGTTCAATCCAATATCATCAAGACGGCCGATAAATGGCGAAACGAATGTCGCGCCTGCTTTGGCAGCCAGCAGCGCCTGGTTCGCGGAGAAGCACAGCGTCACGTTGACCATCGTGCCCTCGCTCGTCAGCGCTTTGCAGGCTTTGAGTCCGTCCATGGTCAGCGGCACCTTGATCGTGACGTTCTTGGCGATGTTCCGTAACACTTCCGCTTCTCGCATCATGCCTGCGTAATCGGTTGCCGCCACTTCCGCCGAAACCGGACCGGGCACGACGGCACAGATCTCCCGAACGATATCCTTGAAATCGCGGCCCGCTTTTGCGACGAGAGTGGGGTTCGTCGTGACGCCGTCAAGCAGGCCCGTCGCCGCCAACTCCTTGATCTCGGCCACGTCGGCGGTATCGACGAAGAATTTCATTTCTTTCTCCTCACCTCGTCCCTTAAGTCTGGGGAATCTGCCTTCCGTGCGCCCCAAGTTAGGGGCAAACCTAGCACGACCGATTCTCGGAGGAAGCTTCTAGTCCGTTGAACGCCCCTTTGGATAGCCTGCTTGAAATTCTGGATAACGGCGCTACGCCCGCCGCCCGCAGCGTACCGGTATTGATGCCGGTCGCGCTCGACCAGACCTACGACTATCTGGTACCCGAAGGCATGGAGGCAGGCCCCGGATCGTTCGTGCTCGTGCCGTTCGGACCGCAAACCCGCATCGGCATCGTCTGGGACGGACCGCGCGGCGACGGCAAGCCGGTTGACCCTAAGAAACTGAAAGCCCTGACCAGCGGTATTGATGCGCCGCCCCTGCCCGAAATTTCGATGCGCTTCGCAGAATGGGTGGCCCGCTACACGCTGGCGCCGCTCGGCATGGTCGTCCGCATGATGATGAGCGCCGATGCCGCGTTCGAACCGCCAAAGCACCGCTTCGGCGTTGCGATCGTGGAGGGCGCCGCGTCCCCCGCCAAAATGACGCCCGCCCGCGCCCGGGTGCTGGACGTGGCGTCTGACGGGCTCGTCCGCGCCAAGTCCGATCTTGCCCATCTCGCAGGCTGCACGACCGGTGTGATCGACGGTCTCGCGGCCGCTGGCATGCTGGTCGAGGTCGCGATCCCCGAGCGCGTCTTCCCTCGGCCAAATCCTGCCCATGCGACGGCGACGTTCACGGCCGACCAGACCCGCGCGGTAGACTCGCTCAGAAGCGCGGTCGATGCGCAGAATTTCTCGGTGACGCTGCTCGATGGCGTAACCGGTTCAGGCAAGACCGAAGTCTATTTCGAGGCTGTCGCCCGCGCGCTCGAAGCCGGTCAGCAAACGCTGATCCTGCTCCCCGAAATCGCGCTGACGAGCCAGTTCCTTGATCGTTTTGAGCGGCGCTTCGGCGTGCGCCCCGTCGAATGGCATTCGGCTTTGAGCCCGGCTGAGCGCGGCCGCATTTGGAAAGGCGTCGCTCGCGGCGACGTGCGTTGCGTCGTTGGTGCCCGTTCCGCGCTTTTCCTGCCGTTTTGTCAGCTCGGCCTGATCGTCGTCGACGAAGAGCACGACCAGGGCTTCAAGCAGGACGATCGCGTGCATTACCAGGGCCGCGACATGGCCGTCGTTCGCGGCAGTCTCGGCAAGTTCCCCGTCGTGCTCGCCTCCGCCACGCCGTCGATCGAAAGCCACGTCAACGCTCTGATCGGACGCTATCGCCACGCCGTGCTGCCGGGCCGCTTTTCCGGCGTCGAAATGCCGGATGTCTCGGCAATCGATTTGCGATCGGAAAAACTGGAACCCGGCAAGTGGCTGTCGCAGCGCCTTGTCCAAGGCATCACCGAGACGATCGAGAAAGGCCAGCAATCGCTGCTCTTTCTCAATCGTCGCGGCTACGCGCCTTTAACGCTCTGCCGGTCCTGCGGCCATCGCCTAGAATGTCCGCAATGTACAGCTTGGCTCGTCGAGCATCGCTTCAAGAAAAAGCTGACCTGCCACCATTGCGGCTTCTCGCTTGCGCTGCCCGAGAAATGCCCGAAGTGCGCGACACCCGGCTCGCTCGTCGCTTGCGGACCCGGCGTAGAACGCGTGCAGGAGGAAGTCGCCGAACGCTTTCCAGACGCCCGCGTCGCGCTACTCTCATCTGATTTGATTCCGGGCTTGACCGAGATGCGCGAGATCATCCGCAGCATTGAAGCTCGTGAATTCGATATCATCATCGGTACGCAAATCGTGGCCAAGGGCCACAACTTTCCAGGCCTCGCGCTGGTCGGCGTGGTCGATGGCGATTTGGGTCTCGCCCATGGCGCCGATCCGCGTGCGGCAGAACGCACATTCCAGCTTTTGCATCAGGTGACGGGCCGCGCCGGGCGCACGAGCTTCGTCGGCCGCGGTTTGGTGCAAACGTATGCGCCCGATCATCCGGTCATGCAGGCCATCGTTGCCGGTGACCGTGACGCTTTCCTGAATTACGAAGTCCGCACGCGGCAAGCCGGCTTGCTGCCGCCGTATGGCCGCTTGGCCGCGATCATCATTTCATCGCGTGACAAGGCGCTGACCGAGACGGTTGCCCGCGACATCGCACGTCGTGCGCCGCAAAGCGACGCGATCTCGGTCCTGGGCCCATCGGAAGCGCCGATCGCTGTCGTGCGCGGCCGGTACCGCTGGCGCCTGCTGGTCAAAGCCCCGCGTGACGTCGATCTGCAAAGCTATCTGCGCGCCTGGGCTGGAACCATTCCAAAACTGAAATCCGATGTTCGCATCACCGTCGACATCGACCCCTATAATTTTCTTTAGAACCCCACAAATGCCGGGCAGATGCGCGTTCTGCGGCATGTTTGCCATAACCGCAGACGCATCGTGAAAGGCATCGTTCGTGTCATTCCGCGATGGCGCTAAATCGTATAAACGACCAAGGTCCGGGCGCGTCTGACGCGTGACCCAAATTGCAACGTGCTTTGAAAGCCTGACATGCCGCTCCGCATTGCCGTTCAGATGGATCCGATCGACCGCATCGATATTCGCGGCGATTCGACCTTCGCCATTCTGCTCGAAGCGCAAAAGCGCGGACACGATATTTTCTATTATACGCCGCCCGATCTATCGCTGCGCCAAGGCAAGCTGCTGGCGCGCGGACAAACGCTGAAAGTCGAAGACAAACACGGCGCTCATTATGCCCTGTCAGACCCACGCGTTGTCGATTTGAGCGAGCGCGACGTGGTTCTGCTTCGCCAGGACCCGCCGTTCGATATGGCATACATCACGACGACGCATCTGTTGGAGCGCATTCATCCAAAGACGCTTGTCGTGAACGACCCCGCGCACGTTCGCAATGCGCCGGAGAAGCTCTTCGTCCTCGACTTCCTCGATCTGATGCCGCCGACCCTCGTCACGCGCTCGCTTGCGGACGTGCAGTCCTTCCGCGCCGAATACAAAGACGTCATCATCAAGCCGCTCTACGGCAACGGCGGCGCAGCGGTATTTCGCATCAAACCCGAAGACGGCAACCTCGGCTCTCTCGTCGAACTGTTTCAAACCGTCTTCCGCGAACCTTTCATGGTTCAGGAGTATCGCCCCGAGGTGAAAGATGGCGACAAGCGCATCATTCTTGTCGACGGCGAAATCGCTGGCGCCATCAATCGCGTTCCGCAAGCCGGTGAGACACGCTCGAACCTGCACGTTGGCGGTACCGCGGCGCCGGTCGAACTCACCGCGCGCGACCACGAAATCTGCGCGCGTCTCGGACCGGAACTGAAACGGCGCGGGCTCATTTTTACAGGGATTGACGTCATCGGGCCCTACATCACCGAGATCAATGTCACGTCGCCCACGGGCATCCGGCAGGTGAAGGCCTTTGGCGGGAACGACATCGCTGCGATGATTTGGGACGTCATCGAAGCAAAACGACAAACGAAAGCGTGAAGCGCGGATTCCAGGCGCGGGCCAGCAAGGGACGTTACGATGAAATCACTCATGATCGCAGGTGCCGCAGCCGCCGCCTTCAGTTTTGCAGCCGCAATTCCCATTGAAGAAGCGAAAGCCGTAACAGCATCGCCCTTTGCATCGTTGATCGGCCGTTGGAGCGGCGCGGGCATGATCGGCTACAAATCGAGCCCGCCGGAAAAAATTAAATGCCGTGCCACGTACCTGACGGCGGGTTCGGAAAACGAGATCAAGCAGACGATCCGCTGTGCGACGGCCGGCGGTAATGTCGAGATCATCAGCAATGTGAAAGAGTCCGCCGGCAAGCTCTCCGGTCATTGGAAGGAAACGATCCACAATTTCGAGGGTGATCTGACGGGAGATGTCACGCCGCGAGGCTTCCGCGTCATCGTGAAAAGCGCCGACGTCACGGCCAACATGGACATCATGGTGATCGGAGATCGCCAAGCCGTCGAAATCCAGTTCGTCAATTCGCAGTCGCTTCTCGGATTGACGCTCGCGATGACGAAGGGCTGACCGGCAAGCGCACTCGGCTCGCGGCAGAGGTATATGCCCCAAAAGAAATGTCTCGCCCGTTCCATTAAATTTAGCGGGCGGGGATTGATACTTGTGAGTGAGCTGATGATCTCTCATGGTTGCCGTCCAATCGAACGAGGCATGCATGGAAGAAATCGAGAGGCAAACGCGAGACTACCTCAAGGCTTTGTACGGGCTTGGAAAGTCATCTGAGGAAATCCTTCCGGCCCAAAACCTCCCGGCCATCCTGGCTTTTGCGCGCCAGAAAAGATGGATCGTCGAGGGACCGGAAGGCGGCCATGGCCTGTCGCCATTGGGCGTGAGAGAAATCGCGCCATAATCGGCGGACCTTTCTCAACGCCTCCCCGTACTATCCTGTTCCTTTTTTGTTCTTGCCTTTGTCTCTGACCCGTGATTTCCTGGAAATCAGGGGTTTTCGGGGGCAGGCATGTACGGCCAGATCTCAACGCTCGCGTTCATTGGCATCGAGGCGCGCCCGGTTGAGGTGCAAGTTCGTGTAACGCCCGGCGCCGCGGCTTTTGCCATTGTCGGACTGCCCGATAAAGCCGTTGCCGAAAGCCGCGAGCGGGTCAGGAACGCGCTCCATGCCGTCGGGCTCGGCCTGCCGTTCAAGCATATCACGGTCAATCTGGCCCCTGCCGATCTGCCAAAAGAAGGCAGCCACTTCGACCTGCCGATCGTGCTTGCGATGATGTCGGCCATGGAAGCGATCGCTCCCGACGCAATCGCCAACTACGCCGCCATCGGGGAGCTGGCATTAGATGGCTCGATCCGCGCCGTACCCGGAACGCTACCGGCTGCTATCGGCACCAATGCATTGGGCAAGGGCTTGATCTGCCCGGCCGCGACCGGTCCCGAAGCCGCCTGGGCCAGCGACGAGATCGACATCCTAGCGGCCCCGCATCTGTTATCGCTCGTCAATCACTTCAAAGGCATGCAGACCCTGTCGCGGCCGAAACCGAATGTTCTCCCAGCTCAGAATTACGCCGCCGATCTTCGCGATATTAAAGGCCAGGAAACTGCCAAACGTGCGCTCGAAATCGCGGCGGCAGGAAATCATAATCTCCTGATGATCGGGCCCCCCGGCTCAGGGAAGTCCATGCTGGCCTCGCGCCTGCCGTCGATTTTGCCGCCGTTACAACCCGAAGAGATCCTCGAAGTCTCGATGGTGCATTCTCTCGCTGGTGAATTGATGGGTGGCAAACTGACGGTCGAGCGTCCGTTCCGAGCGCCGCACCATTCCGCCAGCATGGCGTCGCTCGTCGGCGGAGGCTCGCGCCCACGCCCCGGGGAAGTCTCGCTCGCGCATCACGGCGTACTGTTTCTTGACGAGCTGCCCGAGTTCCAACCCAACGTGCTCGATGCGTTACGCCAGCCGCTGGAAGCCGGGGAAACCGTTATAGCCCGGGCCAATCACCGGATTTCCTATCCGTCGCGCATTCAGCTCATCGCCGCGATGAACCCTTGCAAATGCGGCGGCTCAAATCCCGGTGAGCCGTGCCGGCGCGGACCGCGTTGCGCAGCCGACTATCAAGCACGCGTCTCGGGTCCGCTGCTGGATCGCATCGATCTGCAAATCGAAGTGCCCGCGATCTCGGCAGCCGATCTCGTTCTGCCCCCGCCGTCCGAAGGCAGTGCCGAGGTCCGAACGCGCGTTGCCGCCGCGCGCGACCGTCAGCTCGCGCGCTTTACGGCGCTGGGTGCCAGAGGCATCCGCACCAATGCCGATTGCTCGGCCGCACTGCTCGAACAAACCGCCATGCCCGATGAGGCCGGCGTCGCTCTTCTCCGCCGTGCAGCCGAGACGCTCGGCCTTTCCGCGCGGGGCTTTCACCGAACGCTGAAGGTCGCTCGCACCATCGCTGATCTCGAAGGTTCAGAAAACGTCGCCCGTGCCCACGTTGCGGAGGCCTTGAGCTACCGGGGCGAAACCCTGCGCCAAGCGCGCGCTGCATAGGCGAATTGGGAATACGACGAGGCAGAAAACGCCAACACGACTGGACAAAAAAATCCGGGACCCAAAGGGCCCCGGAATAAAAACTTTCTGCGTATCGCCAGCCGGACGGCCTTAGCCGAACACCGACTTAACGCCCGCCTGCATCGCCGCCGCCTGTGCCGCATTACGCAGCAGGCACGCGATCGTCATCGGCCCAACGCCGCCCGGAACCGGTGTGATCGCGCCCGCAACCTGCGCGCATTCTGCGTAAGCCACGTCGCCGACGATCTTCGTCTTGCCGCCTTCCGAGGGTACGCGATTGATGCCGACGTCGATAATTGTCGCGCCCGGCTTGATCCAGCTGGCCTTGACCATCTCGGGAATGCCGACGGCGGCAATCACGAGGTCCGCGCCCTTGACCACGCCCTCGATGTCCTTCGTCCGCGAATGCGCGATCGTCACGGTGCAGTTCTCACGCAGCAGCAGCGCCGCGACAGGCTTGCCGACGATGTTGGAGCGCCCGATCACGACGGCGTTCATCCCCGACAGATTCGGATGCACCGTCTTCGCCAGGATCACCGATCCCGTCGGCGTGCACGGCACCAGCGCCCGCTCGCCGACCCAAAGGCGGCCGACATTCACCGGATGGAAGCCGTCGACGTCCTTGTCGGGACTGATGAGGTTCAGAACCTTTTCGGCGTTGATGTGCTTCGGCAGCGGCAGCTGCACCAGGATGCCGTGGCAGGCCGGATCGTTGTTCAGCTTCTCGACCATCGCCAGCACGTCGGCTTCGCTCGTTTCGGCCGGAAGCCGGTGCTCCCAGGAATTCATGCCGACTTCGACGGTCTGCTTCGCCTTGTTCGCGACATAGACCTTGCTCGCCGGATCTTCGCCGACGAGCACGACGGCGAGGCCGGGTTTCAGCCCATGCTCTTTCTGAAGCCGCGCGACTTCCGCCGCCACTTCGGCGCGGACCTTCGCGGCGATCTCTTTTCCATCGATGACCTGGGCTGACATTCCTCTCGTTCCTCCTCGTTTTCCTATTTTTTGAATTCGCCTATCCGGTCTTGCAATCGTCTTTCGAGTTCGTCCGGATCGCCGGATATCCGCAAGGATTTGAGCCGCGATTTCCCGCCCTTGGCGAGCGAAACAGACTGCTTCGCCACGCCCAGCCATCGGGCCACGAGCTCTTCGAGAGCCCTGTTCGCCGCTCCATCCTCGGGAATTGCGCGCACGCGCGCTTGAAAGGCGGGACCGTCCGGGGTTTCGACAACCCCGTCAACCGCCTCTTTGCTGGATTTTGGCGTTAAGCGGAAGCGCGCAATGACGCACGCGGTATCGTGCCGCCAAGCTCTCTCGGCCGGCCGCGCGCCGCCAGCCGTTTCCGTCACACCACGGCCTTGGCGATGTTGGGCAGGACGACCGTTTGAACGAAATAGCAGGCCAGCAGCAGGATCAC
>JAFECH010000229.1 GCA_018242255.1 Pseudomonadota bacterium | reverse complement strand
AACACGAGACCGACGATACGGCTGAGGGCTCGCGTTAGTCCATAAATCAGGAGCCGTACTGAGCGATGAGCTCTTTCAACTTCGGCTCGCGGACTTTCTGCGCGGCGTCGCTCTGCGAAAACCAGACACGGACGCGCTCGTCGCGCTCGCGCCAGCTTTTGCGCTGCTTTTTCACCAGAAGCGGATAGACGTCGACGTCAACGAGCCGAAAGGTGCCCTCGGGCATCTTTTTCCTATAGCGGTAGGTTCCGATCGGTCGGCCGCCGATCTTGCCCGTTACGCCGGCTTCCTGCAGCGCTTCCCGAGCGGCGGCTTTAGGATCGCTTAGGCGCTTCGCTGGCCAGCCCTTCGGAATGACCCATCGCCGCGTTTCCCGTGACGACACCAGAAGCATTTCAAAACCCCCACCGTGCAATTTCCGGAAGGGAAGTGCGCCGACCTGCCGAAGCGTCATGAAATGGTGTCCCCGCCATATGTCCTGCCCCGATACAGGTTTGGCATCGCGGACATCAACCAAATTATCTGAACGCCGTGTAGCAAAACGACGGATCGGAACCGATTTCTGTCTACTCTGTTAATTGACCACCGACGATCTGGGAGAGAATGCGATGATCCCCGACTTTGATCCTCGCCGCGACCCGGTTGATTTGGATATAGGGCGCCCAACCGAAAATTCCGCTTGGTTTGCAATTATTGTTCTGGCCATCGGTGTAACGCTAGCGGCTTCGTACGTCTTACTAACCCGATCCGCTGCGCCCGACCATTCTACTCAACAGGCGGGCACGTCCGCGCCGACACCGCCGAATGAACACTAGCGCCCTAAAGTGCAAACTTGCAGACATCCTCCAGGCGAGTGAAATCAGTCTTTTTTAGATTTGGCCTGGTCTGCGAGCTTGTCGACCAACGCCTTGTCGATGACCGGGGGCTTTCGATCGACGGGCCGAACCGGTTCATCGTCGCGGCCATCGACGGCGATCGGGTCGCTGCCGGGAAATGTCTCTTTGAGCGCTTCGTCTAGTTCTTTATCGACTTCCGCTTTGGGCTTCTCGCGATTCATGGGGAACTCCCGAAGGGTTTGCTTCTCTTGTCGGGGCTGATCGACATCAACGCCGGCACCCTCAAGACAGTTCAATTTGGCGTCGGCATCGACCGCCGCGGCGAGGTCGCTATAAACCATACGTATTTGCCAGGTTGGGCTATATATATGCGCTGCCCCTCGAAACCCATCATGCTGAGCGATCGCAGGATGGAATGGAGAACATGATGCATAACCCTCTTCAGGACCAAGGCTTCAAGTTTCACTTGATCGCCTACGTCATCGTCAACGCGATCCTGATTGCCGTAAATCTCATGAACCCGGCGCACATCTGGTTCTTCTGGCCTTTGCTCGGCTGGGGGATCGGTCTTGCGGCACATGGATATGCGGCGTCAAAAGCGTTGGGCCGGCCGAAGCGCCCCATCCCGCGCATGAGCCGTTAAGCGGGCACGGCTGAGGCCGGCGACCGCGCGCTATCTCAGCGCGACCGCGTGCAGCAGTCGACAAGCCGAGCCAGGTGCGAACGCAGAGTGGCAATCGCTCGGCCGGCGCGCTAGAAGCGGGCGCATGCAGTCAAACTCTCAGCCACCCCGTGAACCCGTCAGTCCAGCGCCGCTCAAGACGACCTTAGACGCGTCTATACGGTCACCGGCGTTGGCCGAAGGCTTTGTGTTGCTCGACAACAGCACCAGCCTCGACGCGATTTCAGAACTTTTCGAGCGCCCGATCGAAATCATCAGAGCCGATGCGGCGGACGACGTAGCCCCCGCGCTCGCCGCCTTGCAGGCAGGTCTCGGACGCGGACTGCACGCCGCTGGCTTCTTCTCCTACGAGCTTGGCTATTTGCTTGAGCCGAAATTGACCCACCTCCTGCCGCCGCAACGCAAGGTGCCGCTGCTGTGGTTCGGGCTCTACGATTCGCCGCGTCAGCTCACCGGCGGCGAGGTCCAACGCTGGCTGACCGAGGAAGCGATCGGCAACCCGACGCTCGGTGAACTGGCGCACACCTGGGATAGCAGCTCTTATCTGAAGCGCTTCAACGAGGTTCAAAAAAACATCAGAAGCGGCGACATC
>JAFECH010000228.1 GCA_018242255.1 Pseudomonadota bacterium | reverse complement strand
TAACGCGCTTTCGCGTTGGATAGATTTTGCATTTCCGCCGAGATAATTTTCGTTAAGGAAATCAAATTGGTGCGGACGGTGGGACTCGAACCCACACGACGTTACCGTCTCAGGATTTTAAGTTCGGCGAAAGAGCAATTCGCACAACGGCCGTTAGGACATTTCGAGGTGAAATCACTTGGTTTCCCTTCAATACGTTAGCGTAAATGTCCTAACGGCACCGACGGCCAATCGAATTCAGAGAGGGTTTGGGTCTAAATCCATTGTCATGCGCCATCGGCGGCGCGTCCGCTGGTCATCCGTTGGCTGGCGCGGCGCGAAAGTACGTCGATCACTAGCGAATTGGTATGCTGGGTAGAGCCCGTGAAAACGAGAAATCAGTCATGCCTCCGGTTTGGCTGTTCTTTCCGCGCGAAGCCGACACATGAATGATGTCTACTCCGGGCCATAAGACGACATCACGACTTGCTCGGGTGACGGCGGGTCGTTCGTTGGAAACCCTAGTCGGAAGCATCTGATCGGCCCCGCTGCACCAACTCGAGGGTGATGCCCTCGGGACCCTCGAAGAGCCGCAGCTTTCGGTTGATGTAGTCCATCTCGTCGCTCAGCATGGTTACGCCGTTGGCCACGAGGTGCGCGGTGGCCGCCTCAATGTCGTCGACGCGGAAGGCCAGGTGGTTGAAGCCCCGTTGGCGCAGATTCGTCGGGTGCGCACCCAGATCGGTCCCTGGGGTTGGGTCGAACTCGAGCAGCTGGATCTCGAAAGGAGGATCCGCTCCCTCGAGCGCGAGGGTGATGTGCTGCGCTCTCATGCCCGGCATACCCATGTACCGGGCTGGAAGGCCACCGTCGATCGTCGCGATGTGCTGCTTTCTGAAGTCAAGGAGCGCGAAGAATTCAATCGCCGAGCCGGCGTCGGCCACCGCGATGGTAACATGATCCGAATTGAGTATCATCTCACTCTCCCTGTCATCAACGCCGTGCACTCGGGTCGGTCCACCGCCAAATGAACTGCCGGCAAACCTCCCTTCCTCTTATGCAAGTCTACCAGCTCGCTGCGTCGCACGGCAGGTGAAGTCTGCTTTGGGCGCGTAACTGACGTTGGAAGTTGATAGCGTCAACTATCTCGGTGATTCCTGTCATGCAGGAGGAACTTGTCCCTAAAAATCGCGTTGACAGGCACCAGCGCTGAGAACGCCTGGTTCTGGAGGAAAAATCATGCGCGTGATCGGCAAACTTAGAACCGCCCTTCTCTCGGCGGCTGTCGCTTTTTCCATGACGGCAGTGTCAGCCTTCGCCGCTAGCGAGTTTGAGGGCACCTGGAAGGTCAAGGATACCGCCAGTAAGGCCTTTGAGATCACGCTCGCGAGCGATGGATCTGCTAAGGCCAATCGCATTGGCGATGGGATGACCGGCACTTGGAAGGAAGAAGGCTCGGCGGCAGTGATAACGTGGAATACTGGCTGGACCACGAAAATCTCGAAGGATGGCAACAAGTATACAAAGAGTGCTTTTAAGAAGGGCGAGCCGGTGGATGGCAAGCCGACTAACACCTCGATTGCCGAAAAGGTGAAGTAAGCACATTCGGTCCGGGACGAACCCGCCTGTCCAACAGATTCGACACGGAGTCCGAGAAGGCTTGTTGATTGTTACGGCCGGCGGACTTCATTGTCCTCGCGGGTTCCCATGTAGGCGGGAATTCGCCGAGCTAAGGCAAAATCTGGCGCGGCCGAAAAGTTGGTGAGCAAGCTCAAGGAAGGTGGTGATCCTCCAGGATTCAAACCCTACTACGTGGTCTCGGCGCTGGATGGCACGGTGATGCCCGGCTGAGGTCATGGTGACCTTTCCATCTTTCAAGAAACGTTCAGAAAATTTTGACAAGAGGAGGAAGAGCAATGATCGTCAAACTTATCACATCAGCACTTTTCTCCGCAGTACTCATGGTCCCCGGTGTCGTCCTGGGAGTCCCCTTGGAAAAGAAGGGATCCACGAGTTACACCTCGCACTATGTGTTCCACCCATTGGGGAGCACCGAACTTTCCGGTGTCGGTAAGGTCAGCGTGCTGGAAATGGTCGGCACCACTGAAAACACAAAAGGCGAGCCGACGTTCG
>JAFECH010000227.1 GCA_018242255.1 Pseudomonadota bacterium | reverse complement strand
CAGACTATGCTTTCCTTATAAGAACGGTCTTTCTCGGACACGCAGGAGAGCAAGTAAGCGGCATGGCCTCGCGAATAGTCTTACATATCGGTGGTGAGAAGACGGGCACCACAACGCTCCAGTGCTTTTTAAGCCGGAATGCTGAAACTCTGAAGCGTTCAGGATTCTGCTATCCTGGTGACCAGGAGGACATATTCTTCGAACGTGACGCTCACTTCCCGATCGCTGCACGTTTTATGGAAGAAAAAGCCGAGTTTATAAGCGAAGCCAGCCAGGACGTTCTTCCTTTCGTCGTCGACGCGTTGTCCCAGAAGTTGTTCGATATAAATGAGACCGTAATTCTGTCGTGCGAGCAGTTTTCGTCTCGCCTCACTAAAGCATCGCAGCTGTTGGCATTGCGCGATAGCTTACCGGCGGATGAAGTCAAGATTGTATTTTATGCGAGGGAGCCGTCGTCTCTAGCTTTGGCTCGATGGTCTACGAGTATTCGTTGCGGCGCGAAGAATGAGTTCAATGTTGACGAAGTAACGCCAGAAAGTGCCTACTATAACCACTTAGAAACGCTTAGATTGTGGGCATTCGTTTTCGGTGAAGAAAACCTGATTGTACGTGAATATAATCGAGACCGTCTTGTGGGCGCAGACGTTCGAAGAGATTTTTGTGCTTCGTTGGGCATCGACTTCGACGGCATGCAAATTGAAGAAGAACAAAATCAGTCTTTCGATGTTCAGCGACTTGAGGTGCTTAGATTTATCAATTGCGCTTTGGCGGAATTTAATGGATCTGAGATGGAGTGGAGGAAGGCCCAAAAGGTGAGAGAACTTTTGTCGGCGTACATTCCACCGACAGGCGCTCTTGAAGATTTGCTCGGCGATAGCGAAAAGGCATCAATCAAGTCTAGGTTTGAAGCCGTTAATCGCGAACTAAATGAACGGTATTTTGCGGGGCAACTTTCTGAAGATTGGTTCCCGAATTTGAATTCTAATGACGCTGTTCGGCGGCGACAGTATAAGCCTGCCACGGATTTTTCTTCTGTTTTACGAGAGACCATCATACGGATGGCTGAGGAAAGAGTAAGCGGCGCTCTGGCACCGGACGGCGAACAGTGCGTTCTTGCGATTGAGGGCGATGGGCCGACTAGAGCGCTTGACCGTATTGGAGTCGATCTCGATGCGACCGTCGTCCAGGGAGCGGCTAAGGCCGTCTCATCGGCGAAGGCCATAGCGTATTTCTTCGGCGAACGATCACTACGCAGACGTTTCAGTTAATCCTCGAGCTAGGGTGATGTGATCCCCGTATTTTATCCAGGGGCAACTGGAATCCGGTCGTCATTGAACGCTCCCGATGAGCGTTCTTCAAGTCCTTCGCTTTGCTGCCAGCGTGCCGCATAGCCGGATGGCGTGAGCCAACCGAGCTTCGAGTGCGGACGATGGTGTTGTAATCGTGCCGCCATGCTCCGATGAGGCAACTAGCCTCCGTTAGCGAGCGGAACAGGGTCTCGTTCAGCAGCTCGTCACGCAGCCGGGCATTGAAGCTCTCCGCAAATGCATTCTGCACGGGCTTCCCGGGCTGAATATAGCACTAGGCAATGTGCCGTTCGCCCGCCCAGGCGAGGATCGCGTTTGAGGTGAGTTCGGTACCGTTGTTGGAAAGAACCGCCTCCGGTTTGCCGCGCCACGTGATGATGTGATCAAGTTCGCGAGCAACCCGGGCACCCGAGATCGACGTATCGGCCACCAGAGCGAGGCACTCGCGTGTGCAATCGTCGATGATCACAAGCACGCGGAAGCGGCGCCCATCTGTCCGCTGGTCATGTACGAAGTCGAGCGACCAGCACGCATTAGGCCGATCCGGAACCGATAAGGGCGCTCTCAGCCCCAATGCACGCTTGCGGCAGCTGCGCTTCCTCACCATGAGCCGTTCCTCCAGGTAGAGCCGCTGCACGCGCTTGCGGTTCACGCTCCAGCCCTCCCGGCGCAGCAGAATGTAGAGGCGCCGGTAGCCAAACCGCCGGCGCTCATGCGCCAAACAACGCAAACGATTGCGAAGCTCCACATCGTCTGGCCGCCGCGACCGGTAACGCACGAGCGCACGTTCCACGCCGCTAAACCGGCACGCCCGGCGCTCGCTCATCTGACGCGACGCCATCAGATGAGCG
>JAFECH010000226.1 GCA_018242255.1 Pseudomonadota bacterium | reverse complement strand
CGTTGAAAAGGAAATGCGCGATGAACACAAGGCCGAACTATTAGAGCTGCTCAAGGTCTCGGGCGACGCCTTCAAGGTCGACGTGTCGGAGTTCAAACGCTACGGCTCGGCTCGCAAGCTCTACAACTTCAACATCGATAACGCGGGGGCCTACTAATGACCGAGCATGCGAGAGAATGGCCAACAACACTGCCTCGTTCGTCGGCGACATTCGACGACTATACCCTTTCCGAGATCCGCCGCGCTGCGAGCACGGGTATTTATGATATCCGTGGCGGCGGCGCAAAAAGACGAGTCCCGAACTTCGATGACCTATTGATGCTTGGAGCGTCGATGTCGCGATACCCGTTAGAAGGATATCGCGAAAGATGCGGAACCGACGTCACCTTAGGTACGCGCTTTGCCAAGAAGCCGATCAAGCTTTCAATTCCGGTTACAATCGCGGGCATGAGTTTCGGCTCCCTCTCAGCCAACGCCAAGGAAGCATTGGGGCGCGGCGCATCGTTGGCGGGAACGTCAACCACGACTGGCGACGGCGGGATGACGCCCGAGGAACGTGGCCAGTCTAAGTTGCTGGTGTACCAGTACCTGCCTTCGAGATACGGCATGAATCCTGACGACTTGAAGCGGGCAGATGCCATCGAAATCGTTATCGGGCAGGGCGCCAAACCCGGTGGTGGAGGGATGTTGCTCGGTCAGAAAATTTCCGACCGTGTCGCGGCCATGCGACAGCTTCCCAAGGGGATCGATCAGAGGTCGGCCTGCCGGCATCCTGATTGGACGGGCGCAGATGATCTCGAGCTTAAGATCCAAGAGTTGCGTGAGATCACCGACTGGGAAAAGCCCATCTATCTCAAAGTGGGTGCCAGCCGGCCTTACTTCGACGTAGCGCTCGCGGTTAAGTCTGGCGCCGACGTCGTTGTGTTGGATGGTATGCAGGGCGGCACCGCCGCCACGCAGGAGGTCTTTATCGAGCATGTGGGCATTCCGCTTTTGTCGGCCATCCGCCCGGCGGTGCAGGCACTGCAGGATCTTGGTATGCACCGCAAGGTGCAGCTCATCGTTTCCGGCGGTATTCGAAATGGCGCCGACGTAGCCAAAGCTTTGGCGTTGGGCGCGGATGCCGTTGCGATCGGCACGGCGGCGCTGGTTGCGCTCGGGGATAACGATCCCAAGTGGGAAAAGGAATACGCCGCGATTGGCTCACGCGCCGGTTGTTACGACGACTGGCATGAGGGCAAGGACCCTGCCGGCATAACGACACAAACACCCGAGCTCATGAAGAGGCTAGACCCGATAGCAGCCGGGCGCCGACTTGCTAACTACCTCAAGGTGCTGACGTTGGAAGCGCAAACGCTCGCGAGAGCTTGCGGGAAAAACCATTTGCACAACCTCGAGCCGGAAGACCTTGTCGCGCTCACCCTCGAAGCTGCTGCGATGGCCAGGGTTCCTCTGGCAGGAACGTCGTGGATTCCAGGTGGAGGAATCTGAACTTATTACGTGCCGGCGTTTCATACATCGGCGGCGCGTAATTCACTCGTCGTGATAAAAAATGATCGCCAGGAACCGGATTTTATCGTCCAGCAGCTTCTCTGGACCGTGCACAACATCTCCGGAAAAAGTAAAGGCATCGCCCGGCTCGACCAAATATGTCCTGTCGCCAAACCGATACTCCATTCTACCCTGTAGCATGTAGATGAACTCGGTCCCGGGATGACTAAAGCGGGGATAGGTTTCGCTTTTTTTATCCATTTGAATGAAGAACGGCTCGAACAGCTTGGTCGGTCCCCGGTCGTAAGCCAGCAAGCGATAGGTATGGCCGTACTTCGTTCCAACGCGGACGACTTCCATCTGATCGTCGCGTTTGACCAGCTGGGCGCTCGCGCGTTTTGCCTCTGTCTCCTTGAACAGATCGCCGAGTCCTATGCCGACTGCTGAGGCCAACCTTTCGAGAGCGTCGAGACTGGCGGTCGCTTGACCGTTTTCGATGCGGCTCAGCATGGCGCTTGAAAGTCCGGCTCCAGCGCTGAGATCCGCCAACGTTAGGTTAGCTTCGAGCCTGCGGCGTTTGATGATGACGCCGATCCGTTGCTCGAGGCTGAGGTGAGCGAAGTCCTTATCGTACAGATCCTTGTCGTCGGTAGCGTTCTTCGGCTTCGCTGTGGGAGGATTTGAGCGCCGGCCCCTGGTCGAGTC
>JAFECH010000225.1 GCA_018242255.1 Pseudomonadota bacterium | reverse complement strand
ACCTGACCAGCTAAACGTCAGTCAGCGCATTTCTTCTTCGGCAGAGCGTCTTACGCAAATTGCTTCATCTGCAAATTCGATTTGGCGATGAGTCTCTGCCGCGATCAAAACTCGGCGTTTTTCCATCTACCGGCGGGATACCCGATCTAGAGCGTCCGGCATGTCCGGATGCCGAAAAGACTATAAGCCGGGCAGTAGCCGCTAAGGCCGGTGACGAGAGGAACAAGGCCGATAAGGCCCCAGAACGTCTTCGGCCCAATGAATACGAGGCTTATGAGAATGATCCCCGCCACCACTCTGAGCACACGGTCCCACTTGCCTATATTTCTCATCACGAGGCCCTCCAAGGTTAGCTTTGAGGTCTCGATAGGGGTTCGAGAGACTTACCGTCTGTGACTCCAGTCACAAAACCGGCTCTCGGCGGCTGTCTCCCCTCGTGCGCGCCTCAAAAACCTTCCGCGAACGATGCTCGTCGCTCGGAACGAGCATGCTAGGATCGCGCCATGAGCGAAGGCGCCATTCGTAAAATCATCCACGTCGACATGGATGCGTTTTGTGCCTCCGTGGAGCAGCGTGACAATCCCGAAGCTCCGCGGCAAGCTGGTCGCCGTGGATATGGCGCCAAATTGGGCGTCGTTGCGGCCGCAAGCTATGAAGCGCGCGCTTTCGACGTTCGCTCCGCCCTGCCGTCGACAACCGCACTTCGGCTGTGCCCTGATCTCATCTTTGTACCGCCCCGCTTTGATGTTTATCGCTCCGTCTCGCAACAGATCCGAACAATCTTTGCTCGTTACACTGTCCTCATCGAACCTCTCTCGCTTGATGAGGCCTATCTTGATGTCACTGAGAACCGTCACGGCCTCCCGATGGCATCGGAAACGGCCGCAATCCGCGCGCGCAGATTTTCCGAGACCGGCCTCACCGCATCGGCTGGCATCTCCTCCAATAAATTCCTCACCAAGTTCGCTTCCGACATGTGCAAGCCCAACGGTCGGTTCGTCATTCCGCCGCAACGGGGCGCCGAATTCATCGAAGCCTTTTCGTAGAAAACTTCCACGGGATCGGGCCTGTCACCGCTGAGAAGCTCGACCCGCTCGGTATCCACACCGGTGCCGATCTCAAAGCTCAGCCGCTGGCATTCCTTCAGCGGCACTTTGGCAAGTTGGGTGCCTGGTATTCGCGATCGCGCGCGGCGAGGACGACCGCCAACCCACATAGCCACGCTTATCTTGGCATTGGTACGTCCGTCAAAGGCGGCGCCATCGTACCAAGGACACTCACAATCGCAATGATCGCGAGGCCCAAACCGACTTCAATCATGGTATTACGCCGGATGGCGGAGATGGCGCTTTGTTGCCAAATCCGAGGAGCGAACACGAAGCGGTTGGCGGCGGCAAGCGCCAACATAGCGAGAAAGACGGCGAGCTTGAGCAGCAGTAAGCGCCCGTAGTCGGTGAACGCCAACAATCTCAAGCCGGCGACGAGATTGAAAGTATTGATGATACCCGTCGAAACGATCGCGACGACTGCAACCATTGCCATATTTGAATAGCGACGGGTCACCTGGCGCAAGCAAGCCGCCGATTGAAAACCATCTGGTTCAGCCGCGAGCCCAAGACAAATTGCATAAGGCAAAAGTCCTCCGAGCCACAGGGTTGCGGCAAGAACGTGGAGGATATCGGCGACGAGATGGATGTTCCCCTTCCAATCGGCTCCGCCGGCGGCATGCCCGGCGAATGCCAGACCGCCGACGAAGATTGCCGCTGCCGCGACTGCCATGATCTTTGCAGCAGGGCCCGTAGCAACGGCGCAGGCGGCGAGTGCTGCTCCAGCCATTGCTCTGACGATCCAAACGCGACCGAATTGCGTGCCCGATACAAGCGCCGCCGCCGTTCCGTCCGACAACGTGGTTGCCATCGTCTCACCATCGATCGCCGCGGCAAGGGCAAGAAACCAACCGACGCCCGAAACAAACGCCACCGCCAAGCTCGCCCAAAACATGAGCCGCAAAGCTTGGCTTAGTTGGCGGCTCACGTAATCGGGCAGGACGAAGGCGGAAAAAAACACCACGCCCGCAGCCTCTATCGTCGCCAGATAGTGCACTACGCGCCAGGCAATCAGCGTATCGTCCACGCGCAAGCCCCGAATTACTTTCCGACACGAAAGGAAAAGCTTCCTTCAGTCTTGTGGGTATCG
>JAFECH010000224.1 GCA_018242255.1 Pseudomonadota bacterium | reverse complement strand
AGTGCAGAGCTATAGCACCGATACGATCCTGCAGAAGGAAGCGGATTGTCGCCTGGGTCATACGCGCGGCGGCACGCCGGTCGATAGCAATTCGCAGACCTGTGCAGCGTTTCTCAATCTTGTAATGCGTGGGCCGACCGATGGAACCGTGCTGTCCGGCATCGTCACGAACGTGGCGACCTATCCGATCAATATTGCGGACGAGATCGTGTCAGGGATCACCGCCAGCACCTCCTACAAGTTCAGCGTTGGCCGCTACGGCGAGTTCCGCGTCGGTGCGGATTACAACAACTCGCTAGTGCACAAGTACCGCCAGTTCTCCAACGATCCATTTACCGATCTGTTGCGCAGCACCAACTACGACAATCAGTTCAAGAGCATTGGCGCGGGCTACGTCACGTGGGACATCGGACCGTGGAGCACTACGGTACGTGGCACTCGCTTCGGCAAGACCTGGAGCTACGACGGCTCTCACACTGTGGCTCCCTGGATGCTGTACAACCTGACCACGCAATATAACCTCAGCGACGATGCGGCGCTGACGCTGATTGCCAACAATGTCTTCAACTCTCGGCCGCCAATCGACAATACCTACTCTGCGTTTCCGTACTACAACATTTACAACTACAACGCGTTCGGTCGGCTAGTCATGCTCGAGATGAACGTTCACTTTGGTCGCAGCAAGTAGCAAAGTCAGAGCCGACTACGCTCAGTCGAGGGCCGACCTTCGGGCCAGCCCTCTTAAAAAACGTCTTTTACGAAAAAGATTTATGAGCCTATATAACGATTCGAATGTCATTTCGCCGTCGAATATTTATGCTTAGCTACGCAATTATGACCGTTCGCGCGAAAGTTCTATCCTTTCTTGCAGCCATTGATCGATTTCAATCTCGATCCAACCAGATATCCGTTCACTGAGCTGTATCTGCGTCGGAAAATTGCCGAGTGCGATCAGCCTATAAATCTGGCTTCGACTGAGTCCGGTTTTTTTCAAAACCTGCGGCAAGCGAAGCATCCGGATAGGTTGGCTCATCGACACGACGTTGCATCCGCTACGAGCGAAGCTCTTTCCGGCGGATACTTACCATCGAGGCTTTGGCTGCTCGCAACGAAGTCCACGACCAAATGCGGAATGCTCGACGCCATGTGATCGATACAATTCGTCAGCCGAGCGTCAGGAAGTTTTTCGAGAGTCAGTGTTGGAACAACAGGGGAAATGTTTTTCATGAGCATGACCAAGAATGGCGATGATGGAAACGAAGTGGAAAAAGGATGTCAGGCTCGATCTGGACCTGATGTATACGGTGGCGCTCGCTGCGAACGTGGGTGATCTGCGTACCGCAGCCGAACGCTACCGTTCGGCGCATGATTTTTCCTACTGGGTCTACGCCTTGGCTGGCCCGGACAAGGCGATTACCAACTACCCCGACGAGTTCGTGCAGGCCTATGCCGAGAATCGCTGGCACTGCGGATGCGATCCCCTCATCAATGTGATCCTGAAGAGACATCGATCGTTGCCTTGGGATCTGCAATCCATTGCTATCTCTGTAGGCCCGATGTCTACGGCCCAGCGACGTTTGATGGACTGGCGATGGGAGATTGGCGCGCGAAGCGGCGTCAGTGCACCAGCGTATGATCGGCGCGGTAACGCCTTTGATTACGCCATTGTATCGTTCTCTCGGGACCGCCCATTGAGCGAGACTGCCAAGCGGCATCACGAGCCGGAGGTGCAACTGCTTGCCACGTATTTTCTGAGCGCGGCGCAACATATCTTCGGTGAACAGAACGTGCCACCCGAATCGGAATCGATTGCTCTGACCCCGCGCGAACACGAATGTCTGACTTGGGCCGCAATCGGCAAATCGAGTTGGGAAATTGGTCAAGTCCTCGGCATCACCGAGGCGACCGTCAATTTCCACTTGGGGAACGCTGCCACCAAACTCGGTGTGCGCGGGCGGATCTTGGCCGTCTCCAAAGCGATTCGGCTGGGTCTTATCAACCCAGCGTGAGCGCCGCTTACTTTTTGGCGTGAGCCCGCTTGGCGATCGACTTGGTCTCCTTTCCAGCATCGCCACTCTGCAACTTACCGAGGTCGACCTTGCGCAGCTTCTCCCAACCGCGGATGTAGTCGGTTGCGAGAGTATCGAGCAATTCGAATAAGGGGATGCCCTGCAATCCCGCAATCGTCTTAAGCCTTGCCCGAGTCTGCTTGTGCATGAGGGTATA
>JAFECH010000223.1 GCA_018242255.1 Pseudomonadota bacterium | reverse complement strand
CTGCATCGAGCGCCGCCTTCAGCAAGTTTTCAGAACTCCCGCCTTTGACGGTTATGGTTTGATCAGACGGGCGTAACGTTGCCGAGAACGGCCCTCTATTTTTCTTGAAGAAGCCAAACATCAATTCACGCCCCGTTTGGGAGTTTTCACTTCCCCGGTTTTCACAGGTGCACAATATCGGCTTTTAGCGAGTAGAGGATCGCCAAGATCTCATCTCTTTCCCGTTTGCCGACGTTGCATTTTTCCAGTGCATCGAGCACGTCATCACAGACGGCAACAAATTCGATTTCGTTGATGTTCATACCCGTATGCGCAGTCTTCATATCTTTGCCTGTGTAAGCTTCTGGGCCGCCAAAGCCGGCACAGCACATCTCGGTCACCATCAGCTTGACCTTGACGGGATCGCTATTCACATAGCGTTGCTTGATCAGGGGATTCGTAATGTGATTATTCCAAATTGCCTCCGCGATTTCCTCGATGCGCGGACGGCGCCCCAGACGCTCATAGAGTGATGGCTCGACGTCGGTGGATTTCGGCGATACAATGACTGCTTCGGTTTCCATCTTGTTATTTCCTCCCGGTGAACGATCCGCCGAACGGCGGATCGCCTTCTTCATTGATCGTTTTGGGTGTTACGCGTAGCTCACTTCAAGGTGCTTGCCTTCGATCTTGTGCGGATCGAGATCGTAGCCTACGGCCTTGTTGATCTTGGCTGCGATCTTGCGTTCTTCAGGGCTCGCAAAATCCCGGTCCCAGATCGCAAGCTTGCGGCGCATGACGTAGTGCCAAAGCGGCGGCACCAGCGCGAGCACGAACTCCGTGTAATATCCAATGCGCGCGTTGGGAGCGCCCGTCGGAGGTCCGCCAACTCCCGTAAGTTCCCAGAAGTGGGTCTCACCACGATCGTGATGGTCTGCCTGGCGACCGATTTCGATGAACGCCCAGCCCGTGAAAAGCGTATCGTTGTCCCAGGAGTGGCGATACTCGATCGGCTCGCCCTTCACGCGGATCAGACCATAGTGCTCCATATAATTGAGGGCCTCGAGTTCGAAGTTCGAGATAATCCAGACCACCAGCATAACGGCGAGGGCGAGCAGCACGCCGCGCGCATCTCCACTTCCAGCATAGCCGGCATAGCTGAACAGCGCGACCGTCGGGAGGCTCATCAGATAGCCGCGAATCCACCGGTTGGAGAATGACAGAAAAGACTTGCCCATGCGCTTCAGGCGCTTGCTCTCGGTCATGATACCGAAATACGATTGACCGATGTGCGAGACCACAAAGTGCGTGTAGAGGGAGCGTCCGCGTGGCGCGGTCGCCGGGTCCGTATCGTCGCCCATCTTGTTGCCCTCAGGGCCAAGCCAAGCGCGGCCGAGTTCAAGATGATGGTTGTAGACGTGCGCGAAGCAGAAATGCGCCGTTCCCGAAAGCGCCATCATCCAGCGCGAGATCAAGAAGCCGAAGCCTTTGGTGTGGGCGAGCTCGTGGCCGAAAATAATGCCGAGCCCTTGATGCATGCCGGCGCCAAGCGTAGCGCCAATCAATGTCAGTCCGTCGATGCCGTTCGTATATTCATGTCCGTTCCAGGACATGGTCTCGATCGGAACGCCCTTCACATACTGATAAACGCGCCATGCGAGCGCGAGCTGCAGCCCGATGAAGTTGAAGAGCTGAAGATACATCATCACATTCAGCACGGCTGGAACGCCCGCAGGCGCGCCGTCCTTGTCGGCGGCGGCCCCGCGCAAATGGAGACCGGACGACAAGGTATCGAGCACGATATTCATGCCGAAAATCGCGAAGCCTAGCCAAGCCCAGTTGCCACCTTTCAGAATTCCGAGCGTACATGCCAGAACGCCTATCGGCGTATATAAGTAAACGAGGTGTCCGAGTATTAACTTCCTCATTGCCGTTCTCCCTTAATGAATCCGCGAAATGTGAGTTATTGCCCCGTCTTTCCCAGTGCCGAAATCCGAAAGGGATTCGCGTTGGCGAAATCGGAGTTTTGTTTTTTGAGTTTATCTTTGTGATTTTCGGAATCTATCCGTGAGACTACGCGCCGACCGGTGGTTTGATTACGTGGTGCGCCTCGACGCCCGATGCGCACCACAAAGGGCCTGATCCAAAACCGCCCACTTAGCCTTCAGGCAACTCGACGATCCGGAGATACGGCTTAAGCTCTTTCCAACCTTGCGGAAAAATGGACTTGGCTTTCTCATTTGAGATG
>JAFECH010000222.1 GCA_018242255.1 Pseudomonadota bacterium | reverse complement strand
AGGTGGGTTCTAAGAAATTTCGGCCAGCTGTTTAATTGCCGAGGCGGCGACCTTCGCCGCATTACGAACGGCCACTGTTTTCCAGGCTGTCTTGCCGAGTTCGGTTGTTTCCTTGCGGCCCGCGTAATCCGAGATGCCTCGGATCATGATGCCCTGGCTTACAGAATCAGACTGCCTGAGAAGGTCGTCGATCACTTTGAAGAAGCCGAAGCTTTCCATATCGATGACGAGACCTTTTCGGGGCGATTGCTTCGCGAGGAATGTCCGATAAGCCTCGGAGTTGACGACCATCCCGCACGTGACCATTTGCACGTCGGTCTCAACTTTCGGAGTCCTCATTGAAGACCCCTTCTTGAGTTCATCCTGCCATTCTTGAGCGAGGTCGCCGTCATCGAGCATCACGCCAGATTTGAAATCCACGTCGCTGATCAGGTCTGGCGCACTGCCGGGCAAACTATGCGTGAAATAGTCCGTCAGCAGAACGTTATCGCCGAAAAACCTCTCTTTAAAATCTTTGTCCGCGACTGCCTTCTCGAAGTCCTTCTGACCCTTTTCAACGATTTTGTCGTAAAATCTGTATCCATATCCATTCGGGACAATGACGTCTCCAAGGCGGACAGTGCCCGGATCGAGGCTGGCGGCGGTGCCCACAAAGAAAAGCACACTCGGATTGTGCAGTGATATGATCTGCGCCGTTTTGGTCGCGGCATACACGTTGCCCATGGCAGAGCACGTGGTCGCGAGAAGGGTGAGAGTGGGTTGGCGCGGTCGTTCCTTCACGATGTAAACTGCACGGCCCGATAGGGGGTCGTCGTCTTCGCGTCGAAAAGCGGTTTTTAAAACCGATTTCACCTCGCGAAGTTCATCGGACTTCGCGGTGATGATGCAGAATGTATGAACGGGGTACGGACCCCGGCGCGCGGATTTCGTCTTCACGATTGCGGGACTGACAATAAAAGGTGGGAAATAAGAACGGGACTAAGCGGCGTCGATTTGCAAGCCAGTATCAATATGGCCTTCGTTCATTTTACGCAACGAGCCATCAAACTTCCAACCGATATCCCGGTATTTGACTTGAGCAATGCCGAGGTCGCCAGCCAGGGCCGGCAAGTAATCGCTCTGGAGGGCATCGCGTAATCTTGCCTCCCTTCCGGTTCCAAGGTCATTGAACCCGTAGGTGACGTGCAGACATCCCCTGCGCATGCTCGAAATGAACGGGGAAACGTAGACGTTCGAAGCGAGGAATTTGTAAAATCCGAGAAGTCGCGGCGCTTCGAAAAAGCCCGGCTCTCCAACAAAAATCACTCCGATTTTGTGGGCGCACGGCTCAAAGAAAACCTCCTCCGAGCTCCGCAGTGCCCGAAGTCCTTTGATGATCCTTTCGCCCGTCGTCAAACTCGCATCGAGTTTCATGTCTTGTTCCTAACCCTATGAGGAGTCTGCCCGAATCGCCCGGAATTTGCAAGAATCCCAGAGTCAAGTCTTCCCTTGTTCGCGTCAGATAGCAGCTACATATGGTGCTGAAACACCACGCGCCACAGCCCGATAATTGCTTTGCGAGATCAATTCGGCTTGACGGTGACCGTCGCTAGCCCTCGTCGCAGTTAACGCCGCCATCCTTGTGGCAGCCTGTTTCCACCGATTTTGCCGGTGTCAGCTACAAGCTTATCGCGCGAGCGACATCGTTGGTCCCGTATGTCTAGCTGGTGCGGGCCTCAGGGCATCCTGATCACGCTAACTGCCGCTCTGATGGCCGGCTATGTCCGATCCTGTTCATTGGTCGTTTGCATTGACAGACGCGTCTATTCAGTTCGATGCCGCTGAGTACCGTAACTGTGCTGCTCGGGGATTCCTCGCAGTCGCTCCGCGGATGCCAGCAATGTCCTCATGGCGTCCAGCCGCTTCGGTTCCCGGCGAGCCGTTCCGCCTCACTCTTGGCGCTGTCGCCCATGGCCTCGGCGATGGCATCCCCGACCTTCTGATTGAGCTGCCGGGACGGATCCTCGGCGAGGTGGGCATAGCGCGCGGTGGTCATCGCGTGTTTATGGCCCAGAAGCTTCCCGATCATGGGAAGGGACCCACCCGCCTGCGCGGCCTCGCTCGCGAAATGGTGCCTCAAATCATGCAAGACCACCCCATCAAGCTCAGCCATGGCGCGGATGCGCCGCCAGGGCTTCTGCAGGTTGATGAGGTGCGCACGGTCGTAGCGGCCCACAATGACGTAGGGATTGCCG
>JAFECH010000221.1 GCA_018242255.1 Pseudomonadota bacterium | reverse complement strand
CGCAACGCCATTTGACATTGTTGTTCTTGGCGTGTCCGATCAACCCTGCCAACGCACTCAAAGCGACCGCAATGGCGCTCGTCCCGATCGCAATGTGCGGCGATCGCACCCCGACAACATAGACGAGCAGCGGAACAGCAAGGATTGATCCTCCGCCGCCGATCAATCCTAGGACAAACCCCACCAACGATCCGCAAAACGTTGCAAGCACGGCATTGAACGCGATCATCAGTCTATCGCCTTGTCGTGCGAGGGAGCGGATGCACGTAGACGAGGCTCCAGGCCCTTGAGGTCGTAGCCTGCGACCTGCGCAGTCTGGAGAATATCCTCGACCGCGCGAGCCCCGACTTGGGTCAACGCCCACAACATCGTGCAGCGAGTCCCGGTTCGGCAGAATGCCAGGACGGGCTTTGGTAAGGCCTCGACCGCTGCGGCAAATGCCGAAGCATCTTGGTCGCTCAATTTTCCCGACACGACCGGGATGTAGCGCACTTCGATCCCAAAAAGATGCGCCTCTCTCGCGATCTCGCTGAACGTGGGCTGATCTTCGCCCTCGCTATCCGGTCGATTGGAAATGATCGACTTGAAACCGAGATTCGCAATTTCTGCGATATCGCTCGGAGCGAGCTGTCCCGACACCGACAAGTTGTGTGTAAGTTCCTTGACGATCATCAGATTCCCCACGTAGCCCTTTCAGTAGATTTCAAACAAACAGCCGGATGCTGACGCCGCTGGTGATAGCGCCCCAAATGATGATGTTGATGTAGGAGCGGAGGATCTGCCTGTGCGAACTCTGCTCAGGAACGCCGCACAGGTCGCAGAACAAATCTCCCGGAAGCAGAAAAACTTTTAGAAGGAATAGGCCGAGGTTTTTCACGATTTCCGTTCATTGAGATTGCACTGGAGGGAGATTGGAGCCGGTGCTCAGACTTTGAACGCCGGCTTTGCCATCCATTCGTGGCCCTTGAGCATGCCCTTCCAGTAGACGGTTGGAAGAACGTGCGCTTTGAGGAACCAAGCGGCCCGCGTCGGCCGTGTTCCACGGATCAACGCCGTCGGAAGCGTAGGCGCGAGTTTTCCACCGTAAGCAAACTCCGCGAGAACGATCTTCCCCCGTTCCACGGTCAAAGGGCAGGCTCCGTAACCGTCATATATCGCGGTATCCTGCGCGAGACCGAGGCTCACCAGAAGGTTATGCGCGACGACCGGGACTTGCTTGCGTGCTGCCGCAACGGTTTTTGCATTGGGCGTGTTGGTGACGTCGCCGAGACCGAAGATGTTCTCGAACTTCTTGTGGCGAAGCGTCTGCTGATCGACATCGACCCAACCGACTTGGTCGGCCAATGGACTTTCGCGAATGAAATCCGGAGCGATCTGTGGTGGAACCGCATGCAGAAAATCAAAGGGATACTTCTTGACGACCTTGGTGTCATCCGCTTCGGTTGTTTGGAACGACGCAGTTTTTTCCGCCCCGTCGACGCCGACGAGCGTCTCATTAAATCGAAGATTAGCGCGATAGCGCTTCACGTATTCCATGAGCGCCGGAACGAAATCGGGCACGCCGAAAAGAACGCCGCCGGCGTTGCAGAAGTCGATCGATACGTTCTTTAACCGGCCTTTCCGACGCCAGTGATCTGCAGAGAGGTACATCGCCTTCTGAGGCGCGCCAGCGCATTTGATCGGCATTCCGGGCTGGGTAAAAATTGCCTTGCCGGACTTAAGCTGCTGCACAAGCTTCCAGGTGTAAGGTGCAAGATCAGGCCTGTAATTGGAGGTTACCCCGTTGCGGCCGAGCGTCTCTTCAAGTCCCGGAATACCTCCCCAATTGAGCTTGAGGCCCGGGCAAACGATCAAGCGATCATAGGAGATCACGGACCCGTCTTCGAGAAGAACGCGTTCGCGGTCCGGCTCGAAGGAGATCACCCGGGAACGTACCCAGTCAACGCCGCGCGGGATCATTTTCGCCATAGGTCGCGCCGTATCTTCAGCACTGAAGATACCTCCACCAACCATCGTCCATCCCGGTTGATAATAATGGACATCCGAGGGCTCGATCAGCGCGATATCGAGATCATGCTTGCGCGCGAGCAAACTTGCGGCGACGCCAATGCCTGCCGAGCCGCCTCCCACGATGACAACGCGATGTCGCGACGAGGAAGACTGATGAGAAATTGCCATGACTTGCCTCGGCTCTTGATGTTGAAATCCGCTCAATCGCGAGAAGAGGCCCAATTCCTCCTCTGCGAC
>JAFECH010000220.1 GCA_018242255.1 Pseudomonadota bacterium | reverse complement strand
GGGGGCTCACTTCGCTGAAGCCCGGCGCATGGTCCTGCACGCCGCAGACGACCTTGCCACGGGCCTTTACAGCGTCGAGGATGCTGATCGGTGCGCTTTCGGCCTCTGTAGCCAGCCCCAGCGCGACCACGAACAGCGAGATTGCTGCCGCCAAGACCCGCACAACGATGCTCATCTGCACTCTTCCGGCCAATGCTTCACACGGGTCTCGTCATTCCATACACAGAGCAGACTAATGCAACCGGCAGCGCCGATCCGTCATAGTGGGCAGCCAGACATCTCGCGTCAGCGCGCAATGGTCAAGGCCTTGACCGGAAACCAAACTTGCGTCACGACGGCCGGACCCGCCCGGAGAGCTTTAGAATGACTATAAAGAAAGACGGTTCCGAGCGCGGAGAGCGTCCCGAGACCGATGTTGTGCACCTGGGGCGAAAGCCGTTCGAACAGCACGGCTTCGTCAATACGCCCGTCTATCGGGGATCGACCGTACTCTATCCGACGCTCGACGCCCTTCGCGCCTATTCGCAACCTTACACTTACGGCCGCCGCGCCACGCCGACGACCCGCGCGCTCGAAGAGGCGATCACACATTTAGAAGGCGGCGCCGCGACGATCCTGACGTCGTCAGGGCTCGGTGCGATCTCGACTGCGATTTTAGCATTCGTCGAGGCGGGCGATCACGTTCTGATCCTCGACAGCGTCTATCAGCCGGCGCGGACGTTCGCCGACAAAATGCTGACGCGACTTGGCGTCGAGGTTACCTATTACGATCCACTGATCGGCGCCGACATAGCGAAACTGTTCCGTCCGAATACGCGTCTCGTCATGGTTGAGGCTCCGGGCTCGCAAACCTTCGAGATGCAGGACATTCCGGCGATTGCGGCGGCAGCCCATGCCAAGAACATCTGGGTGCTGGCGGACAACACCTGGGCGACGCCACTTTTCTGCAAGCCGCTGGCGCTCGGCGCGGACGTTTCCATTCAGGCAGCGACCAAATACATCGTCGGCCATGCCGACGCGATGCTCGGCACCGTCACGGCCAATGCGCGGGCGGCGAAGTTCATCGACGACGCGAAAGAGCGTCTCGGCACCTGCCCCGGTTCGGAAGAAACGTACCTTGGCCTGCGCGGGCTCAGGACGCTGGCGGTGCGGCTCCAACAGCATCAACGTTCAGGCATTGCTGTCGCGGAATGGCTGGCGGCGCGGCCCGAGGTCGACCGCGTTCTTCATCCGGCATTGCCGAACGATCCCGGCCACGCGATCTGGAAGCGCGACTTTACCGGTGCTTGCGGGCTATTCTCGATCGTTCTCAAGCCGGTGCCGCAGAAAGCACTGGCGGCGTTCCTCGACGGGCTGAAGCTGTTCGGCATGGGATATTCTTGGGGCGGATACGAAAGCCTCGTCGTGCCGTTCGACCCGACGCCCTACCGCACGGCGACGCGCTGGCAAGGGCCCGGCCCAGCGCTGCGGTTCCACATCGGACTTGAAGCGGTCGATGATCTTATCGCGGATCTTGCTGCCGGATTCGATCGGATGAAGAGCGCCTGACGCCGGTGCTCTTCCCCTTTTTCAGAAACCCAGTACCTGACGGATAATGTCGCCGACGCCGCCGTCGTATTTGCGGTAGCTGCCGCTATTGGTCAGCCCCATCGGCGGGTTAAGACTGTCGCTACCACGGTTGAAGCGCACCGCTTTCAAAGCCGCCGTATCGAGAGGTGGGGCCGTCGCGACGTCTATTGCGTCCCATTTGCCGGCAAGCGCCAGCTCGATGCGCTTTTGATGGCCGTACCAGTCGTCGTAATAGTGGGCCTTGCCGTTGTCATCGACCCAGACCGTGAAATAGCCGACGTGCACCGGAATGGGCCGTTCGAGCTTGACCTCGTTGTCCATCGGTCCGCGACGGATCAGTTGCTTCACGTTCGGCGCGGCGTCGCCCCTGTCGATGTTCAGGATGGTCTGGGCGAAGACCTGCGGATTGCGCACACGCATGCAGCCGTGACTGTAAAGCCTGACGGGCTTATCGAAGAGATACTTCGACGGGGTGTCGTGCAGGTAGACAGAGTGCTTGTTCGGAAAGAGCAGCTTCACGACGCCGAGCGCGTTGTCATCGCCCGCGGGCTGATAGAAGTTGTACGCACTCAAGTTGGCTTTCGCCCAATTGACCTTGGTGCTGTCGATGCGGCGACCGTTGCGCATGACGACATAGCCCTGGCTTTCGATCGAGCGGCCTGACAGCAGCATCGAGAG
>JAFECH010000021.1 GCA_018242255.1 Pseudomonadota bacterium | reverse complement strand
GTCAAACCTATCTGCTGGTTGGGGAGGGTCACATGGCCTTTAATGACACCCTCTTCCAATTGGGGATGGACTTGACTCGTTCAAGCACCGCCCAAGAGGAAGATCACGCGCGCGCTGCGTTCACTGCGGAAGTCGAGGACTCGAGTATGAGTCCGGTTGCTGAGCAAAGCGTACCTAGTGCAGGGACTACGATTTTTATCGATCTCCATGGCGCCATGCGCTTCGACGACGTTAAGTCGGCCGAGCAAGCGACGACGCGCGCCGTAGAGAGCTTGGGCCTCAAGCTCAAGAGCCTCCACCTCGACCGCACCTCTGGTGGTGATGTGTCGGGTGTCGCGGTCTTGAGTTCCGGGCACCTCTCCTTGCAGGCTTGCCCGCGGACCGGCTTCGCCGCTGTCGACGCGCGCGGATGCGATGGGCTGACGCCGTCAAAGGTGCTGCTCGCGCTCGCCAGCGCATTCGGAGCACGCGAGGCTGTTATCCAGCGCAAGCGGACGGCTTCGGTCGTTGAAATGCCGGTCGTGCGTGTCGCGCGGCCTGCGCTGCGCCAGAAGGCCCAAGCGAGAGCGGCTTAAGAAAAGACTTTGGTCTTGGCACCGAGCGACTGCTTTTTGTTGCGCTTGGCTGCTCCCTACGGGAGCCGGCCGCCAAGCGCGGAAGCGGACTGTCGGTGCGGCTGACTTCGCTGAACTGACTTCCTACCAGCAGTAGGTTGCCGCGATCGAGCGCGTCTCGATCGCGGCTTTGGGTGTTTTTGCTTTCAGCCCAGATGCCCTTGGCGAAGCCGTGCGGCTTCCTTGGCAGGCTCTGCGGCTTTCATCGCTTCCGTCGGTAGCAGAGATGCGCCAGCGGAGTTCGAGAGCCGCGAGAAGAACAGAATCGACGTCAGCGACACCAAGCCGATCAAGATAAAGACTGGCGGGAAATGCGCCGCATCGATGGCGCTGCCGCCGCGCAGATACTGCATGGTCTGCAGTCCCATCGCGGCGATCGTGACGCCAACAGAACCCGACAATTCCTGCAAGGCTGCGGCAAAGCTCGTCGCGCGGCTCAGGCGTTCGGGGGACACGTCAGCGTACGCCAGCGTGTTGACGCTCGTGAACTGCAGCGAGCGCGACAGGCCTCCCGCAAGAAACAGCGCGACGATCAACAGCGCAGGCGTGCTCGATACGAACAGCGACGGCAAAGCGGCGAACAGGCTCGATACGACCGCATTTGCGATCAGTACACGCTTGAAGCCGTAACGCCGGATGATGGCGGCGGCCTGTGTCTTCATGAACATGGCGCCGATGCCGGTCGCGAACGTCATCAGGCCCGACTGGAACGCGGTCATGCCGAAACCCGTCTGAAAGAGCAGCGGCAGCAGAAATGGTCCGGCCCCAAGCCCCGTCCGAAACATGAAGCCGCCGATAACGCCGGCGCGATAGGTGGGGATCGCAAGCAAACGGAGATCTATGATCGGCTCGGGAACGCGGAGCGCGTGCCAGACGTAGAGAGCCAGCAGCACAGCGCCAGAGAGCGTGATCAGCAGCACGAGATCGCGATCGAGAAGGCCAAGCCCCATCAGGGTAACGCCGGTCAGGAACAGCGACAGGCCTGGGCCGATCAGGAAAAAGCCGCGCGCGTCGAATGTGCGCGTTACGCTCTCGCGCGTGTCAGGAATCAAGCGGGTGACCAGAACGATACCTGCCAGCGCGACCGGAATGTTGATCCAGAAAATCCAGCGCCAACTGAAGTAGGTCGTGAGGAAGCCGCCGAGGGGTGGACCGAGCACGGGGCCAACCAATGCCGGAACCGTGAGCCACGCAATCGCATTGATCATGTCGGTCTTCGGGATTGTGCGGAGCACAATCAGTCGACCGACCGGCGCCATCATCGCCCCGCCAATGCCCTGCACGATGCGTGCGGCAACGAGCGAACCCAGATCGGACGACAGGCCACAGGCAATCGAGCCTATCGAGAACACGACCATAGCCGCGCGGAAAACGTTTTTCGCACCGAAGCGGTCTGCCATCCACCCTGATGCCGGGATGAAAACAGCCAGGGCCAACAAATAAGTGGTGACCGCGAGTTTAAGGTGAATAGGGTTGGAATTTAGATCTTTGGCGATCGCCGGGAGCGAAGTGGCAAGCACGGTCGCGTCCAGGTTCTCCATGAAGAGACCAGTCGCAACGACCAGAGGTATGAAATTGCGTCGAAAAAGTTCGGTCATGATAGCTTGCCTGGCAGGCGTTAAAACGATTAACGCTACCGCGATCCGGCGCGCGACTTATGCAGATCTCGATTGCAAAGTGGGTGCGGCATTTGCCACCGCCGACCTTCGGATAGGCTGCCATTACCCCGTTGAGTGGTGCGGACCTATCGGAGCTAAGCTATGCGCGATCATCGGCCAGGCGCATAATCTGGTGTTCGGCATAAAACAAACAACAGCTCGGGTTTTGAGAGGGCCGAACGAAGCTCTCCCTGATCCAAGGCTGTGACTTGGGGAAACGCATCGCATGGTTACCAACAAGGTCATATCGGCTGACGAAGCCATCGCCCGCATCGGCGATAACGCCGTCGTCACGACTACGGGATTTGTTCAGAGCTGCATTCCGGAAGCATTGCACGCGGCGCTGGAAAAGCGTTTCGTCGAAACCGGCGCGCCGCGCGACCTGACGTTGATCATGTGCGCCGGTGCCGGAGACAGCAAGGGCCTCGGTACCGGCCGCCTGCATCACGATGGCCTTCTGAAACGCGTAATCGCCGCCAACTTCGGTCGCATGCCGAAAGTTGCACAGGCGGCGCAGGACGACAAAATTCAGGGCTACAACCTGCCGCAAGGCGTGATCTCGAAACTCTATCGTAGCTGCGCGTCAGGCAGCCCCGGCCTCTTCACGCGCGTCGGCCTGCACACTTACGTCGATCCGCGTCTCGGCGGCGGCAAAGTCAACACCAAAACGAAAGAAGACCTCGTCAAGCTCGTCGAAGTCGATGGCAAGGAATGGCTGTTCTACAAAGCCACGCCGATCAACGTCGCCCTCATCCGCGCGACGAGCGCCGATCCGCTCGGAAACTTGAGCATGGAGCGCGAGGCGCTGACGCTCGATGTCCTGGCGCAGGCCATGGCGGCGCACAACAACGGCGGCATCGTCATCGCGCAGGTCGAGCGCATCGTCGCGGAAGGCTCGATCAAGCCGAAGGACGTGAAGGTTCCGGGCATCCTCGTCGATTGCGTGGTCATCGCCGATCCGCCGGAAATGCACCGCATGAACTACGGTGTGATGTATGATCCGGGTCTCGCAGGCGAAGTCCGCGTGACCGTCGACAGCCTGCCGACGATGGACCTCGACGAGCGCAAGATCATTGCACGGCGTGCTTCGTTCGAACTGCCGCCGAATGGCGTCATCAATCTCGGCGTCGGCGCGCCGGACGGCGTTGCGAATGTCGCCAACGAAGAAAAGGTCACGCCCTACCTCGTCATGACGACGGAAGCGGGCGCGGTCGGCGGCGTGCTGGCGGGCGGATCGAGCTTCGGCTCATCGGCCAACGCACACTCAATCCTCGACCAGAACCAGATGTTCGACTTCTATCATGGCGGCGGCTTGGACCTCACCTGCCTCGGCATGGCGGAATGCGACAGCATCGGCAACGTCAACACCAGTAAGTTCGGCGGCAAGCTCAACGGTTGCGGCGGCTTTATCGACATTTCGCAGAACGCCCGCGCTGTTGTGTTCGCGGGCACGTTCACGGCAGGCGGCCTAAAAGTCGCGATTGAGGACGGCAAAATTCGTATCCTGCAGGAAGGCCGCGCGAAGAAATTCGTGAAGCAGGTCGAGCAGGTCACGTTCTCGGGCAAGTATGCGGCGCAGAAAGGCCAGCCCGTCATCTACGTCACCGAGCGGTGCGTATTCCAGTTGACCGAGCACGGACTTGAGCTGATCGAAGTCGCGCCCGGCATCGACATCGAACGCGACATCCTGCCTAACATGGCGTTCAAGCCACACATCCACAATCCGGTGACGATGAACCCGCGGATCTTCCTCGATCAGCCGATGGATCTGCTGGCAGACCTTTTGAACCAGCATCTGAAAGATCGCATCAGCTATGATGCAGGCCGCAACATCCTGAATATCGACCTAAAGGCTTGGAGCGTGCGCAAGAAGGCGGACGTCGCCGATCTCAAGAAGGCGATCGTCGAGGCTTGCCAGGCGACCGGCAAGCGCGTCGATGCGATGATCAATCAGGATGGTTGCCGTATCGCCGAAGACCTGTATGACGACTACGCCGACATGGTGGCCTACGTCACCAAGAATCATTACGCGCGTTCCGCCCGCTACGCGACAAGTGCGGTGACGCGGCAAAAGCTGCAAGACGCGTTGCGTCGGCGCGGACTCAACACGCACGTGTTCGAGAATGCGGATGCGGCCTTCGAGTCGCTCGAGCGCCAAGCCGCGGAATAAGCTTTTCGTGGGAGCAGGCGACTCTCCTTCGTCGAGCCGGCCGAAGTTTTAGTTGGCGCAGGCGACTCTCCTTCGGCGAGCCGGCCGCCTGCGCTGATCGTTACTCTCGCGTCAGGCCTTTGGCGGCGAGTTCTTCAAGGTATTGGCCCCAGCGCTGGTCTTTCTCGCGGCCGATCAAGTGGAGATAACCCCACGTGTAAAGGCCGGTGTTGTGACCATCGTCGAAGGCGAGACGGGTGGCGTAGTTGCCGATTGCGTTCATGCCGGTGATTTTGACGTTCTTCTTGCGCGGCACGGTGATGCGCTGCGACGGTGAATGGCCCTGCACTTCCGCCGAGGGGCTGACGACACGGAGGAACTCAGCGGGTAACTCGAACGTGCGGCCGTCAGGGAACGCGGCTTTCAGCGCCTTGCCGCCATCAACGATTTCGAGCACCGGCGGCGGCGTCAGCGTACCTTTCGCTCGCTCAACTTCGCTCCACGTGCGGGCGGCGATGTCTCGGAAGATTGCTGCGTACTGACTGTCGGGTGCGGCGACCGTGACGGGCTTGCCGCTGTCGGATGTCTCGCGAATTTCCATATGCAGCGGCACTTCGCCGAGGAACGGCACGCCGAGCTTATTTGCTTCGTCGTGCGCGCCGCCATGGCCGAAGACATCGGAACGCTCGCCGCACTTCGGGCAGAGGAAGTAACTCATGTTCTCGACGATGCCGAGGATCGGCACTTCAACGCGCTTGAACATCGCGATGCCCTTGCGGGCGTCGATGAGCGCCAGATCCTGAGGCGTCGAAACGACGACAGCGCCGGACAGCGGCACGCTTTGCGAGATCGTCAATTGCACGTCGCCGGTGCCCGGCGGCATGTCGATGACGAGCACATCAAGATCGCCCGTCGTGCCGGCCCAGTCGGTTTCGCGCAGCATCTGGCTCAGCGCCGATACGACCATCGGGCCGCGCCAAACCACTGGCGTGCCTTCGTCGACGAGAAAACCCATCGACATCACTTTCAAGCCCCAGCCTTCGAGCGGCGTGATGGTCTTGCCGTTCGCGACCGTTGGCTTGCCGGTGATCCCCAGCAGACGCGGCTGCGAAGGACCGTAAATATCGGCGTCGACGATGCCGACCTTCAGACCGATTGCCTGAAGGCCCAGCGCGAGATTGACGGCGACCGTCGACTTCCCAACGCCGCCCTTGCCGGAGGCGACGGCGATGACGTGCTGTACGCCTGGAATGGCCTGCGCTTTAGCAGCGGGTTGAGCCGCAGCTGCGGCTTGGCGCGGACCTGCGCCGTCGCCCGTTGCTCCCTTGACGCGCGCCGCTTGAACGCGCGGATGTTCGGGCCGTGGCCCTGATACGGCTTTGACCGGGCCTCCTGCCACGCGTGTATCGCGCGCGCCCCCAGCGGCGGCGTCAGCTGTCAGCACCGCGGTGACACCTGAGACCCCGCCGATCTCCGAGACAACTTTCTCGGCGGCGAGGCGCAGCTGTTCGAGCTCTTCCGCACGGCTCGCCGGAATCGTGATCGAAAAATACGGATGATCGTCCTTGATAAAGATCTCGGACACGAGGCCGAGGTCTACGATGTTGCTTTCAAGGTCTGGGCCTTTGACCCGACGCAGGGCATTGAGCACCTGTGTCTTATCGACTGGCATGAGCGTCTCCCGGAGGCGCCAAAGCGACGGCGCATTTTATCTGGGCGATATAAGTCGCTGGGCGGCCTGTGGGAAGCGCCTCGCGCGCTGGATCGGCCGCAAAGTCCGGAATTCGGCGGCTTGCGGCGACTTTCGAGGCAGACTAATCGTGGGCAATGCCGTCGACTGATCACATCCTTGGCGTCATCCTTGCGGGCGGGCGTTCGCGGCGCTTCGGCGGCGGCGACAAAACGCTGGCCGAGATCGACGGGCAATCCATCCTCACGCGCGTAATTTCGCGGTTTCGGCCGCAGGTCGGACGGCTAGCCTTGAGCATCAACGGCCACGCGCAGCGCTTTGCTGACTTCGGGGTCGAAACGATCATTGACGGCGAAAGCCCGGAACTCGGCCCTTTGAGCGGCATGCTGGCCGCCATGGACTGGGCCAAGGCGCATGCGCCGAACATTACGCTGATCGCGACCGTTTCGTCGGATATTCCGTTCCTTCCGGGCGATCTCGTCGCTCGTCTCGACGCGGCTCGCGATGGGGGCGTTGCGATCGCCGAGTCGGCGGGGCGGCGGCATCCGACGATCGGGCTCTGGCCCCTGACAACGCGGCCAGACGTGGCAAATGCCCTGGCCCGGCAGGCGCTGAGCGTCAACCGGCTGGCGGCCGATCTCGATGCAGTTGCAGTGACCTTTCCGATGCGCGACAGTGAAGGCGATGAGATCGACCCGTTCTTCAACGTTAATACCCGTGACGATCTCGATGCTGCCCGTGTGCTCGCGCAAAAAAAAGGATGACAGCTTTGGGCAAAGCCTTTCACTCGCACGCTACGCTGCCGTTGTTCGGGATTGCCGGCTGGTCGAATTCCGGCAAGACGACACTGATCGAAAAGCTCGCGACGCATTTTTCCGGCGAAGGGCTGCGGGTAGCCACGATCAAGCACACGCACCACAAATTCGATATCGACTCGCCTGGGAGCGACACGGAACGGCATCGTTCGGCGGGGGCCGCGGAAACCGCGATCGTTTCGGGATCGCGCGTGGCTTTCATCGAGGAAATCGACAGGGCGGGCGAACCGACGCTCGAAGAGATTGCCGCACGGCTGCGTCCGGCGGACATTATCTTAGTCGAGGGCTACAAGTCGGCGCACATCCCCAAAATCGAGGTTCGCCGGGCGGCAGTTGCAAATGAAAAGCTGTTATCGACGACCGATCCATTGGTCGTTGCCATCGCGGCGGATCACGAGGTCGATGCGCACGGCAAGCCGGTGTTCGATCTTAACGATATCGACAATATCGCAGCCCTGATCGTTAGGACCGTCGGGCCCTTCAATCCTGTCCGCCAACTCGCCTAGTGGCCGCTGAAGCTGGCAAAGACGTTGAGTAGCCGGTCGCCCAGCGCCGACAAGGCGATGAGCCAAAATACCGAGGCCACAAACGCCCCCAACACGAAGTAACCCGCCGGGCTTTTCATCGATTTTTCCTCCCCTCCGCCGATTTTTTCTACAATGCCGAAAAATGTGACGCGAGACTTTTGCTTGTCCTTGACGGGCTAAGCCACGATATACGAACTGAACGCCTTTACAGGAGAAGGTTCATGCAGGGCGCAAACGCCCAAAACGCCGAAACGCCGCTTATCGACCCCTTTGGCCGGTCGATCGAGTATTTGCGCGTCTCGGTGACGGACCGCTGCGATTTCCGCTGCGTCTATTGCATGACTGAGCATATGACGTTCCTGCCGAAAAAAGATCTGCTCTCACTGGAAGAGCTTGACCGGGTTTGCGCCGCTTTCGTTCGGCGCGGTGTGCGAAAGCTTCGCATCACCGGCGGCGAACCGCTGGTGCGACGCAACATCCTTTGGCTGTTTCGGTCGCTGGGCCGCCATCTCGAAAGCGGCGCGCTTGACGAACTGACACTGACGACGAACGGCAGCCAACTCGAAAAGCATGCCGCCGATCTCTATTCCGCGGGCGTTCGCCGGATCAATGTTTCGCTCGACACGCTGGACGCTGAGAAATTCAAAGCGGTGACGCGTTGGGGCGATCTTTCGACCGTGCTGCGCGGCGTCGATGCTGCCGAAGCCGCGGGCATCCGGGTGAAGTTCAATGCCGTTGCACTGAAGGGCATCAACGAAGACGAGATCGAAAGCCTCATCCGCTTCGCGCACGGTCGCGGCGCCGACCTGACACTGATCGAGACGATGCCTCTCGGCGACATCGGTGAAGATCGCACGGATCAGTATCTGCCGCTGTCGATCGTACGTGCGCGTCTGATGGACCGGCTGACGCTGGAGGACAACCCCTATCGAACGGGTGGCCCGGCGCGCTACGTGACGGTGAAGGAAACCGGCGGTCGCTTGGGCTTCATCACGCCGCTGACGCACAATTTCTGCGAAAGCTGCAATCGGGTGCGCCTGACGTGTACGGGTCAGCTTTACATGTGCCTTGGCCAGGACGACGACGCCGATCTCCGCGCACCGCTTCGCGCGTCTCCGGATGACGCGCTGCTTGACGCCGCGATCATCGAAGCGATCTCGCGCAAGCCCCGCGGCCACGATTTCATCATCGACCGGCGTACGAAAAAGCCCGCCGTCAGCCGGCACATGAGCGTCACGGGCGGCTAGAAGCCCAACGCGTCGACGAAGTGTCTTCCATTCAGCTCAGCACTGTCCGGACGATCTGCTTGATCTGCTCGAGCGTGAACGGCTTCGAGATCGACAGCAGCTTGCGCGCACGCAGGCGTGCGGCGCGTTCGAGCTGATCGGAGAAGCCGGACATCAGAACGATGGCGAGGCTCGGCTTCAGCGCAAGGGCCTTTTCGGCGAGCGAGATACCGTCGAGCTGAGGCATGTCGACGTCGGAGATCAGAATGTCGACGCCCGATGCAGACATCTCGAGAATGTCGAGCGCCTCCAGGCCATCTTGCGTGACTTGGACATTGTGACCCTCGGACGTCAGGGCGCGGCGAACGAGATCCCGCACGGCCGCGTCGTCGTCAGCGAGCAGGATCGTTGCCATGCCGCCCCTTCCCTCTCCCGAACCCAGTGCGCGTAGCCCTAGTCGACAATGCGGCCGACGAAAGGCAGCTCACGATAGCGATGCGCCACGTCCATGCCGTAGCCCACGACAAACACGTCGGGGCATTCGAAAGCGCAATAGTCCGGTTCGATCGATACGGCGCGAGGGGCCTTCTTGTCGAGCAAAACGCAGGTTTGAATGATATTGGCGCCTCGTGCCGCTATCAGATCTTTTGCAAAAGCCAGCGTGCGGCCGGAATCGAGCACATCGTCGATCAGAATGACGTGACGGTTCTCAACGTCCAGATCGAGGTCGCGCAGAATGGAGACCTGACCGGAGGAAACCCGGCTTTTGCGGTAACTGGACAGTGTCAAGAAATCGACCTCCGGCGCCAGCCCGGCGGCGTGGAGCGCCCGGATCAAATCGGCGGCAAAAACGAAGCTGCCCTTCAGGACGGGCACGACCAGTAGATTTTCGGGCCGTTTGGCTGCGATCTCGGTAGCGAGCACGCGCAGGCGGACCTGAATATCCTCGGCGGAAAAGATCGTTTCGATGGTCGGAGAGATGTCTGAATCGCGCATGTCGTTATCCTGCAACTCGCGGCGGCCAGGGTCCACTGGCCGGAAAGGTTCCTGTGTACACGACCGTGCCACAATCGTAATCGATTGATCATCGTGTCTTCGAGGTGTCTATAGACGCGGGGACCAGTAAAGAGCCCACAATATCCACTATCAAGGCGAGTACCTCTTGATTCGCTTGACGAATGTCGGACTGAAATACGAGGGCGGGCCAGAGGTTCTGTCAGATGTGACGTTTCATCTGCGACCCGGATCCTTCCACTTTCTGCATGGTGAATCCGGAGCAGGAAAGACTTCTTTGCTGCGCCTGATGTTCATGTCGTTGCATCCGACACGCGGTGAGCTGCGCATGTTCAGCGAGGATGTCACACGGGTAAAGTCGCAGATGCGCGCGGAGATGCGGCGGCGCATCGGCATCGTTTTTCAGGATTTCCGCCTCCTCGACCATTTGACCGTGTGGGAGAACGTCGCGTTGCCGCTGCAGGTGGTCGGCAAGAAGCCCTCCGATTATCGGGAAGATGTGACGGACCTTTTACAGTGGGTCGGCCTCGGCGACAGGATGTATGCAAACCCGTCCGTGCTATCGGGTGGCGAGAAGCAGCGAGCCGCCATCGCGCGGGCGGTCATCGGCAAGCCAGAGGTGCTGCTGGCGGATGAGCCGACCGGCAACGTCGACCCGCAGATGGCGCGGCGCTTGTTGCGCCTCTTCGTCGAACTCAACCGGCTTGGCACCTCGGTCGTCATTGCGACACACGATCATCAGCTCATGCGGCAGTTCAAGGCGCCGCGTATCGAGGTACATAAGGGTCATGTCCGGATCATCTAGCCGCTTCACCGGACGGGCCGACCCAGCGATGCCGCTGCCAGGCTACGATCCTTACGACGAGCCGGTGACGGGACTGCCGGCACATACCGGCGGCTATCCGGCGTTCGGATCCGATCGGACGATCGCCGCCGAAGATCCCCAGCGCGAAATTAAAGCGCCATCTCGCGATCGAGACCGCGGCCGCAAGATGAAAGTGACGGCACCCGTGGTGCCGCCCGGCTCGGTTACGGGACGCTCGCTGACGCTCGTGATCGCCATCATGTGTTTTCTCGCCTGCCTCACCGCCGGCGCCGTCTGGATGATCAAGGAATCTTCCGACGCTTGGCTCAGTGACATCGCGAGCGAAGTCACCGTGCAGGTCGTGCCGCAAGAGACCGGCAATATCGATCGGACGGTTTCCGACGTCGTTTCCTTCCTGGGCAAGCAACGCGGGATCGCGAACGTCAATCCCCTGAGCCTTGATCAGTCGGCGGCGCTGCTGCAGCCGTGGCTCGGCTCGTCGGATGCACTTAAGGCCTTGCCGGTACCGCGCCTGATCGCCGTTGAGGTCGACCGCACCGACCCGCCTGACTTCCGTCAGATCAGCGACGACCTTGGCAAGACCTTTAAAGGCGCGTCACTAGACGACCATCGCCGCTGGCAGCAGCAGATCCGCGCGGTGACGCGGTCGTTCGCGCTCGGCGGCCTGGCGATCCTGGCGCTGGTCGGCGCGGCGACGACCGCAATCATCGTGTCGGCGACGCGGAGCGCTATGGCGTCCAACAGGGAGATCGTCGAAGTGCTGCACTTCGTCGGCGCCACCGACAAATTCATCGCGCGCGAGTTCGAGAAGCACTTTCTGCGGCTCGGCATCAAGGCAGGCATCGTCGGCGCAGCATTCGCCATGCTCGTCTTCATGAGCATGCCGGCCATCACGGAACTGCTCGGCGGGGGGGCCGTCAGCGCCGTCGAGATGCAGCGGCTGATCGGGACCGGCGCGCTCGATGCGCTCGGTTATGTCATTTTGGGGTTTGTCGTCGTCACCATTGCGGGGCTATGCATGGTGACGTCACGCGTCGGCGTCTATCGCATCTTGAACGGCAAGCACTAGCCGACACGCGACAAGGCATCTGCAGGGGGAACTGCCGTGATTTGCTTGGCACAGCGTCAGGCTCAGCCGGGGGAGACGGCTGCCTATCCGGTCCGAAATCGGTTACAGTTCGACGCCGCAGTAAGCGGTAGATCGGTACGTGAAATCGGACCAGCATTCCAACCATGACAAGGATTTCGAAGGCCTTCGTTTTGATGCTGGCACTCGGCGCGGCCACGCTCGTGTTTGGGTTTGTGCTGTTTGCAGTTTATGTGACACGCGACGACGCGACGGGCTGGGACAAGGCCGATGGTATCGTGGTGCTCACGGGCGGCGACAATCGCATCGAGGCCGGGGCCAAATTGATGAGCGAGGGCCGCGCCAAGCGGATGCTGATTTCCGGCGTCAACCGCAAGGTCAGCCGCGAAGAGATGCAACGCCTGCTCGGCATCGATAAGCAGATCTTCAATTGTTGTGTCGATCTCGGCTATGAAGCGCTCGATACCGTCGGCAATGCCGACGAAACCCGAACCTGGGCCAACTCGAACGGCTACACGAGATTGATCATCGTGACGTCACGCTATCACATGCCACGCAGTCTCGCCGAACTGGCGCTCGCCATGCCGCGCGTGACGCTGCTTCCTTACGCTGTCACTCCGCGCCGGTTTCCGGAAACAGCCTGGTGGCTACACCCGACCACGACGCGCGTGCTCATATCGGAATATTTGAAATTTCTTCCCGCCGTCGCCCGTCTCACGGCACAGCGGATCATGACCTGGAGCGACGGGCGGTCTGTCGCGATCATGCCGGATAAACGCGCCGATGGCTAAGCCTGGAGAGGCCGGACCGGGCGCACTGGTCATCGTCAGATCGCTGATCTATTTCGTCGTGTTCTACGTCGTGACGGCGCTCTATCTCGTGCTCGGCTCGTGGCTGCTCATCGGGCCGCGGCCCTGGGCAATGAAGGGACTCGAAGTTCACGGCCGTACCTGCGTCTGGCTTCTGCGACTTATCTGCGGCACGAAACTCGAAGTTCGCGGACATGAAAATCTGCCGAAGACGGGATGCCTCGTCATTTCGAAGCATCAATCGGCGTGGGACACATTCGGGCTCATCTCGCTTTTTCGCGATCCGGCGATCGTGCTGAAAGACGAACTGAAGTGGATCCCATTCTACGGTTGGTTTTGCATCAAGTTCGAGCATATTCTGGTCAAGCGCGAGAAAGCCTCGGCGGCTCTCAAAGCCCTGATCCGTGATGCCCGGCAGCGGATCAGCATTGGCCGCGAGGTCGTGATTTTTCCGGAAGGCACGCGGACCATTCCCGGCGCGCCGCCCGATTATAAGCCCGGCTACGTCGCACTGTATGAAGCGCTTGGCGTCGTCACGGTGCCGCTGGCGCTTAATTCAGGGCTGTTCTGGCCCCGTCGCAGCCTTTGGCGCTATCCCGGCACCATCGTCGTGGAATTTCTGCCGCCGCTGCCGCCAGGATTACCGCGTGCTGAATTTCGCAAAAGGATCGAGACGGCCATCGAAACAGCGAGCCGTCAGCTGATCGATGAAGCGGCGCGCAGCCCCTCGCCACCGCCCCTCGCGAAGGCGCCGGACCCGGCTCAGGCCGCATAGGTTTTCCACATCTTCTCCCCCGGCCTGATGTGCCGATGCCGCAACGCGGTGAAAATCGTCGTTGCCGCCCCGCTTTGTATGCACGGCGTTCGTTGGGCTGTGGCACGATCCCACGTCTGATCGTTTCAGCAATCATGGAGCCATCCAATGCGTACTTCCGCCCGGTTGATGTGGGCTATACTTGCCATCGGAGGCGTCGTTGCGGCCGCCGCTCCGGCCGAAGCCAAGCAGTGTTTCAAGAAGGCCGCCCAAGGCGTTGCGCTGACGGAAGGGCTCGCACATTTCCAGGTAGACGCAGCGCTTCTTCAGTCGACCGATTGGAACATTTACTTCACCTGGGTGTCCGGCAACGGCACGCCGGGCTACTCGTTCGGCCCCCGCCATTATAAGTGCAACGCGGCCGCGATCGGCTATTCGTGCTACGGTGAAGCGACGCTCTGCAAACTCTGAGGCGAACGGCCCATCCGCGAAAGGCTCTCGCGCTGCAAAGCCCGCCCGAACGGCGGGCTTTTTCCGTTTTCAATCAAGGAAAATTTCTCACCGATAAAGGATTAGTTAGCCTTACTACGAATTGCTAACCCGCTAACCATTACAAATGAAACAAAATGCGATCTAATGATCTGATGGGACTTATATTTCGAGGAGTTGGGTATGTTCAAGTTTAAGATCGCCCTCGCGACTTTTGCAGTCGCGACGCTTTGGGCAAACAGCGCATTCGCTTTCTGCATCGGTCCGATTTGCTTCGGTCCTCCGGCAGGCGGTGGCGGTCCGGCTCCCGCTCCGGAGATTGATGGCCCGGCCAGCCTCACGGCAATTGCCTTGCTGATCAGTGTCGGCGCGATCGCTTATCGCAAAATGAAGCGCTAACGCGACGCACAGCTCAAGCGCGCCAATTTCCGACCGCGGCTGCCTGCAGCCGCGGTCGTTTTATTTGGCGGTTGACTCAACGGGCACATAGAACATATAGTGAACACACATTGAAGACTTGGTTGACAACGCCTATGTCAGGTGGCCCGATGACCTCAATTTTGTCAGCTCTGCCAGCTATTTCCGACGCTATTTGGCGGCGTAAGTACCGCTTTGCGGGGTCGCCTACTGCCGCCGGCGATGAGACGATCGAAGACACTTTCCGGCGCGTGGCCCAAGCTGCCGCATCGGCAGAGGCCGATGGCGAAGCGCGAGCGAAATGGAGCGCCACATTTTACGATGCGATGAGCGATTTCGGCTTTCAACCGGCCGGTCGTATCCTGGCCGGGGCCGGCACAGACCGTAATGTCACCCTCTTTAACTGTTTCGTCCTGGGGGCAATTCCTGACGACCTTTCAGGCATTTTTGAAAACGTCAAAGAAGCGGCTTTGACGATGCAGGCCGGCGGCGGCATCGGGCACGATTTCTCAACGCTTCGGCCGCATGGCGCCGCCGTCAAAAGCATCGGTGCCGATGCGTCGGGACCGGTCAGCTTCATGGATGTCTGGGATGCCATGTGCCGCACGATCATGTCGGCAGGCCAGCGGCGCGGCGCGATGATGGCGACCCTGCGCTGCGATCATCCCGACATCGAAGCTTTCGTCGCAGCGAAATCCGATCCGCTGCGGCTCAGGAATTTCAATCTTTCAGTTCTCGTCACGGACGCCTTCATGGAGGCCGTGAAGCGTGGCGCGGCTTGGGAGCTCGTTTTCGAAGGCAAGGTTTATAAGACGATCGACGCCAAGGGGCTTTGGGACAAGATCATGCGCGCGACGTATGATTACGCGGAACCGGGCGTTATTTTCATCGACCGGATCAACGCGGCCAACAACCTTTCCTATTGCGAGACGATCTCGGCGACGAACCCGTGCGGAGAACAGCCGCTGCCGCCTTACGGCGCGTGTCTTCTCGGTTCGGTCAATCTTGCCCGTTTCGTCGAGAAGCCTTTCTCACCGGAAGCGCACATCGATCGCGCGAAGCTCGAAGCCTGTGTCGCGACTGCTGTTCGCTTTCTCGACAATGTCATCGATATCTCGCGCTATCCGCTTGAAGCCCAGGCGCAAGAAGCTCGCGCGAAGCGGCGCATCGGTCTCGGCATCACAGGGCTTGCTGATGCGCTAGTATTCCTTGGTTTGCCGTACGGTGGCCCTGCTGCACGCAAGAAGGCGGCCGAATGGATGGCAATCATTCAGAATGCCGCCTACCGCGCCAGCGCAGCGCTGGCCGCAGAGAAAGGCGCCTTTCCGCTGTACGATGCCGACGCCTTGCTGGCGCGACCCAATGTCAGCAGGCTCGACGAGGATGTGCGTGCCGCGATCGCAGCCAACGGTATCCGCAACGGCTGCCTGACCTCGATAGCACCCACCGGTACGATCTCTCTGCTCGCAGGCAACGTTTCGAGCGGGATCGAGCCGGTGTTCGATTTCGTCTATCGACGGCGCATTCTCAGCGAGGGAGCGACGGCAAGCGAGGAAACGATCGAGGATTACGCTCACCGTCAGTTCCGCGCCCAGTTCGGCGAGAACGCACCACTGACGGATGCGTTCGTGACAGCCGAGACTCTGTCTCCAGCGGAGCACGTGGCGATGCAGGCCGCACTGCAGCCTTTCGTCGACAGCGCCATCTCGAAGACGATCAATACCCCGGAATCCATTTCCTTCGAAGATTTCCGCAACATCTATGCAGAAGCGTTCGCCCTTGGCCTCAAGGGTTGCACGACCTATCGGCCGAATGCGGTCACGGGTGCGGTGCTGTCCAAAGCGGCCACGGCGGATGAGGCGAAAGCCGCGCAATCATCGAATGTCGGGACTTCGGAAGACCCGGCGAAATTCGGCGACGTCGTCTACATGACGAAGCCACTCGAACGCGACGCGGCGCTCGAGGGCATAACGTACAAGATCAAATGGCCGGCGAGCGCGCATGCACTCTATGTCACGATCAACGATATTGTCCGCGACGGGCGGCGGCGGCCCTTCGAGATCTTCATCAACACGAAAAACCTCGAGCACTATGCCTGGACGGTGGCGCTGACGCGCATGGTCAGTGCCGTCTTCCGTCGTGGCGGCGACGTGTCGTTTGTTGCTGAAGAGTTAAAGGCGGTCTTCGATCCGGAGGGCGGTCGTTGGATGGACGGCCGGTACGTGCCTAGTCTGCTGGCCGCCATCGGCGACGTCATCGAACAGCACATGCTGCACATCGGCTTCCTGACACGCGAGGATACCGAAGGCAGCGAAGCCAAGCCCGCGCGGCTTCCCATCGCAGCCATCGAACGATTGGGCAGCGGGCCGCAAACTGCGACTGGCGACGACGGTAGCGCCTCACCGGTGGCAGCGGCGCGAATTTGCCCGAAGTGCGGCGAGCGAGCCCTACGTCACATCGAAGGCTGCTGGACGTGCACGAATTGCGATTATTCGCGCTGCGGCTGACCCCGTCTGAATTAACGATATCGGAACGGTTTTTTTGCGAGCGCGAAACCTGTGCGCTGCGAATTCCCTAACGCGCATTCAGAATTATGCGCCGGATGTCTCTCTGCTCAGGCAGAGTGTTTGCAATTCTTCCTGTTCTCAACACCTCATTGACCATCGAGGCGCGATCAGGGCAGGCACGTCAAATTTTCGATCCAAAGTTCACCATTTTTCACAGGGATGCGGGGTATCACGGTCTCAAGAGCAATATTCGGCGATAGCCGCCGATCAGGGGTCATGCGTAATGAGTGCCGAAATTATCCAGCTTGCCGATTTCAGGTCGCGTCGCCAGACCGGGGGCGAAGTGCAGGTGAGCATCAGCGAAACGTATCCGGAGCAGCCGCCGCGGTTCCATTTCTGGACCGGAGCGTCGGGTAAGCGCTACGTCCACACCGTCTACAGCTTGTTCGATTGCCCGACGCTCGAAGACGCGAACTACATCCTCGTGCGTCGCAACGACCGCTCGACGCGCGCCGTCCTCGCCATCGGCCGGCTAGCGAACAACTGCCCGTCGGAGAACCTTGCCGAGATCCGTCAGCACGCGGCCGCGCTCGGCGCCGACGAAGTCCATGTGCATCTGCTCGCGTCTTCCAATCAGGAAGCCGCAGCCGTCGAAGCCGATCTCATCACCGCACAGTTCTCGAATACGCCGTACTCGGCGTAAGCGACACCCGGATCGGCCTCAGGCCGATCCCTTGCCGGTGCGCGCGGTATTTCTACCGAAATCGGGCTGAGCCGTGTCCTGGCCGGCCTGAATGATGCCACGGCGAATGGCACGGGCGTTGGCGAATGTGTGTTCGAGCGTCGGACCGTCGCCGAAACGGATTGCGCGCTGAAGCGCGACGAGGTCTTCCGAAAAGCGGCCGAGCATTTCCAGCACGGCCTCTTTGTTGTTCAAAAAGACGTCGCGCCACATCACCGGATCAGATGCTGCGATACGCGTGAAGTCGCGAAATCCGGCCGCCGAAAACTTGATGACCTCACTGTCCGTCACGCGCTCGAGGTGGGCTGCGGTATTGACGATATTGTAGGCGATGAGGTGCGGGACGTGACTGGTGATCGCCAGCACCATGTCATGATGCTCTGGCGTCATCAGCTCGACATTTGACCCCAGTTCGCGCCAGAACGTTTCGAGCTTCGCAAGCGCGGCCGGATCGGCATCGGGGCCGGGCGTCAGAATACACCAGCGGCCGTCGAACAGTTCAGCAAAACCGGCGTCGGGACCTGACAGCTCGGTTCCTGCAATCGGATGGCCGGCGATGAAATGCACGCCATCGGGAATGCTAGATGCAATGTCGCGCACAGCCGCGCCCTTGACCGAGCCGACGTCCGAGACGATCGCGCCCTTCTGCAAGTGGGGACCGATCGCTTCGGCAACAGCCTTGAACGCGCCAACAGGCGTGCACAGAATGACGAGGTCGGCGCCTTTGACGGCTTCTGCTGGAGCGGCGTAGGCCTTCGTGGCAAGGCCCAGCGCCACAGCCCGATCGCGCTCTTCAGGCGTCTGCGCGCTGCAGACGATCTCTCCCACAAGTCCGGCCCGGCGCGCGGCGTGGCTGATCGAGGAGCCAATCAACCCGATGCCGATGAGCGCCAGGCGCTTGAACATCGGCTTTGTCTTACTGTCTGCAGAGGCCATCAGGCGGCGCCCTTCATGTAGCGCGCGAGGGCGTCGATAGCACGTTTGTTGTCGCTCTCGGAACCGATCGTCATGCGGAGCGCGTTGGGAAAGCCATAAGCGCCGACCCTGCGGACAATCACGCCTTGCGACTTCAAGAAGTCGTCGGCGCCAGCCGCAGTCTTGTCGCTGCCTTCGGGAAAATGCATCAGCACGAAGTTGGCGACACTCGGGGTGACGGCAAGTCCGAGCTTTCGTAACTCGCCTTCGACCCAGGGCAGCCAGACGTCGTTGTGATGCTTGGCGCGCTCCATGTGCGCGACGTCTTCAATCGCGACGGCGCCTGCAGCGATTGCGGGCGACGACAAATTGAAGGGGCCGCGAATACGATTGAGCACGTCGGCGATTTCTGGCGGACAGTAAGCCCAGCCGATGCGAAGCGCGGCGAGACCGTATATTTTCGAGAACGTGCGCGTCATCACGGTGTTCGGCGTGGTCGCGACGAGTTCGATGCCTGCTTCGTAGTCGTTCCGGCTGACGTATTCGCAGTACGCGGCGTCGAGCACGAGCAGGATATCGCCGCGCAGGCCGGCACGCAGACGGCGCACCTCTTCGATCGGGATGTAGGTTCCGGTCGGGTTGTTCGGGTTCGCGAGGAAGACCATACGCGTCTTCGGCGTGACGGCGGCAAGAATGGCGTCGACGTCGGTTTTCAGATCGCGCTCGGGCACGACGACGGGCGTCGCGCCGTTGGTCAGAATGGCGATGCGGTAGATGAGAAATCCGTGAGCGGTGTAGATCGCCTCGTCGCCGGGGCCGAGGTAGCCGCGCGCCAGCAGGCCGAGAAGCTCATCCGAGCCTGACCCGCAGACGATGCGCGCCATATCTAGGCCGTAGCGGCGTGCGATGGCTTCACGCAGGCGTGTCGCCTGGCCGTCGGGATAACGCTCCAGCTCGCCTGCAGCTGCCTTGAACGCTTCGATTGCGGCGGGGCTCGGTCCGAGCGGCGTTTCGTTTGACGACAGTTTGGCAGGGGTCAAGCCGCCCGGCACCTTGCTTTCGCCCGGCACGTAAGCTGCGATATCCAGTATGCCCGAACGTGCAATTGGAGCAGTCGCCACCATATATGATCTCGAATTGTTGACCCGAACTGGGGATTTCGGGCGCATTGATAGGGGCTTCACCACTTGAAATCAAAGTTTAAAGTTGACTTTATCGGCCGCTCAGCCAGACCGATTTCAGCGCGCTTAACACTGGGACTTCTTTCGAAGCTATGACCGCAGCACCACCAGATCTCATCGCTCCGGTCACGCGGCGCTATTCCGAGGTGCATTCGCCCTCGAGCCCGGTCGCGCGCTTCGACGCGAGCGCTCCGCTGCGCCTGGCTTGCCAGCAGGATTTGGCCCCGTTTTCAATTGCATATGAGACTTACGGCGAACTCAACGCCGCGAAATCGAATGCGATCCTGATTTGTCATGCCCTGACCGCCGACCAATACGTCGCGAGCCCTCATCCGATCACCGGCAAGCCCGGCTGGTGGGACAACATGGTCGGTCCCGGCAAGCCAATCGACACCGACCGCTTCTACGTGATCTGCTCAAATGTGCTTGGCGGCTGCATGGGGTCTACCGGACCGGCGTCGATTGATCCCAAGACAAATGCGCCCTACGGGCTCAATTTTCCGCTGATCACGCTTGGCGACATGGTCGAGGCGCAGGCGCGCCTGATCGACTATCTCGGCATCGACCAGCTCTTTGCCGTCATCGGCGGTTCGATGGGCGGCATGCAGGTGCTCGAGTGGGCGTCGCGTTTCAAGGATCGTGTGTTCGCAGCCGTGCCGATCGCGACGGCGGCGTGGCATTCTTCTCAGAACATCGCGTTCCATGAAGTCGGGCGGCAGGCGGTGATGGCAGATCCCGAATGGAAGGGCGGCAATTACCATGCGGCCGGCACGGTGCCCCGAAACGGGCTCGCCGTCGCGCGCATGGCAGCACACATCACGTATCTGTCGGAAGAGGCGTTGCACAGGAAGTTTGGGCGCAATCTGCAGGACCGATCGGAAAAAACGTTCTCGTTCAGCGCGGATTTTCAGGTCGAGAGCTATCTGAGGCATCAAGGTTCGACGTTCGTCGATCGCTTCGACGCCAACAGCTATCTCTACATCACGCGGGCGCTCGACTATTTCGACCTGCGCGAGAATGCGGGCGGAGTGCTGGCGAACGCATTTCGCGGCACAAAAACGCGCTTTTGCGTCGTCTCGTTCACGTCCGACTGGCTGTACCCCACGAGAGAGAGCCGCGAGATCGTGCAAGCCTTGAACGCCGTTGCGGCAAACGTGTCGTTCGTCGAGATCGAGAGCGACAAAGGTCACGACGCCTTTCTGCTCGAAGAGCCGACGTTCTTTGCAACGATTAGCGGCTTCCTCAATGCCGCCGCGGTGAAGCGCGGTCTTGCGGCGCCTAAAGAGGTGTCGTGATGAACGCGCCGGATGTCGGCAAAATCGTCAGAGCTCCGAAAACGCCACGCCTCGATCACGTTCTCATTACCGAGATGGTCGAAGCGGGCTCGCGCGTGCTCGATGTGGGCTGTGGCGATGGCGAGCTTTTACAGCTCCTGACTGAGCGCAAAGGCGTCGACGGTCGCGGCGTGGAATTGCAGCGCGACAAGGTCAACGCGTGCGTGGCGCGCGGACTTTCCGTCATCCAGGGCGACGCCGACCGCGACCTCGACAATTATCCGGATCAGGCGTTCGACTACGCCATTCTTTCACTGACGATCCAGGCGACGCGGCAGCCGAAGACGGTGCTTGAAAATCTGCTGCGCATCGGGCGGCGCGCGATCGTCTCGTTCCCGAACTTCGGGCACTGGCATGTGCGCACGAAGCTGCTGTTCACCGGCCGCATGCCGGTCAACGACAACTTGCCGGACGCCTGGTATCTGACGCCGAACGCACATCTGTGCACGATCCGCGATTTCGCCGATCTTTGCGCGCTCGTGAACGCCGACGTCGAACAGGCCGTCGCCTTTAACGCCTACGGCGCGCGGCTGCCGATCCGCTGGTCGTTGTCGATGCAAAACCTGTTTGGGGAAAAGGCCGTGTTCCTGCTGCACGGTCCGAAGCCGGAAGCGACGACATCGCTTACCTGAAAGGTCGGATCCCGGCCGTCGTTCGCGTGTCGGCGGGCTTCAGGATCGCGGGCTGCGCCACGCGTTTGCCGCTGCCGACGGGCGCCATCACTTCCTTCGTCGCTTCAACGAGTATGACGCCTGCAACGCCTATCGACATGCTCGGTCCGAAGCGCTCCAGAGCCGGGGCCATGCGCAACAGCAGACGTTGGTTGACCGGCGGGAAGTAGAGCGATTCCCCCCAGTCAACGGGCGTGAAGAGGGCATCCGTCAATTGCGTTTCGAGCTGGCCACGACTGAACGGCAGACCGTAACCGAACGGTGTGCGGTCCATGCGCGACCAGAGCCCGCGACGATTGGGAACGACGAACAGCGCTCGCCCGTCGGGCTTCAGAATGCGCCAGATTTCCCGCAACAACGGCCCTGGCCGTTCCGATTGTTCGAGACAATGGACCGCCAGCAGCCGGTCGATCGAATTATCGGGCAGCGGCCACTGGTGGTCGCGGACGAGCACGGAGTGGCAATGGCCCGAACGCGGCCACACGACAGCGCCCTGCCGCGCCGGCATCAAACAGGCAAGCCCGTCGGCCTCGGTACGAAATGTGCCCAGAAACGGCGATGCAAAGCCCGAGCCTGCAATGGTGAGGCCGTTAACCCGTTTCCATCTTTCACGGATGGCCAAGGTGAGTTGACGCCGCACGACCCGTCCCAACGGGGTCCGGTAGAAATCTCTCAATGTTTTGGCGTCGAGAGGCATCTTGGCGCTTAGGCAATTCGGTCAAATTTGAACATCGAACCCTCTCTAGACGATCCGATCTCCAAGAGACAGTCCGGACACGCAACAAAGAGATTTTCGCTGCGTCGTTTCGCTGCGTTTGACAGGGCGTTCCGAGCCAACCAAAGTCCCCGCCATGGGAGCCCTAAATACCGTTCTTCTGCCGTGTCTCACGGACAATTATTGCGTCATTCTGCACGAGCCGGAAACCGGTGAAACTGCAGCAATAGACGCGCCGAGCGCGACTGCCATCAAAGCTGCATTGGCTGAACGCGGCTGGCGGCTTAACCACCTCTACATTACGCATCATCATACGGACCACACAGGCGGCATCGAAGAGCTGAAAGCCTTCTACGGCATGCCCGTCACTGGTCCGGAGGCCGAGGTCGACCGAATTCCGGGGTTGACGCAGACCGTCACGGCGAAGAGCCAATTGTCTTTCGCAGGTCATCCGATCCAAGTGCTCGAAACGCCAGGGCATACGCTCGGCCACATCACCTACTATTTTCCCAACGACGGAATTGCCTTCACGGGCGACACGCTGTTCTCGCTAGGTTGCGGCAAGATCTTCGAGGGCGATCCGGAGATGATGTGGGCGTCTGTATCGAAAATTGCAGCCCTTCCGGCCGAGACCAAGATCTATTGTGGTCACGAATACACATTGAACAACGCTCGCTTCGCGCTGACGATCGAGCCGGAGAATGAGGCGCTGAAGAACCGCGCGGCTGACGTGGAAGCCTTACGCGCCGCAGGAAAACCGACGCTGCCGACGACGATCGAGCTTGAAATGGCGACGAACCCTTTCCTCAGACCGCAATCGCGCCCGATCCAGGCGCGACTGGGAATGCTCGGCGCGCCCGATCGTGAGGTTTTCGCGCGCATCAGGCAGTTAAAGAACAAAGCATAAAGCCCGCGCATTCGGGAGAGGACCGCGATGAACCCCGATCTCTCCGGCGATGACGTCATTGCGCTGCTTGAACTTTCTCCGCATCCGGAGGGCGGGCACTTTCGCGAGACCTTTCGCGACAAGGCCGAGCCTGGAAAACGCGCGGCATCGACGGCCATCTACTTCCTGCTGAAAGCCGGTGAGCGCTCGCACTGGCATGCGGTAGATGCTGCCGAAGGCTGGCATTTCTATGCCGGCGCGCCGCTGCTGTTGGAAGTCTCGCCGACGGGCGGGCCGATCAAAAAGATCCGTCTCGGCACCAATCTCGCGGACGGCGAGCGGCCGCAGGCAATCGTTCCCGCCGGGCACTGGCAGCAAGCGCGCAGCCTGGGAAAATGGACGCTTGTCGGTTGCACGGTGGCACCCGCTTTCACGTTCGATGGCTTCACGCTGACGGCTCCGGATTTCTCGCCGGTGTCGCGTCCATCCGTCGATTAAGCGGCGCGGCAGCA
>JAFECH010000219.1 GCA_018242255.1 Pseudomonadota bacterium | reverse complement strand
CGACTACATCGAAAAAAACATTCGCTCGCTCGCCGACGATGGTCGTCTCGTCAACATCGCGTTTCAGAAAGGCTCGACCGCCACGATTGACTTCATGCGCGTGATGCTGAAGCGCTTGACGCTGACGGGCTCGACGCTGCGCATCCGTTCGAACGAAGTAAAGGGTGAGATTGCGAAAGCCATCGCCGAAAAGGTCGTGCCCTTGATCGTCGACGGCAAGATTAAGATCCCGCTCGACAGCACGTACCCGCTCGCCGAAGCAGCCAAAGCGCACGAGCGCATGGAATCGAGCGCTCACATCGGCAAAATCGTTTTGACGATTTAAGCGCGCCCCTTCGCCGCGCTCAATCGTGTCATCCTCAGCGTCGTGTCGAGGATGACATTTCAACTACCAAACAAAATCTTTCATCACCGCGACCGGCTTCCCGGCGCTATCGTGCGCAAACAAGCGCCGCGCCGCGTGATCCATCGTCTCGCCCGCATGCACGTAGATGCCGCTCGCGATAAACACCGAACGGACACCGAACCGCGCTGCACCCGCAATGTCGGTCGCCACGCCGTCACCGATCGCCAGCACGCGATCCTTGCCGATCATCGCGCCGCGCTTCTCGGCGCCTATTTTTAACGCCAGTTCGTAGATCGGCTGATAGGGCTTCCCGGCGTAGTGAACGGTTCCGCCTAACGCTGCGTAAGCCGCCGCGATTGCGCCTGCGCAATAGATGATGCGGCCGCCACGCTCGACCTGCAAATCCGGATTGGCACAGATCATCGGCACGTCGCGCGCACGAAGCTTCTCCAGCATTGCTGTGTAATTATCCGGCGTTTCCGTCTCGTCATCGTAAAGGCCGGTACAGACCGCAACCTCGGCATCCTCGACGACAGCGCCGGGTTGGGCCTTAAGCCCAGAGAAGATCGGCACATCGCGCGCCGGACCGATATGCAGGATGGGCCGTCCCGCCCACGCTTCGATCAGACTGCGAGACACGTCTCCCGAGCTGACGATGCCGTCGTAAGCGTCGCGCGAGACGCCGATACCATCGAGCTGCTTCGCAACGCCCTCCCGCGGCCGTGGCGAGTTCGTCACCAACAGCACAGTTCCACCCTGCTTACAAAAAGCCTCGCATGCAGCCACCGACGACGCGAACGGCCGCACGCCGTTGTGCATCACGCCCCAGATATCGACGAACCAAAGTTCCGATGTCTCGGCAAACGGTGCAATGGACGAGAGAACGGGAATGTCGGTCATCAGCAAGCCTTTACATGGGACGCGCGCATGCGGCCCGATGAGCGGCCCTATAAACGACGCGGCGCCGGACTGTCATCCGGCGCCGTCGTCACAGCCTGAATATCGCTCGCCGGTATCAAGCCGCCGCAGATTGATCGGACGGCCCTGCCCCGCTGTCGACGTTGACCTGCCGAGGCGCTCCGAACAGTGGCCCTTGGCCCAGCAACACGCCCGCGTCGAGCAGACGCTTCTGCGTTGCTGCGTCCTGAATACCCGACGCGATGATCGAAAGGCCCGCGAGCGTCGCCCGCTGCAAGATTTCCTCGGCCGGAACGAGGCGCTCCGGCGTCTCCATCCCGTTGATCAGCGTTTGGTCGTTAATACGAATGAAGCGGAAACCCGACCTCTGCAGCGCCGCGAAATCCGTGCCCACATGGCGCACATCGTCGAGCGCAAAGCGGAAACCGAACGCGTGCATGTCGCGCAACGCCTGCCAAGCCGTTGGTGAGAACGCATCGACCGCACGCTGCGTGAACGTCAGCACGAGCTGCGCCGAGATCCGCTGGCGCGTCTGATAAGCATTCGCGAACGTTTCGAGAAAAGCCCTGCTCGTCATCGACGAGCCGAGAAATTCCGCGAGCAGTGAACCTTCGCGATCACGTGCATCCATCCGCGCCGCCAGCGCAGCGGCCCTATTGAGGCGCGCAATATCGAATTTCGCATCGCGATCGCCATCGATCAGCGCGAAATCGTCTTCGCTGAAGGCAAGCGTCTCACCTGTCTGCGAAATGAGGTTCGCCGTCATCTCGTAATGGCTGACTGAATGTTCTGACAGCGTCACGATTGGCCCAAGCAAGACGTCGATCGTTCCCTCATCGACGGCACGACTGATCGCAGCCGCATGCGGCGGCAGAGCCGGCGCCGATGGTACCGCAAGATCTGGAAGCGGCAATTCGAGGCTCGGCGGTGCGACGTCGCGTTCGCCGGAATTCGGCGGCGGTGTATCGGAGGTAGACGCGGCCGTATCC
>JAFECH010000218.1 GCA_018242255.1 Pseudomonadota bacterium | reverse complement strand
TGCTTCTCGGCCAGAAGATCGAGCGGTGCTGAATTCGGCTTTCGTTAAGACGAAGGCTAGCGACCGGCGATTCGAGCGGAAGCAGAGCCGCCCTACGCGACCACATTAGGGGAGCGACCAAACCACTAATCCGAGCACGCTCATCGGCGGCCCATAACAAGTGTTTTGCGTTGACTGGCGAGGACTTTGTTCAAATCCTACTGCAGGTCGCACCATGAATGGTCGGTAAAATCCGCTTCGTGTGATTCCCACCCTGCTTTGCGCCTGGAAGTCGGGATCGTCGGTCGCGAGTGATGGACCCAGTAGCAAACAGCAAACCTGTGTTTATTTTCGCAACGCCTGTATTCCGTCGAACTTGCAGTCGATTGCAATCGGTGCGTGTCTCGTAATCGATCACTGTGCAACTCACTAGCAATCGCCTCATCTGCCAACATGAGTGCAAGCAATAGTGCGATTATCCGTACCATGCGAATGACCTATTGGCATTCGCGGGAGGAGCCGGTCGCCTCACCACGCTTAATTTTAGCACGGACTTGCTATTGTGGCGAGCATTAGTCGCACTCATCAGGAGAACGCTGACGCATCTTCATATTCGTACAAAACTGTATCGATGAGACAGGCACCTCCACCCAAGCGAATCTTATCGCTCGACGCAATCTTGCAAAGCCGCCGCAGAATATTCGATCATACCGCCGTTGAGATTGTCAAACGGCCGGAGTGTCCGCAGAGCGAAACCTAATCTCAACAAGGAGACCTGGATTATTATCAGCAAGGACGATCTTTGCCTCATGCAATTCAGCAATTGCCGCAACAAGACTCAGTCCAAGGCCATTTCCCCGCGTCGTCCGGCTTTTCTCCAATCGGTAAAGTCGACGGAACACCTTCTCCCGTTCTTCCGGAGGAATTCCTGGGCCGGTATCTCGCACGCGAACGACGGGCTGCTTACCCTCGCAAAACAGTTCTACGTCGATTTGTCCTGCAGATGCTGCGTGAACAATCGCGTTCTCGATGAGGTTCACAAAGAGCTGGTTTAGGAGTCGGCGATCTCCCCTTACATTCGTTGGGCCAGCTGTCATAATGGTTGTCCGTAACTGCTGGTGACGTTCTTCCGCAGGCGCCTCTAAGGCGTCTGTAATATTCGACAGCAGGCCGCTCAATTCGACATCGAGGAAGTTGGATTTCCGCGCGCCGCCCTCAATCTCCGAGATACGCAGTAACGCGTCGAATGTTTCGGCTACGCTATCAATCTCGTCAATTGAGTTGTCTACGACGCTTCTATATCCGACGACACTTTCCGTTCCCGAACGCGCCTTTTCTAGCTTCTGGCGCATTCGACTGATCGGTGTCCTCAGGTCATGCGCAATGTCGACAGTGACCTGCTTTAGATTGCCGATCAGCTGCTGCAGCCTCTCTAACGTCGCGTTGATGAGTTCCGCAACTTGATCAACATCGTCGGACACAGCGCTTCGCGGCACGCGCCGCCCCAGCTCTCCCGAGGCGACCGCTTTTAATGCACGTTCCATTTCGCCGATGCGCCTTTGAGCCTTGAGTCCGATCAGATACCCACCAACAAGCGCGCAAACAATCGACAACGCGATTCCCCACAAAAGACCGATCAAGAGCAGCCGCTGGGCCTCTCTGATATCGCCGTTACCATCGCCGACGAATAAATAACCGCCCTTGACTGCGGTCCACTTTCCAATGATCGCGTCACTCGTCCTATTTGGTGACCATTGCCCCACAAGCTTTAGATCCTGCCAACGTATGGTTCGCCACCCTTCAAAGCGCTTCATCGAGTTGACGTTTCCGGAAACAAAGCTTCCGCGCTCATCGGTGAGCAGGTAGATATCCTCGTCGGATTGCGCGACTGTCGCCACATGCCCGACCATCGCGGCAAGTTCTGTGAAACTCTCAGGCTCACTGTTTTGTACGCCGACTAAAGTTTTACGAACTTCTTCGACATGCGCTCTCAGATGCGCACTAAGTTGATTGCTGATCACTAGATAGAGTATGCTGAAAATGACGACGTTTGTCAGCGTCGTGATGATCGCGACATGCCTCGCGAGCCTAAACGCCGTCCGCCGAGTTGTCCGAGAGCGAATTCCCAATGCAGTCGACCTAATCGTCCTCGTTCGCAATTTTGCGCTGTCCTAGGAACGTCTCATCTTGGACTTAGGAACGGTAAGCACTGGGCAAACATTCCGCCCAAGCTGGCACAATTACGGTCATCTCCTCACCGTATTGTAACATTCTGAACTAGGC
>JAFECH010000217.1 GCA_018242255.1 Pseudomonadota bacterium | reverse complement strand
TCGTCGGTCTCATAGTTCTTCGGCTTCCAGACGTCCTGACCGGGGCCTTGATCGATCTCGATCGGCGCATCGAGGACAATCGACGTCGGCTTGTAGCCATTGTCGATGGCGGAAGCGTAGACGAACGGCTTGAATGATGAACCGGGCTGGCGTTTGGCCTGCGTAACGCGATCGAACTGGCTCAAGTCGTAAGAGAAGCCGCCGGCGATCGCGAGCACGCGGCCGGTGTAGGGATCCATGGCGACCAGACCGCCGCCAATTTGCGGAATCTGCATCAAGGACCATGCGCCTTGGACGTTATTCGGATCGTTCGGCGAGACGTAGACGACGTCGCCGGGCGTCAGAATGTCGGCCGTCGATTTCGGCGTAATGCGCTTGCCGTTGGCTTTCTTCGCGGCCCACTTCATGTCGTCAAGAGAGACTTCGACGGCTTCGCGATCCTTGGCGAGCGTCGAATCCTGCTGGCGAGGCGGCTTAAAGCCGACGATGGCTTTCTTCTTCTGCGTTTCAAGGACGACGCCGAGACGCCATGGGTCGATATCGCCAGGGTTCGAAATCTTTCCGAGCGCGACGCCCCAATCACCCGAAATATCAATGTGCGAGACCGGCCCGCGCCATCCCTTAATACGATCGAACTTCACCAGGCCATCGACCAGAGCTGTTCTTGCTAGCTTCTGCAGCTGCGGATCGAGCGTCGTGCGCACCGACAGACCGCCGCCATAGAGCTTGTCCTCACCGTATTTCGCCAGCAGTGTGCGGCGGACTTCTTCGGCGAAAAATTCGGCGCTCTCGATGCGAACAGTGTTGGGGCGCAGGTTCACGACGAGCGGCTTTTTCCTGGCCTCTTCCGCCTGCTCTTTCGTGATGTAGCCGTTCTCGGCCATCTGACCGATAATCCAATTGCGCCGCTCGGTCGCTTTCGCCTTCTGGCGGAACGGATGATAGTTGTTCGGCCCCTTGGGAAGGGCTGCGAGATAAGCCGCCTCTTCGATCGTTAGGTCTTTCAGCTCCTTGTTGAAGTAGGTCAGCGCGGCTGCACCCACGCCGTAGGAGTTCATGCCGAGAAAAATTTCGTTGAGGTAGAGTTCGAGAATGCGGTCCTTCGAGTAGGCGCCCTCGATGCGGATCGCCAGGATCGCTTCCTTGATCTTGCGCTCGATGGAGCGTTCGTTGGTCAGCAGGAAGTTCTTGGCGACCTGCTGCGTGATGGTCGAAGCACCCTGCGTGCGCCGGTTGGACCCGTGAATTTTCGCCTCGACTGCGGCGAAGACGGCGCGAAGCACGCCCTGCATGTCGATACCGCCATGCTCATAGAAGCGACGGTCTTCCGCCGACAGAAACGCGCCGATTACAAGTTTCGGAACGTTGTTGATCGGCACGAAGATGCGCCGCTCGCGCGCGAACTCAGAAATCAGCGAGCCGTCGTGCGCGTGGATACGCGTCATAACGGGCGGCTCATATTTCGACAGGCTCTCGTAGTCCGGCAGGTCGCGGGAAGCCTGCCAGATCAAAAATCCAGCACCAGCGGAACCGGCGATGAAGACCAGCACAAAGGTACCGAAAGCAAACCCAAGAAAATTGAGCAGCAGGCTTCTGCGCCGCTTTTTCCTTCTCCTGGGCGCCGGTGGTGGCGGCAGCGTGGGCGCGCGCATCAAATTCGAGATTCCGTCAGTCTGTCGCTGGCTTAAATTTTTTCCGACGAGGCGGCTTACGTCTATTGCCGCGCCGCAGCAATGGCAATCCCCTCAGAACACTCGCACATTAGCACGGAATGTGGCAGCACGTCGTCCGAGGATGGGCGAGTATCCTCAAGGGCGCGAGGCCGTTCTTTTGTTGAAGTAAATTTGCACCGCCCCGGCGATCGCATCGGCCACTTTTGCCTGCCATTCCGGCGTCAGCATTTGCTCCTCGTCGCTGCGATTGCTGATATATCCCAATTCCACAAGCACAGAGGGCGAATCCGTCTGCTTCAGGACCTTGAACGCCGCCGACCGGCGGGGCACTCGCGACATCGTAATCTGTTTGCGAAGGCGTTTGGCCAGGAGCTGCGAGAAATCTGAGGAAAAGTTCGAGGTTTCGCGTTTCATCAGGTCGATGAGGATGCTCTTGACCTGATCGTCATTGCCTTCGTCGAGATTTTCGATGCCGGCCAAAAGATCAGACGCATTTTCCTTTTCGGCCGCGATGCGCGCCACTTTGTCAGAAGCTTTGCTGGACAGCGTGTAGATCGTCGCGCCGCGAATACTGCTGGCGCTCGTCTCGAT
>JAFECH010000216.1 GCA_018242255.1 Pseudomonadota bacterium | reverse complement strand
CCCGCGAAGGTGCCTTTGCCAGTTGATATTTCAATTTCAGCAGATGGCAAAAGCCTCTGGGTAAATACCTTCATGGATGGAATGACCCGATTGTACGATCTGTCTAATCCCGAAGCCCCGAAACAGATCTACGAGAAGAAAATCGGCAATCAGGTCAACATGGTTTCGCAGAGCTATGATGGCAAGCGAGTCTATTTCACGACCTCCCTGATGGCGAACTGGGACCATAAGGGGGCCGAGGATGATCAGTTTCTCAAGGCCTATGACTGGGACGGAAAAGAGTTGGTTGAGAAATTCACGGTCGACTTCAAGGCCCTGAAACTCGGTCGCGCACACCACATGAAATTCTCCGCCAATGGTATCGGCGGCTAGAACACGAGCAGGTGGTTAAAATGCGCTTCTTCTCCCGTCTGCGCGACCACCATCTCAGTTGCGCTCTCCTGTTTGCTGTCGCTGTCGCAATTTCCTCCACGGCGACAACAGCAGGGGGCGCAACTGATTCGCCATTTCCCGCTCCGGGAACTTACAAGCTCGATCGCATCGAGCCGATGGCGAATGGGTGGGTCATTGAGAGCAGCGCCTGGAGGCCGCGTCGGCTGTCCAGCTACACGAGCGGGAAGGTCACGCTATTTTCGTTCTTCTATGGAACTTGCCGAGATCCGACAGGCTGTCCGGCGACGTGGGCTGCTTTTGAAGACATTCAGAGCAGTCTGCAGAAGGACAAAGACCTGAACGGACGGGTCAGACTACTATTCTTGAGTCTCGATCCGAGGGTCGATACGCCAGAGCTTCTCTCGTTCTATACGGTCAAGAGCACGCCCCAGGTACCCTGGCACTTTCTCACGACCTGGTCCGAGTGGTTCCTGCGGCCGATCATGCAATCACTGAGTCTGACGACGAGTTATGCGTTAGACAAAAACGGACAGCGAACCGGCGAGATCTACCATATGGTTCGGGTTTACCTGATTGACCGAGACGGTTGGATCAGGGAGATCTATGCTACAGGTTTTTTCGATCCGGACGTAGTGGTCAATGACATCAAGACACTGGTTATGGAAGAGAATGAAAAGCCTAAGTGAGAAATCGGCTATCATCCCCTTTCTCATCGTGTTCCTCTCCGTCGTCGGCGTAGCCATTGCTTCGCTCATTCGCCCGGCTGCAGGCGGCGTTGGCGCGCTCCCCCCATTAGGGCTTCCGCCGCTGCCGTACGCGTCACTTGACACCCGCAAGGTTGAGCTTGGTCGGTTATTGTTTTTTGATCGACGCCTCTCATTCAATCATACGATGTCTTGCGCGATGTGCCATATCCCCACCGATGCATTTGCATCGACGCAATCCGCTACGGCCATCGGCATGGAAGGCCAAAGTTTGCCGAGAAACGCGCCGAGCCTGCTCAACGTTGCTTATCAAAAAACGTTTTTTTTCGACGGCCGAGAAACCAGTCTCGCCGCGCAGCCATGGTCGCCATTGCTGTCGTCGATCGAGATGGCCAATCCATCGGTCGGATTCGCGATCGACAACATTCGAAAACTTGCAAACTACGAAAGCCTCTTCAAACGTGCCTTTGGTGAGCGCGGTCTCGACATGGAAACCGTCGGTGAAGCGATCGCGGAGTATGAGAAGTCTCTCTTGTCCGGCAATTCACGTTTTGACCGATGGAAGTACGCTGGCGATCTAACTGCCCTATCAGATCAAGAGAAGCGAGGCTTTAAGCTCTTCACCGGTAAGGCGGGATGCAGCGCATGTCATCTCGTGGGGGAGCAATCAGCTCTTTTTTCCGATGATAAGTTCCATGCCACAGGCATAGGCTACAAAGCGTCCGTTTTTGCGCCGCCTCCGACGCATGAAGTCGAACTCGAAGCCGGCAAAATCACCAAGGTCGAAGACGCAGATTTGACGGCTGTCAGTGAGCGCAAACACAACGACATCGGGCGGTTTGCTGTAACACTCGACCCGGCTGACAGGTGGGCGTACAAAACTCCGAGCTTACGCAACGTTGCGCTCACGTTTCCTTACATGCATGATGGCTCATTGAAGACGCTTGCCGACGTCATCGACTTCTATAACGCAGGCGGTATCGACTTCGATGGCAAGAGCCCGCTGCTGCATCCGCTCGGGCTTTCCGAGCAAGACAAGTCGGATCTTGTGGAATTTCTCAAAAGCCTGACGGGAGATCATCCTGCAGCGCTCGAACCGCCGACAGGATCTTGTCTGACATCTGTCGAGAAGCAGAGTTCGATGTCGCGCGACCCTCAATGTTGAATGGTAGCGGGCTGGCGCTTTACA
>JAFECH010000215.1 GCA_018242255.1 Pseudomonadota bacterium | reverse complement strand
ATTCCCGGTATGCGCCCTTTTCTGCGCTCCCCAGCTCAGCGATCTGCCACCGAGGTCGAGTGTCAGCTTTTCGTCGACACTCAGGGTTGGCAGAATGATCTCTGAACCTTCGAAAGCATCGTCACCGAGCATCTCCTTGTTGGCCGACTGATACTGCCCAGCGCGCTCGGAAAGCCCGCGCGCAAGCTTGTGATGGCCAACGAATTGCGGATTATCTTCTTTAAAGGCGGCGTTGCCAAAGACGTGGTCAGGATGCATGTGACTGTTGACCACAAAGCGGATGGGTTTATCCGTCACTGCCCGGATGGCGGTCCTTATCCCGTGCGCGACTTTGGCACTGCCAAGGGTATCTATGACCGCGACGGCCTCTGAACCAACAATGAAGCTCGCATTTGCCATGTCTCCCTTGTTGTCAGGAGATTGCAGTTCATAACGACCCTGATGAACAAAAACGCCAGAGGCGACTTCGGCAAAAGACAAGGCGCCTTCTGCTTGTGCCGACAATTTGCCAAGGACAGGCGCGACTGTGAAAGCCAGCGCCGAACTGAGGAGAAATCGCCGGTCGATACGGCACTGCAGCAAGGCTTTAGCAACTGCATCTGTTCCGCTCGCGCTTGCGGTTGTCACGGCCTGCAATTGCCCCGGCGTGCACACCAGTATCCTCCTTCAAGTGGGGTTTTCTTAGGGAAAGGAATTCCTAGCTGAGGCCTTCCAGGGCTTGCCTGAAGGCTGGTTTGATGACGCTCGGATCCTTGATTGCCCAAGCCACAACGCTCGCGCCTTGCAATGCACTTAGCAACAATAAGGCGCACCGACTTGCCGGAGCGTCGGCTTTAAGTTCCCGTGATTGCAATCCTTCCTCTACCGTCTTCTCGAGCCAGTGCAGATGGATTTGGAAGAATTTTTTGACGCGCCGCTGCAGGGAAGGCGGCAAGTAAGCAACATCACTCGCCAGAGCGCCACAAAGCGGCATCAGGCCGTCGCGAAGGCTCGCGCAAAAAAAATCTCCATAGGCCGTTAGCTTGGCCTTGGCACCAACGGGCCGCTCGGACAGATCGTCAAGTTCGGCACGAAACCGCTCGAGATAAGTGTCAATGACGGCCGCGCCCAGATTCTCTTTGGTTGGAAAGTGATGATGAATACTGGCTTTACGAATTCCGACGCGCTCCGACAAATCGGCGTAACTAAACGCTGCGTACCCTTGCGTTCGGACGAGCGTTTCGGCCTCAATAAGCAGCAAAGATTTGGTCTCAGATATCGCCATATCACACAACTACCTATTACTCGGTAGATTGTCAAGAAAAGCACTTCCCAACTGAATGTCGGAGGACGTGGGATTGCGCCTCGGTCAAGCCGCGAGTCGGAACAGAAAGGGACTGGTTGTGATGGGTAGGAAATTTCTGCGCAGACTTGTGGTTGGCGCAAGGACGACCGGGGGGGGATCTTGGTTGCCGCGTGGTCCAGTGCAATAGCTTCTGACACGGCGAAAGTTTAGTCTATGCGTATCACATCGACGCCGGACAGCCAGATCAGGCTCGGCTTAAGGGAGAACTGGCGGCAATTCTCGCTGCTCATTCTGATCAACGCCTTCGTCGGCGGCATGGTCGGGATCGAACGAACCGTCGTGCCGCTCATCGGTGCGCAAGAGTTCAAAATCCAATCGACCTTGTTGATTACGTCATTCATTGTCAGCTTCGGGGTCGTCAAAGCCTTCGCCAACCTCGTCTCCGGACAGTTAGCCGACAACTGGGGCCGCAAGCGCGTCTTGGTGCTCGGCTGGCTTCTTGGCGTTCCGGTTCCCTTTTTGATCATTGCCGCACCCACTTGGGACTGGGTTATTGCCGCCAATATTCTGCTCGGCCTCAGCCAGGGCTTCGCCTGGTCGATGACGGTCATTATGAAGGTCGATCTGGTCGGGCGAAAGAACCGTGGGCTCGCGGTCGGTCTCAACGAATTTGCCGGTTACTTCGCTTTGGGCGCGACGGCCTTGCTGACGGGCTGGCTCGCCAGCCACTATGGCCTCAGACCAGCTCCAATCTATGTCGGGATTTTTTACGCCATCGCCGGAACCATCCTTTCCCTGCTCCTCGTCCGGGATACGCGCGACCACGTTCTCCTTGAGGCCCAGGGCTTCGCCAAGACACCGCCGACGCTGTCCTTCCGCGAGGTATTCGCGCTGACATCCTTCAGGAACCAAAACCTTTTTGCGGCATCGCAGGCGGGCTTGGTCAACAACCTCAACGACGGCATGAGTTGGGGTATCTTTCCGCTGTTCTTCGCGTCCTTTGGCAT
>JAFECH010000214.1 GCA_018242255.1 Pseudomonadota bacterium | reverse complement strand
AGGATGATATTAAAGCAGCACCTGGAGCTTGGACGGGTTGACGGAAAGAAGCTGGCCGGCGTCCCGCAACAGCAAGCGCCCTTCAAAGGCTTCGCGCAGAACCGCGCCGATGAACCAAAGGCTATTCTCTCACGGCGCGCTAACGACACATCGCGCACCCGCCCCGAGAGGTCGGCTATAGAACTGGCTCACCATCAAGAACAAGCTGTGTTGGCCCCGCACATGCTCACACCCAACCAGCTTGATGCGCTGTTAGTATTTTTCGTTCAAGCAGCCAAACCCCGGCAATTAGATTCATCTTCAAGGTAGGCCCGACACCAAAAGGGCGAATGGCGCGCCTCATTCGCCAGATACGGGAACCGAAGGTTTCGGTCCGGGCCGAATGCAAGACTGGCAAACTGGTACAGTTGTGGACACCTCTGTGGCTAAATAGAACACCACCCGATTTTCGGCACCGGCTGCCGCGAACACGCTGGGTTCGATAGTTATCAATCCCGACGGCGTATCGATGATGGTGTGGCCATCGAGGACGAGAAGGGCTTGGGACGGATCTCCTGGCATTACCGAACCGAACCCTTTGACAAGCAAAACCTGATTATCGGTTAAGTGGGCCGCTGCGGAGCAAGTGCATTACCGCTGATGCAGCCCTAACCTGATTGCCCGGCACAGTTGGCGGAGGGCACGCGCGACCGCCCTTCCGTCTGGCGTGCGCAGGGCTTCAGCTTCGAGGGCGCGTGCATGGGCATAGGCGATGATATTCCGTTCTGCCCGGGCTACCCTCTCCGACGCGTACTTGGACAGGTGGCCGGAGGTGTCGAGCAAATCCTTTTCCATGGCGCTCAAAACCCCGGCAGACGGAAGGAGAACGTCGGCCGGTCTCGAGCTTCGGCCATCAGTTCGGTTTTTTCGTTTTCGCAGCTCGCCAAGGCGTTACTCGTGTCCTCGAGGGCGCGCTTGGCGCTTTTGAGGTTCGCGGCATTCGTGGCGGCTTGCGCCTTTGCCTTGTCCTTTTCGGACAGAGTCGCAGCCAGCTTCGTTTTCGCAAGCTCCAAGTCAGTCTTGGCGTCGGCAGGCGCCGTGGAGTTCCCCGCGCACGCCGCGGGTTGCCCCGCATCGTGCTCGACGAGCAGGCATGACGCGGCGATCAGGGTGTGTGCGGTGGCGAGGCGGTAGGGCACATAGATTGAAACCGTAAGGTATTCGGCAAATCCCGTGGCCAAAAGGCCAGCAATCGCAAGGCGTCGGTAGGTTATGAGAGACATGAGGTTCCTCCAGGCTCGGTTGTTGCGCAACCCTGCAGGAAGCACCCCCGCCCGATCGACGAGCTTCGAGCCGGGATTTCTACGTTGACACCCTTCTTGAAATGTGCCGCGTGCCTCGATCATCGGGAGATATAGCTAATGGCGGTAAGCTCGGTGACGGCGAGTACGAAAGCGCGCTCTTCCTTCCTCAATGATTTCAAGGCGGCGGTCGAGCTTGGCGCCGCCAAGGAGGGGCAAGCAATCTCCACTTATCTCCGTAGCCAAAGCAATTCCTTGCTCAAGCAATGGGAAAAGCTTGCCAGCGCCAAGCTGGATACCGACGAACGGCCGTTGTCGGAATATATGTTCGAAACGTTCGTGAACCGGATCCTGTCGAACCATATGGGGAAGGCTGAACTCGAGACCCTGCGCCAGAGATACTACAACACCTTCCTGCCCATCGTTTGGATGTCGGACGAGCAGCGCAAACGGCTGCACGGGTCCCCCAACCGAGAAGGTTCAACCGACCGCTGGGGTATCAGGGTTCTCAAGGCAACCCGATCCGTCGATGGCGTCGGTGAAGTCGCCCACCTCATCGACAAGGAAGTGATAGGACCGTGGAACACGAACGACACATCCCGAGCCCTCAGCAACCTCGCCGACATTTCATTCGTCTTTTACTGCCGGTACGAGGATTGGCCACAATCCCACCAGCAAGCTTTTTTGCCCACGATGTGCAACCTTTATGACCTGCGGAATGCCATCGCGTGCGAGGTGACCGACGTCCACAATCTTGAATACAGCGTAGGCGACTTTCAGCACCTCGCGAAGATGGCGCACTTCGACCACCTGTCCCACGTGTTGGCGTTAGTCGGCGTATCCCGTTGCGCTCAAATTGCCTGGACACGAAAAGCCAAAGGCAATTGGGTCACGCACCAGCAGGGCGCCAATGCCGGCGTCGCACGGTGCTTCCTGGAAAGCCCCAATCCTATCTATTCCCTCGTGGCCTTGAGGGCCGGCATGAATTTGAGCATTGGCCTCGAAAAGCCGAGCACCATG
>JAFECH010000213.1 GCA_018242255.1 Pseudomonadota bacterium | reverse complement strand
GCACCGAAGCGATCCCGTCGCTCACCATCACCCACTTCTTCACTAAGAACATCGCGGCTGAACTTTTCTGTTGTTTCGCCAAGTTCAGCGCCGAGGGCAAGGGCGCCATCAACGGCACCGACCTGGGAAGCTTCTGGGCCTTCCCGCCGGTGGTCACGTTGCAGTACCACATGGACCCGATCATGGGCTTCAAGCCGTATGCCGGCGTTGGCTTCCAGTACATCCACTACTTCAACACCAGCGGCGGCAACCTCGGCGGCAATTTGCACCTGAGCGACAGCTTCGGCTTCGCTCTCCAGGGCGGCGTCGACTACGAGATCGGCAACGGTTGGTACCTGAACGCCGACGTCAAGAAGATCTGGCTCGACACCGATGCGAACTGGCGCGGCACCGGCATCACGGCCAAGGTCGACGTCGATCCGCTCATCATCTCCGCAGGTGTCGGTTACCGCTTCAACCTCGCCGATCTTCTCAGCGGCCGCAGCAGCGATTCCGTGCCGCTGAAATAAGCCGACAGCAACGCGAGCAGTACAGAAATTACGAAGGCCCGGATGATATCCGGGCCTTCACGTTTGAGATCCTAATTTTTTTAACCAATAGACAACCCAGCGCGCGGCGCTAAGAGCTTAGAATTCGGAGTAGCTCACTCCATTTCATCGACCGCTGCGCTCTGCGAACCCCGGTTTAACGCCACTTTTATGATTTTGACCCTATAGAGCCACATGAGCAGCCGGCTCGTCCGTGCCGAGTTTATGGTGGCCAATCCATTGCGTATCTCCGTCGCCGCTCCCCCTCTCAGACAAGAGTTTGACGGGTTTGTTTCCTGTTTGAAAGAAGCATGGGCGCACGCCATGCGCCCGGCCTGGATCGCGGTCGCGCTGAGCGCGATGCTTCTGACATTGCTATGCTCCATCACCGATTTCCCGTTCCCGCCGTCAGGCTTTCTGCTTCGTCAAGCGGCAGTTTTAGCTGCATTGGCTGCTGGTTCAGTCTATCTCACGCGCAGCGACTATCTTCGGGCGGCCGTGGCGCTTGAAGCGACGATGCTGTCGATCGCAATCGTTCTGATCATGCCGCCACTGGAAGCCATTTTTGCTTCGGCGGCATTTCCGTTTCAGGACAAAATCCTGGCCGATGCCGATGCCAGCCTCGGAATCGACTGGATCGCGCTCGCATTCTGGTTCCGCGCTCACCCGGAACTGAGCAAGATTTTGAGCCACGCGTACGCGAGCATCGAATGGCAACCGCTAGTCCTGGTGCTGACGCTATCCTGGGCCGACCCGGAACGCTTGCGGCGTGTCATAACCACGTCCACCCTGGTTCTCGTGGCGACGATTATCATCTTCCTTTTTTCTCCCGCGATCGGCCCCTACGCGCATTTCAAATTCACGGCAGCCGATTTTCCCAGTATCATTGTCCCTGCTGCGTGGATTGCCCCCGGCATTACTGAAGGTCTGCGCAACGGAATTCATCAGCTGCACTTCGCCGGGCTCGTGACATTTCCGAGTTACCATGCGGTAGTAGCCGTACTGCTTGCATACGGTTGGATGGCGGTGCCGGTCTTGCGCTGGTTGTTCGTGCCGCTCAATTTACTGATGCTGGTTTCCTGCGTCCCAATCGGTTCGCACTACGTCACCGATGTAATTGTCGGCATTGCAATGGCGTGGGGCGTCTATCCGCTTATCAGTCGATACTACACGTGGGCAGACCGCCGCTCTCCCATCCTCCCGTGGTCCGAGACCAGTATCGGTCGCGCCGTCAAAGATCGCGTGAGACAAACGGTTCCGTTGCGCTGAACACTGGGCGAACTCCGACCGCTCTTCGCTGCCATTTGAACCCAGAGTCGATGTCTCCCACTGCAAGCCGGTGGACGCCCGCCCCCTTGATCGGCTACGCATGATGAGACGTATCGAGGGAGACAAAGACCTTGGACACCGGCGGATCGAAAGCCGTTATCGTCGTCGCATTTGCCTGCAATCTCGGCATCGCCGCTGCAAAATTCGTCGCAGCAGCCTGGACGCAATCCTCCGCGATGCTCTCCGAAGCCATTCATTCGCTGGTCGATACCTCCAACCAGCTGTTGCTGTTTTTGGGCATCAAACGCGCTGCAATGCCCGCCGACGCTCAGCATCCATTCGGCTACGGGAAGGAAATCTATTTCTGGAGCTTCATCGTCGCGATGGTTCTGTTCGCGCTCGGCGCCGGCGTCGCGATCTATGAGGGCATCGAAAAAATCCTGAACCCGCATCCGCTGCACGACGTCTACGTCGTCTATATCGTGCTGCTCGTCGCCATGGCGCTC
>JAFECH010000212.1 GCA_018242255.1 Pseudomonadota bacterium | reverse complement strand
TGAAGCTCGACGACAGCAAGACGGGCGGCCGCCTCGCTCCAGCCGTTTTGGAGCGCGACAGCGGCACTCTGACGCCACTCGATAAACAGGCCGACTGGCGCGGCAAATCGGCGAACCGCAACGGTATTTGACGGCCAAGCGGCGCTCCGCCGCTTGCTACCTCGGCGATACCCTTGCCCTTGCCCCGTCCCGCCCCCTATGTGTAAGGGGAACGGTCCGACATGTTCGGAACCGAGCCGGGAATCCTCCATGACGATCGACGACATCCGCGCCGATTTTGCGCTTCTCGATGATTGGGAGGACCGCTACCGTTATGTCATCGAGCTTGGCCGGGCGCTGCCACCGCTCCCCGACGAGCTGCGGACCGACGCCAACAAAGTGCGCGGCTGCGCCAGTCAGGTCTGGCTGGCGACACGGCGGATCGGCGACGCTGGAAACCCAAGTGCCGACGATAAGCTCGAAATGAAGGGCATGAGCGACGCACACATCGTGCAGGGGCTCGTGGCGCTGCTTTTCATCATCTACGACGGCAAGACGCTCGACGAAATTCTCAAGACCGACGCCGAAGGCATTTTCGCAAGCCTCGGCCTTAAAGAGCATTTGACTCCGCAACGCTCCAACGGACTAGCCTCGATGGTGAAGCGTATCCGCGCCGACGCAGCCGAAATGCTCGCGGCTTAGGATTCTTTGTCATCCTCGGGCTTGACGCCTCTCTAGCGAGAGGCAGGGCGAAAACTTATCCCCGCCCTAGCGGCGCGGATTATACTGGCCGGTTGGCTACGCCTCATGGCATATTGGCATTATTTTCCAATAGCTTATGTATCTTTCTCAGTTGACAGCGCGACGCTTCTCAGGCATCATTTCTGTATAACGCGGAAAGTGTGAGACACCGGCCTTAGCCGTGATCCACACATCCCGGCTCCCATTCAAAATTTGAAAAAGGTCTCCGGCGCATGGCGGCGACGAAAGCGACGGCTGCGAGCGCCGCGAAGGCGAAGAAGGCCGCCGCGCCATCGAAATCAACGCCCAATCCGGAAAGCACGGACGAATATGCCAGCCCGCGCCTTGCGGCCGGCTCGCGGAACGCGAGTCGCAGCGGGCCAACAAAAACTGCGCCAACGAAAAGATCCCTCGTACAGCGCGTCTACAACACGATCGATGGCGAGCTGACGAAGCTCGAGAAGCAGAAGGGGCTGACGTCCCAGGATCGCGAGCGCGCATCGCGTGCTCTGTCGCAGATGGTCAACGCATTGGAGAAAGCCGTTGAGATGCAACGCGAGATGACGAAACGGAAGTCGGTGGGCGGGAGTGCAAAGAGCAAGGAGGCGCTCGCCCATGCGGAAGACCTACGCCGCGAAATTGCGGAACGTCTTGAGCGCCTCAATCGCAAGCGGGCGCCTGGCCGACGATCTGAATGAACTGACGCGCGCCGAGCTTGAGTTCATCGCCCACGACTGGGAAATCTGGGCGCGCGACGATCAGCTAGCGCCCTTATTGATTGCACCCGGCGACTCCCCTGCGGGGAGCCGGCCGCCGGGTGCGCTCGATGTTGCGCGAGACTCGTCCAACGAGGCCGCCGCTTCCGGCCGGCTCGCGGAACGCGAGTCGGAAGCGGCAATCAAACAATGGCGCGTCTGGCTGCTTCTCGGCGGTCGGGGCTCGGGCAAGACCCGCGCAGGCGCCGAGTGGGTGCGTTCCTTAGCCCGTGACGAAGGCACAAGCCCGCGCGCCACGGCCGGCTCCCCGCAGGGGAGTCATGGCGCGCAATCAAAAAACCAACCAGCGCGTATAGCGCTGGTTGGAAAGACCTTGGCCGACGTGCGCAACGTGATGATCGAAGGCCAGTCCGGCCTGCTCGCGATCCACCCCGCGCACGAGCGACCGGAGTTCGAACCGTCGAAACGCCGTCTCACCTGGCCCAACGGCGCGGTCGCCGAATTGTTCTCGGCCGACGAAGCCGAAGCGCTGCGCGGTCCGCAGTTCACGGCCGCGTGGTGTGACGAGCTCGCGAAGTGGCGCGGCGCGGAGAGGGCCTGGGACATGCTGCAGTTCGCGTTGCGCCTCGGCGAAACGCCGCGCGTCTGCGTGACGACAACACCGCGCAATACCAAGCTGCTGAAACAGATCATCGCTGACGAGACGACCGTGACCGTCAACCTCGCAACGGCTGACAATGCGACGAACCTCGCGCCGTCTTTCCTTGCGGAGATGACGCGGCGCTATGCCGGCTCGGCTATCGGGCGGCAGGAATTGCTTGGCGAGATCGTCGAGGATGCAAGCGACGGTTTGTGGCGTAGGCACTGGATCGAGGAG
>JAFECH010000211.1 GCA_018242255.1 Pseudomonadota bacterium | reverse complement strand
AAGGAGACACGGGGGACGAGGAGCCCAATTTTCCAGGATATATGATTGACCGAGCTACCTTCGATGCCAATCTCGTGGCGGACGCACGCGCAGCTGGCGCGGATTGTAGATTGGAAGCGATGGTCCGTGCGGTTGACGACGCAGGGCACATTTTTTTAGCGAGCGGCGAGCGTCTTCACCCTCGTTTGATCATCGGAGCGGATGGGCCACGATCGCTCATCGGCCGCGCGATTGGGGCCCGGAACACCGAGCTTGTCGAAACCCGCCAGGTCTCTGTGAGGCTATGCGGGACTTATGCCGCAACCGACATCTTCCTATCGGCGGCAATACCTGGTGGCTACGGCTGGATGTTCCCCAAGCGGGACACAGCCAATGTCGGCGTCGGCGTTGCCGCGCATCGAAAAGGCAAACTCAAACCCTTAGTCGAGGACCTGCACGAGCGCCTTGTGCGGGAAGGGCGGGTCGGACGAACAATCTTAGGGATCACGGGAGGGGCCATTCCGGTCGGCGGCATCATCAGATCCGTCGGCGCGTTGCATCAAACCGCTGTACTGTTGGCGGGGGATGCGGCGGGTCTCGCAAATCCCATCACCGGCGCAGGCATCAATGCTGCGGTCCTGTCAGGTGCGCTGGCTGGGGAAGCGGCCCTAAGCTGGCTTTCGGGGCATTCCACTGCCCTCGATGATTACGGTGCCGAGCTTGAGGAATTGCTGGGGCCTGGTCTCAAACGCGCGCTCCGGCATCGACAACGGATGAACGCCTACTTGGAATCCGGAGACGGTCCATCGCCGGCCGATCTTCGGCACGCGTGGGTCGCATACGAAGCGTACTGGAAGTCATAATCGATGATCTGGGAAGCAATTGAATGACATGCCTGAAGCGTGAAGTCGCTCTACCGTCCCCTATTGGATTGCAAGGCGAGGATTTCAACTCGGTGCACGTGATGAAGCCCCGCAAGCCATCGGAAACACCCGCCGGCGCGAAAAACGGCGCACGCGTCAAGTTGGCGAATGTGCCGCCCGAAGGGGTTTATCTCCCGAACAACAATCGCCTGACGCCCCACATGCGCAGTCCCGACTACGTGCAGATGTCGACCGCTGCCGCGATCACACTTGGACTGATGCCCGGAAAGATGCACGGCTGCGGCTGCACGCGCTGTCTCAACTTGTTGTTGACGTATCCCGAAGGCTGTCGCGCCAACTGTGCGTATTGTGGACTGGCCCGGCACCGGGAGGGCGATCGCGATTACGCCGACAGGAACTTCATCCGGGTCGACTGGCCCGCCGTACCGATGTCGGAAATCGTCGAAAAGGTTCATCTGGCGGGAAATGAGACGCCTTTCCACCGCATGTGTATTTCGATGATCACGCATCCAAACTCAGACGCGGACACGCTTGCTGTTCTTAAGCAGTGGACTGATAAAATCGATCCGTCGACGGTGCCGGTTTCGATTTTATCCAATCCGACAACGATGACACGCGCCGACGTCCGAAATTTGCATGAGCTCGGAGCAGACATTTTCACTGTCGCGATCGATGCAGCGACGCCCGATATATTTGAGAATACCAGAGGTAAGGGGGTCCAATCGCCACACAGCTGGGATGGCTATTGGAACATCCTGGAAGCCGCGCGCGACGTCTTCGGAAACCAGAAGTTCGGCGCCCACATCATCATAGGAATGGGCGAAACGGAATTCGAGGCTCTGACGCTTATTCAGCGGCTCGTCGACATGGGTGGCCACAGTCACCTCTTCTGCTTTTTTCCCGAAAAAGGCTCGTTGATGGATCATTTGCCGGCCACGCCGCGTGACCAGTGGCGGCGCGTTCAGTTGGCGCGTTATCTCATCGATTATCGCGACGTCCGCATCGATCACATGCGATTTGACGATAAGGGCCGCGTCGCTGATTTCGGCGTTCCCGCGCAAGAGCTCGATACCGTCATCGATGAGGGGATCGCATTCCGCACGTCCGGCTGCCCTGGCAAGTTCCGAACTGACGTATCCGCATGCGATCGGCCCTATGGCGACTCTCCACCCTCAAATATTGCAAGCTATCCATTCCAGCCTAGCGCGGGCGATATGCGCAAAATCCGACATCAGCTCGGGCGGGAAAAGCCCGGCGAGGTCTACGTCTCTGGATCGGAGTTCGAGGACGAGACTCCCTGATGGCGGACACAAAGATCCGTGTGATTGACACAGGTTTACAGGACGGCCGCTATCAGATTGCGTTCGATCAGGCGCTCATCGACCTGCATAGGGATGGCGAGATCGCCGACACCGTCCGCTTTCTGCGATTCAAACCCTGTGTCTTGGTCGGT
>JAFECH010000210.1 GCA_018242255.1 Pseudomonadota bacterium | reverse complement strand
GACGTCGGCGCTCGACGAGCTTTCCGAGGCCGCGCTGTTTCGTAGGCTTAGGGCCGAACTCCCTAGGGTCGCCATCGTCTCTAGCGGTCACCGCGCAAGTCTCAGCACCTTTCATCACCACTCGATTAGCCTTGTTTCCACCTTGGCGATGGCTCAACCAGCTTAGGACCGGAACGAAATTTCGTCGACGAGCGAGAGCAGGCCCGCGGCAGAACCGCGGGCCTGTCTTATTCCTTACCTACCTGGTTGAGGGAGCTGCGGTCCCGGTTGTGGGACCATTGGGCAACCACCTCTCGTGATGGGCAATGGGCAGTTCCAATTGCCCGCTCGCGCCAGCCCGGCGAAGCCGGTTACGGTCACGGCGGCGAGGAGCAAAGCTCCGATTATCGATTTCGTCATTTTCGGTTCTCCCTAGTTTGGGATGTTTGTCACGTTACCGCGCACGCTTGTGTACGCAGCATGGTTGCGAGCTTTACGGCTCGCCACGTCACGTCTTGGCTCAGGCCCGAGGAGGCGGAGTGGGCGGCCGTATAAGCAACGAGTGCAGGTCAATGCCGTATCGCGCCGGCGCCGCCGGACGAGAGACGGCAGGCGCACCCGCACCGTTGGGTAGGACCGCGCTGTTGAGGAAACAGTGATTCACGCATCCGACCGCTGTCCGGCATTGGGGCATTGTTCCGCAACCAGGCATAATCCTGTCGCACAGGCAGTGCGCAGGACTGCTGGCGCTCATTTCCGCAGACATCATGCACGGCTTCGCCATTGCGACGCTGGCAAACGGCGCAAAGGCCGTGATCAACGACAACAGGAGAGCGAGTGTGGTGCGGTGCAAAGTCATCGGGTCTGCCTAACCTTATAGCTCGCGATCGCCTGCCGAAATTTCAAGATAAACAGTTCTGCTGCCGCTACTCGCGTCGAAATCACCGTCATCTCAATCATTTGCTCATCCAGGGCCTCACGGCATTCAGTGGTGAGAGCGCAGGTATTTGATCAACGCCGCGATCGACAGAACAAGCGCGACGAATGCGAGCACTCCGATGAGGCCCATTCCCCACATCATGCCACCCATGCCGTCGTACATCATCGAGGCCTACTCCTTGGCGTAGATCGGCGCAGGGCCATCGTGGCCTGTGATGGTTAGAACCTCAAAGGGTCCTTCCTTCTCCCCGGACATTCCGGGTGAACCCTCAGGCATGCCGGGGAGCGAGATGCCCTTGATGTCGGGCTTTTCGGCGAGAAGCTTCTTGATCGGGCCGACCGGCACATGGCCTTCAACGACATATTTGCCGATAACCGTCGAATGGCACCCTTCGAGATCTTCGCGCACTCCGTACTTCTGCTTGATCAGCGTCATGTTGGGATGTTCGATGACGGTGACATGGAAACCGTTGGCGCGGAGATAGTTTGCGTAGCTCTCGCAGCACCCGCAACCGGGGTTCTTGTAGAGCGTAGCGTCGATTTTTTCCTGAGCCACTGCGAATCCCGAGGCAAAAACCAGACTGAGGACGGCAAATAAAAGGTGCTTCATGGTGGGTTCTCCTTTCCGAAAACCTTCTTTTTCAACTCTCCACTTATCACGCGCGTTCGAGCCGGTGCGCCCGCAGCGTGGCGTTCGCCGGTAAGCGCCAACCCTTCACCAGACCGTAGATCGCTGGGATGACGATGAGGGTCAGCAACGTTGATGAAACCATGCCGCCAATCATCGGCACGGCGATGCGCTGCATGACTTCCGAGCCGGTGCCGGTGCTCCACATGATGGGCAGCAGCCCCGCCATGATCGCGACCACCGTCATCATCTTCGGTCTAACGCGTTCCACCGCGCCGACCATGATCGACCGGTAGAGATCTTCGCGCGTGAAAGGCCGCCCTTCGAGCAGGCACTCCGCCTGCACCTCCCGCGAGGCGTGGTCGAGGTAGATCAGCATGACCACGCCGGTCTCGGCGGCGACGCCGGCCAGCGCGATGAAGCCCACCGCCACGGCGACGGACAAGTTGAAGCCGAGCCACCACATCAGCCAGAAGCCGCCAACCAGCGCGAACGGCAAAGACAGCATGACGATCAAGGTTTCGGTCAGCCGCTGGAAGTTGAGATACAGCAGCAGGAAAATGATCATCAACGTCACTGGCACAACCATCTGCAGGCGCGCTTCCGCGCGTTCGAGGTACTCGAACTGCCCTGACCACACGAGATAGGTTCCCGGCGGCAGCTTCACCTGGGACTCAACCGCCTTCTTGGCGTCGGCGATGTAGCCACCGAGATCGCGGTCGCGAATGTCGACGTAGACGTAGGTCGCGAGCTTGGCGTTCTCGGTGCGGATGGTGGTGG
>JAFECH010000020.1 GCA_018242255.1 Pseudomonadota bacterium | reverse complement strand
GGCGCCCCATTTCAGTGGCCGGAATGTTGGAATTGGCACGCCTGTTTAAGTCTTTTTCACTCAATGGGTTAGTGCTAATTTAATCGCAAACCGGTTATAACTGAGCCGTGGTCAAGAGTGTGTATCGAGTATCATGACCGAACAGCAGATGAGAGCGCGCGGGCGCTATGTGATCGGACCCGATGGGTCCCCGCTCACAGTCGCAGATCTTCCCCCGCGGGATACAAAACGTTGGGTTATTCGCCGCAAGGCTGAAGTGGTTGCTGCCGTTCGCGGCGGGCTGCTCAGCATTGAGGAAGCCTGCGAGCGGTATACGCTGACCGTCGACGAGTTTTTGTCGTGGCAGCGTTCGATCGACAAGCATGGTCTTCCGGGTCTTCGGGCAACGCGCCTGCAAGACTACCGCGAATAATTTCGCGATCCTCGTGAGGTAACTGTGGCGGCTCGCGCTGGCGGGCCGTTGATCCGTGTCCAATTGAGGTTACGGCTGAGAAGCAGACTGCGCGGCGGGTTTCGCCTGCGCAGCCTTCACCTTTGTCTTGCGCTTCTTTGCGGTTTTGGCCGTTTTTGTTGTCGAGGTCGGGGCATCGCCTTCTGGCGCCGGCCACGCGGCGACCGTCGTCGGGCCGCGGCAGCCGTCTTCGCCTTTCGACCAACGGGAGATGTCGTCGGTCATGGCGGCGGCATAAACGTCGGACATCTTGCGATTTTCGACAGTGACGCTTGCCGCTTCTTCGCCGGTCGGCACGATTTCAACTAGATAGGCTTTCAGACCTCGCGGGTTGGCCTGGGACGGGTCGCGGACGTGAATCGTTATCACCGCCTTGCCGCCGGTGCCGCGCGAGGGGGCGTCGGCTGCGGCATGGAAGATATAATCTTTTTTGAGCGGGCCATTCACGGCGAACCAGCACGCCATCGCTCCGGTCGCGATGTTCGAATAGATTGTTGTTGCCGATCCCACTGAGCCGCGAATGGGAATGCCAGGCGGGGCGTCTGGATTGCCGGGCGCTGTCGTCGGCGACGTCGGCATCACGACCGGGGTTGGCGCAGTTGCTGCCGATTGCGTAGCGAGTGAAGGCAGTTCAGGAGCATTGCTTGCGCAACCCGTTAGGGACGCAGCCAAAGTCAGCGCCAAAGCGGCCATGCATGATGGACGGCAGAGTAGCATCTTCCCCCAAAAGTGCAGTCCGAGCGAATCGTCGATCTGAGCACTGCAATATCGCAGACTCCTGCCCGCCGTACCCCGTTTGGGCAAGATGGCGCGGCACGTTCAGTGAAGCCACTAACAGAATTTGGAACGAAAAAGGCGGCGCCTTTCGGGCACCGCCTTAAAACCTGAATTACGGGTGGCCTCTACAAGCCGCCCGCCCCGATTAAAGGGCTTAGCGAAGGGCCGTGAAGCCGAGCGGACGGTCGCGGCGGCCGGCGCGCGGATCGTCCATATTCTGGGACTGCTGAGAGGCTTTAGAAAATTGCTCGACGGTGTCGTCGCGTTCGCGAACGGCGGCTGCGAGCTTTTCGCGAAGCCCTTCGGTCGATTGACGGAGGTTGTCGCGGCGCTGGGCGGCGGCTTTCGCAAACGTCGAGTATGAGAAATGTCCGCGATCGCGAATACCGGTGCGATCTTCTTCGAGCTGGATCTGGCGCTCGAGATCGGAGGCCATTTGATCAAATTCGCGAATAATTCGCTCGAGATCGTCAACCTTTCGGGACTTCTCTTCAACTTCCCGACGCTTCAGGCGAATGGCCATGTCACGTGACTTCATCGTTCGATACCCCAAACACATTCGAACCCTAGTACTCAAAAAGCGTGCCAAACTAAGGATATGGCCTTGCCGTTGCAGCACCCAGGAAGAAATACGTTAAATCCGGGAAGACGCCGCGTTGCAACAGCGCTTTCGGACCGTGAATACTCTAAATAACATTCTGCACTTAAGTTGCGGTAAAGCAACGCGTAACTAATTCTGATCGGTCGTTTCGTTTGGGGGCAGATTTTAGCCGTGATCCATCTAGGGCATTGGCGCGAATTCTGTTAGCTCTTGATTCGAGCCGTATATGGGTTGCGAGGCGATTGTATAGGTCAATCAATGGGGTGGGCGCCCCTGAGATTGGCCTCGCTTGGGATCTATTAGCGGGTCGAGAGGGGCAAGTTCTAATACATAGAAGCGTGTAGCGGGCCGTCGTCCGGCGCGAACGGGATTACTTTGTCCCGTTATCGACGGCGCGTGACCTGAGCTCGTGAAAGCCGTATCATCGGTTGTGGAGGGCGAAGTGTTTCAGCTTCCCGTCAGCATGGTGAAATAGCTAACGCGGATTAGGGTTTGTTAACCTCTCGTCGCTAACTTCCTAACGATCGCTTAGCTCGACTGTAGTGCGTTCACTTTGAGCAAAGGGCAGACATAGCGCGGACACGGATCGGATAGGGCACCAGAGGGACGGTCATGCGGGTTCTACTCATTGAAGATGATAGTGCCACGGCGCAAAGCATCGAGCTTATGCTTCAGTCGGAAGGTTTTAACGTATACACGACGGATCTTGGGGAAGAGGGCGTCGATCTCGGCAAACTTTATGATTACGATATCATTCTCCTCGACCTGAACCTTCCCGACATGAGCGGTTATGAAGTTCTGAAGACGCTGCGCGTGGCGAAGGTCGGTACGCCAATTCTCATTCTTTCGGGGCTTGCCGGCATCGACGACAAGGTTCGTGGTCTCGGCTTCGGCGCCGACGACTACATGACGAAACCGTTCCATAAGGACGAGCTCGTCGCACGTATCCAGGCGATCGTTCGCCGTTCGAAGGGCCATGCGCAATCGGTCATCGAAACGGGTGACCTTCGCGTCAACCTCGACACCAAGACGGTCGACGTCAACAATCAGCGTGTGCATCTGACGGGTAAAGAATACCAGATGCTCGAGCTGCTCTCGCTGCGTAAGGGCACGACGCTGACGAAGGAGATGTTCCTTAATCATCTCTACGGCGGTATGGACGAGCCAGAACTCAAGATCATCGACGTTTTCATCTGCAAGCTCAGGAAGAAGCTGCAGGCGGCGACTGGCGGCAAGCATTACATCGAGACGGTGTGGGGCCGCGGGTACGTTCTTCGCGATCCGAGCGACGAAGGCTCGGAAGCAGCGTAAGTCTGAACGTCATTATGATTACGCGCACAAGGGCCATGACGGCCCTTGTCGTGTTTTTGGGCATAGGCAACCCACGCTCGCGCCAATGCGACGCTGCCACCTGTAGTGCAAGATGCGCTAATACCCAGGTCGGAAACACGGAGCGAATGTCATGAGCGAACCGCGAGCGAACGTTTCATCTCCGCTGCAGGCCGCGATCGTTCGCGTCACGCCGTTCGAGCAGAACTGCACGCTGATCTGGGACGAAGCGACGAAGGTTGGCGCGGTGGTCGATCCTGGCGGCGATCTCGACCGCATCGAAGCCGCGATCAAAGAGACCGGCATGACGGTCGAGAAGATCCTGCTCACGCATGGGCATATCGATCATGCGGGCGGCGCGGCGGATTTGCGCGACAGGCTGGGTGTCAAGATCGAGGGCCCGCATAAGAATGACTCGATCCTGCTCGAGGCGCTTGAAAAGCAGGGCGATATGTACGGGATTTCCGGTGTTCGCAATGTCGAGCCGGACAGATGGCTCGACGAAGGCGAGACGGTCACGGTGGCCGGACATACCTTCGAGATTTTTCATTGTCCGGGCCATTCGCCCGGTTCGGTGGTGTTTTACAACAAGCCCCAACGGTTTGCTCTGGTCGGTGACGTGATCTTCCGCGGCTCAATCGGGCGCACGGACTTTCCGTATGGCGATCACGAGGCGCTGATCTCGGCGATCAAGACAAAGCTACTGCCGCTTGGCGACGACGTCGCTTTCATCTGCGGGCACGGTTCGCCAAGCCAATTCGGGCACGAGCGGACGAGCAACCCGTTTCTCGTGTAGCGCAGGCGCGAAGACGCTGCGGAACGATTAGCCGATCAGAACGAAAATTCGTAAGAGCCGCCGAGGCAGCCGAAGATGCCGCATTCGCGGGCAAGCGAGCCGTAGCCGCCATCATCGATCGAGTTGCCGCCCGAAAAGAAATCGATTGTTTGCACGCGCAACGTTTCTTCGCAGCTACGGCGGCAGTAGGTCCAGTTGCCGCTTTTCGGCAACCTGACCTGCCAACCCACCGGCGTGCGACGCACGACACTGCGGATCGACCCGTTCCCGTATCGGCTATAAGCCGTGATGATCTGGCCGGACTTATAGTTTGTTTTCAGGCGACCGATGCCGCCGGCATCAGCAACCGGCACGAGCGCCGTTGTGCCGAACAGAGCGGCGAGGGCAGGTACGAGAGCCAGCAGACGTGCACGCATCGAAATCTCCAGTTTCTTGAAGTTTGGCAGATTCCCATTAACGCGACATGGAAATGTGCACGCCCTTGAACGACGGACCGCTGGAGGCAACTGTGACCGAATGCGTGCCGCCTGAGATCGACACGGTCATCGTGCCGGTGATGCCGCCGCTGATGGCGAGCGTCATCCGGCTGGGCGTCGCACGGCCCTGCACGGTTCCCGACTGATTGTAGGTTCGTTCTTCCCAGTTGCCGCTGACGGCGCCGTTGCTATCAACGAGATTGGCGCGGAGCTCGAGCTTGGCAGACGCGTTGGCGCAGCGGATCGAAAGCCCGAGGCTGTGCGGGTTGCCGTTGTTGGTATAGTAGCCCTTGCAACGCAGGCTTTCGGTTTTACCGTCGTCAAAGCGGGCCGTACCCGAGCCGCCCCACGTTCCTGCGAGGGTTACAAACGGATTGTCTGACGCGGCCCAAGCCGGAGCCGCCGAAACTGCCAAAGCCACGACGATGGCGGAGGTCCACGCCGACACCGACGTTGCACGTGTCTGATTGCGCATTACGTAAAGCCTTCCTTCCCAGAATGCGGGCTGCTTAAGCGGCGCGCATTATTGTCTGATGTTCGCAGTTTTGCGAGCAGTATGCATGTAGTTCGCGTTCAGGCTGAAATGTGTGGCCGTGCGGCGACAGTATAAATCGTAATAGCCGAAGCGACCGCCCTGTATATAGGGCGGTTTTACAGTACGCCGGTTTCGTTTTAGCGTCGGTCTTAGAACGGATTGACGATTTGCGCGACGACCGGCGCCGCGTCCGATTTCGGATCGTAGCGGAAATCGAGGATGAGATTGAAGCAGTCCTGAGGCCAGGGGTCGGGATACGACCCCTTTTGGGCGCCGAGCAGCGCCGCAATCTCCGGCAGCTTGCCGTGATGCCAACAGATAACGAGCGTCCTGCCGCGGTACTCAGGCTTCGAAAAAATCTCGGTAACGAGCGAGCGGAATTGCTTATCTTCGATGTGGTATTGCACCTCGATACCGAGCGAAGCGGCAAGCGGCTTCACCGTCTCGATCGAACGAATTGACCGCTTCGAGCGCGCCGCTGCGTAGATGTAATCCGGTTTGCCGAAGACTTGCGGAATATAAGTCACAAGCCGTTCAGCGCGCTTCATGCCATCCTTTGAGAGATAGATGTCGTCGGTCTTGCCGGTTTTCTCGGCGTGACGCATCAGCAGGATCCGGCCGGGGCCACCGTCCGGGTGGCACGTCGCGGTGATTTCCTTGCGTCCCCACCAGGCCTTCCAGAGTGCGCCAAGCCAGCCGCTGTCGCTGGCGCTCTTTTCCACAGAAGTCAGCACGTCATGTCCCTCAACGGTGTCATCGCGCCACGTCTCCGCTTCGGCGCTTCGCCCCAACAAGTCGGCGCCCGCGTTTATTCAGAGATGGCTTGAGCGTCAATGCGGCGACGATCCACCGGCGTTTCAATTTGGCAGTTTCGCATGCCGATCAAAACGGTTCGATGACGCGTGAGACCTTCGGAGGCTGTCCGGAGAACGGGTCGTATTGGAGGTCGAGGATGATGTTATAGGCGTTTTTCGGCCAAGGGTCGGGATAGCTGCCGGCCGGCGCGCCCAACAGGGCGGCGATTTCGGGCAGTTCCTTGTGGTGCCAGCAGATGACGACCGTTTTGTTCTTGAAGTCGGGATCGTTGAGAATTTCGTCGATCAGATCGCCGAACTCATCCTTCTTAAAATAGTCCTGGATTTTGAGATCGAGCGCATCCGCGAGCGGCTCCATCGTTTCTTTGGGGCGGTCGGAATGTTTCGATGCGGCTGTCGCGACGATGATGTCGGGCTTGCCGAAGGTTTCGGGGATGTACGTCGCGAGACGCTTGGCGCGCTCGACGCCTGCGTCCGAGAGGTCTTCGTTATCGGGATCATCGGTCTTATCGGCGTGACGCATCAGGATGATGCGCTTCGGGCCGCCCATGAAATGATCGATTGGCGCAAGGTCGCTCGCCCTTTCGCGCGCGGGGGTGCAGAGGCTGCATACGCGCGCTGTGTCGACCTTCGGAAAGCCGAGGGCGAGCAAGCCGACATGCAGGCCGTCGGCGATATCGGCGAAGCCGATGCCGAACGCCGCCGTCGCTGCGATCAAAACGGCCACCGAGAGGATATGCCGGTAGGGGAGCCTGTGTTTCATCTTTTTCCCTTTGGGGGCGCTAGACCCAGGTCGCGCCGTTGCCAGGTTCCGGCAAGGGGCGCGGCCTGCCGTTCGCATCGAGCGCGACGAAAGTGAAATGCGCGCGGGTCACGCAGGCTTGGACTTCGCCGTCGCGCGGGCGCCGCCACGCCTGGACCTCGAACGTCATCGACGTGCGACCGCGTTTGGTCAGGAGCGCCCAAACCGTCACCTCGTCGCCGACTTTCACGGGAGAATGAAAGGTCATGCCTTCGACGGCAACTGTCACGCAGCGTCCCTGGCTGAGCCGCGCCGCGGCATTACCGGCTGCGAGGTCCATCTGGGACATGATCCAGCCGCCGAAGATATCGCCTGCCGGATTGGTGTCAGCGGGCATGGCAATCGTGCGTATGACGGGGTCGCCGGAAGGCGTTTCGATATCGGCGTCCGTCGCGTTCCGACCGGCGTGAGGTTGTTCGTCCTTCATACCCGCGCCCCCTTTTCTCGGCGTTTCGCGGCTTCCCGGCGCGCGACGTCCGATATCCAATGTCAGCTGACAAATATCTGGACTTGGTCGCCGGGGCCATGCGCCGGACGGGCGCGGGCCAGAGGTGCGGGCCGAAATCGGCATCGCGTCAACTCTTGTGCAACCTTCGTTGCCTAATTTTGGCAATCGAACCGTTCTTTTCGATTCGAAAACGAGACCGCTGATGAAATGGGCCACGCCTGATCGCGAACTGCTGCAGCAACTTGCAGACATTCCGGAGGTGACACTTAGCGGCTTTTCCGTCCGGGAAGGCCTAGCTGGCACGGGCGTGACGGTGCTGAAGGGCCGGGATTATTTCGGCAGCTGGCGGACCGTCGACACGCAGCTTGTTTGGGTGCCCGCGAACCTCACTGAACCGGGCCACATCGTCGAGACGGTTGACGAAGCGCTGCGGCAGACCCTGCTGATGATCTTAAAGAGCCTTCAGGTCTCGCCCAAAAGGCCACCGCGCGCCCTCGCAGGGTGACGCCCGCCGAATAGAAATGGCCGCCAAAACAGCGGCCATTTCGTATTCTCGCGCGTTGCAAACTCCTGACGTCGCTAGGCCGCCAGAACGGCGCGGTCGTGTTTGCCTTCTTCGACTTCCTCGATGATCTTCGCGACGAAGGCTTCGAGATCGCCGGGGTTGCGGCTCGTTACGATGCCTTCGTCAGCTACGACCTGCTCGTCAACCCAATTGGCGCCGGCGTTGATCATGTCCGTCTTGATCGAACTGTATGAGGTCGCCTTGCGTCCGCGCACTGCGTTTGCTTCGATCAGGAGCCATGGCGCATGGCAGATCGCCGCGACGACTTTACCTTCGGCGAGAAACGCCTTGATCAATTTGATCGCCTCGGGGTTCTGTCGGAGCGTGTCGGGATTCATCTGGCCGCCGGGAAGCACGATGGCGTCGTAAAGTGCAGTCGATGCTTCACTCAGCTCGACATCGACTTTAACGGGTTTGCCCCAGTCCTTCTTATCCCAACCGATGATCGAGTCTTTCTGCTTGCGCTCCTTTGGTGACGCAACATGCACTAGCTGCGCTACCGCTTTCAGCTTCTCACGAGGCACGTCGAGCTCTGATTGCTCGAAGCCGTCGGTCGCGAGAATGAGAATTTTCGCTTTCGAGATCTTTGGCATTGGAGGTTCCTCGATTGCTGTACAACTGAGGAACAACGGTATCGGCTGGACGAGGTTCCCCGCAGTGCGAAGAACGCGCTAATGGCGCGCGTTCATTGCCCAGGGCGCCCAGTTTTTCGCGGCCTTCCGCGACGTTTTTTCTTTTCGCTATCATCGTCGAATTCGCGCGTACGTGTCGGCATCGTAATGCGCGACGGCTTCTCGCCGGATTTCACGGGCAGCGATGCGTGCGGCCCCATTTCGTCGAGCGTCGGTTTGTGCGGACCGGAAATGCGTTCGCCGAATGCGCCGGCTTTTGCGCGGCTGTCGACGGTCGGAGCGCGCGCAGGCAGTGGGCGGTCGGTCCCCGGTCCCATGTCGTCGAGAGAAGGTTTCTTGATGCGTGATGTAGACTGCGCGTAGGTCGGCTGAACCGGCTCGTATTCGTTCTTTACGCGGGACGTATTGGGGGACGGCGGGACATTTGCTTTCGCGCCATACTTGCGGCTGCCTTTGAAACTTCCGGCCTTGTCTTCGATTTCTGATTGGCGCGCGAGCGGATCGTCGGACACGGCGAGCTCGGTCTGCTGCAGCCGCTTGATCTCATCGCGCAGCCGCGCGGCGGTTTCGAATTCAAGATCAGCGGCGGCTTCCTTCATGCGCCGTTCCATGTCGGCGATGACGGCTTGCAGGTTATGACCCAGGACTTGCACGTTTTCGCCGTCAGCGAGACCGGCATCGACCGTCACATGATCCTGCTCGTAGACGGATTGCAGCACGTCGGCGATGTTCTTCTTCACGCTCTCCGGTGTGATGCCGTTGGCTTCGTTCCACGCCATCTGCTTTTCGCGACGGCGTGTCGTCTCTGCAATTGCGCGCTCCATCGAACCGGTGATCTGGTCGGCGTAGAGAATGACCTTGCCTTCGACGTTGCGCGCGGCGCGGCCGATCGTCTGCACGAGCGACGTTTCGGAACGCAGAAAGCCTTCCTTGTCAGCGTCGAGAATCGCCACAAGCGCGCACTCGGGAATGTCGAGGCCTTCGCGCAGTAGGTTGATGCCGATGAGCACATCGAACGCGCCGAGACGGAGATCGCGGATGATCTCGATGCGCTCCAGCGTTTCGATGTCGGAGTGCATGTAGCGCACGCGCACGCCGTTCTCATGCATGTATTCGGTCAGGTCTTCGGCCATGCGCTTCGTCAGCACGGTGACGAGGGTGCGAAAACCCTTCTGCGAAACCTGCCGGACTTCGTCGAGAAGATCATCGACCTGGGATTTCGCCGAGCGCACTTCGACGACCGGGTCGATCAGGCCGGTCGGGCGAATGACCTGCTCGGCGAACGTGCCGCCGGTCTGTTCCAGTTCCCAACTCGCGGGCGTCGCGGAGACGAACACCGACTGCGGGCGCATCGCATCCCATTCCTCGAAGCGAAGCGGGCGATTGTCCATGCAGGAGGGCAAGCGGAAACCGTATTCGGCGAGCGTCGCCTTACGCCGGAAGTCGCCGCGGAACATGCCGCCGATTTGCGGAACGGTGACATGGCTTTCGTCGGCGAAGACGAGTGCGTTGTCGGGCAGGTATTCGAACAGCGTCGGCGGCGGATCGCCGGGATTGCGGCCGGTCAAGTAGCGCGAATAGTTTTCGATGCCGGCGCAGGAACCTGTTGCCTCCATCATCTCCATGTCGAAGGTCGTGCGCTGTTCGAGGCGCTGGGCTTCGAGCAGTTTGCCCGCATTGTAGAGCTCGTCGAGGCGTTGCTTCAGCTCGGCTTTGATCGACTTGATCGCCTGCTGCAAAGTCGGCTTCGGCGTCACGTAGTGCGAGTTGGCGTAAAGCTTCACGAGCGCAAGCTCGTCGGTTTTTGTACCGGTCAACGGATCGAATTCGACAATGCTTTCGATTTCATCCCCGAACATCGAGAACCGCCACGCACGATCCTCTAAGTGAGCCGGAAAGACTTCAACGGTGTCGCCGCGCGCACGGAACGAGCCGCGGACGAAATTGAGATCGTTGCGGCGATAGTGAAGCGCAACGAGGTCGGCCAGCAATTGGTCGCGCGAGAGCTGCTCGCCCTGACGCACCGTGAATGTCATCGCCGTGTAGGTTTCGACGGAGCCGATACCGTAAATGCAAGATACGGAGGCGACGATGATAACGTCGTCGCGTTCGAGCAGCGAGCGGGTTGCGGCATGACGCATCCGATCGATCTGCTCGTTGATCGAGGATTCCTTCTCGATGTACGTGTCGGTGCGCGGGACGTAGGCCTCCGGCTGGTAGTAATCGTAATATGAGACGAAGTATTCGACCGCGTTGTCGGGAAAGAAGCTCTTGAACTCGCCGTAGAGCTGAGCGGCGAGCGTCTTGTTCGGCGCAAGGATCAGTGCCGGGCGTTGCGTCGCTTCAATGACGTGCGCCATCGTGAACGTCTTGCCCGAGCCCGTCACGCCGAGCAGCACCTGATTGTGTTCGTGCTTGCTGACGCCTTCGACGAGTTCGGCGATAGCTTGAGGCTGGTCGCCGCGCGGCTGAAAGTCGGACGCGATCTTGAAACGCACGCCGCCTTCGCTCTTTTCCGGTCGATCGGGGCGGTGCGGAACGAACGTCGGCATGCCGCCCGACACGATCGGGTGTGTTGCCATCAGCGGCTGGCGGGCGAGGATTTCGCGGGCGCGATCGGTGCGCTCCTCGGGTTTGGTGAGGAGCGCCGTCAGGCTGTCGGTCAGGGTTTCGCTGCCCATCGGCGGGCGGGGCCCCGACTGGCGCAGGGCCGGCAGGCTCGGGAGGCCGTTGGCCGACTTATGGCCGGAGAGATCGGCAGGAGCGAAATAGGAATTCGATTCCGCAAAACCCGGCGTACCTGCTTCTGTCTCGACGGGCGGAGCAGCTGGTTTTCCCGATTTGCCGCGGGAGGGGCGGGGGGCCTTGCGGCCGGATGATTTCGACGGGGGCGACACGGCCTGAATATAGGAAATGCCCTGCGGTCCATAAATGCTGTTTTCACGCCACAGTGTCACGGCCAAGCGATAGTACCAAATGGCTAGCATGCCGGCCCGCGAAAATTGGTCTCCTTACGGAACAGTATGTTCGGTCCCGCCGCCCGGCGTGATAGCGAAACGGAAACCGGGTGGGCGCGTTAGGAGCACGCCGACCCGGAGGGGCGATGAATCTGCGCAGCTGCGCTTTGCCGGTTCACCGGGGCGACCCTGAAGAAACATGGAGACCATAATGATCACCACCCGTTTGATCGCTGCAGCCGTTGCGGCCACCTTTGTTATTGGCGCAGGCTCGGCGATTGCTGCCGAAAAGACGCGTACGCCGGAATCGATCGAATGCTCGAAGCAGGCTGACGCAAAGGGTCTGCACGGCAAAGAGCGCAAGACGTTCCGCGCACATTGCAAGGCCGAGATGAAAAAGGCCAAGAAGAGCTAACAACGTTATCTTCTGATACGTCTAGGTGAGAGACCCCGTCGCTTGCGGCGGGGTTTTTTGTTTGGCCACTTGCCGGCGCTATATTCGGTTTCGATCAGGCCGTGGAGAGTTTTGATGGCGACGCGCGACGATACAAAGCTCGCACTTGTAACAGGCGCAAACCGGGGCATCGGATTTGCGATTGCTACCGAGCTGGCGGCGCGCGGGATGCGGGTGCTGGCAGGCGTTCGTTCTTCCGAGAAAGCTGAGAAGGCCACGGAGGCCTTCCGCAAGGAAGGCGTGGCGGTTACTCCTGTCGTGCTCGACGTTGCGGATGCGCGGGGTATTCCCGAAACGCTTGGAGCCATCGCGCGGGATCACGGGCCGATCGACATTCTCGTCAATAACGCAGCCATTCTCATTGACGGTCCCGGAGGGTTTGCGGCGCGCCTGCTCGACATGACGGACGATGTGTTCCAGCGAACTTGGGAAACCAACGTCTTGGGGCCGTCGGCGACCATTCGTGCGCTCGTTCCCGGCATGATTGCGCGAGGTTTTGGACGAGTCGTCAACATGTCATCGAGGGCAGGGCAACTGACCGGCATGGGTGCCGGCTTTCCCGCTTACCGGGTTTCGAAGGCGGCGCTCAACGCATTGACGCGCATTGCGGCGGCGGAAGCTGCGGCGTCGGGCGCGGATGTGAAGATCAATGCGTGCTCGCCTGGATGGGTGCGGACCGACATGGGGGGAGCGGAAGCACCGCGTTCACCGGCCAAAGGAGCTGAAACCGCGATCTGGCTGGCAACGGTGGCGAGCGACGGCCCGAACGGCGGGTTCTTCGAAGACAAAAAGGCGATTGCTTGGTGAGCGCCGTGTGGCGACCAAGCGCAGCGATCAGGATTGCAGACGAAAATTAGAGCGTGCGTCCGCTGCGCCCGCCAGCCACGACCGGCAATCCACCCTGCTGGATTTCCATCACGAAGCGAATGGGATGGGCCGCTGAATCGTTCAAATCACGGGCGGTAACGAGCACAAGGTGCGTAGGGGTCGTCGAAGTATCGATCTGCGTGATCTGCGGCGTGAAATCGGAGACGGTCGAAACCTCAAGCGTGCGGTGGACGCCGCCGAGATCGAGCGAAATCTGATCGCCGACCGAGATCGCTTTGGTCACGGGCGTCGCGCCGTCACGCATGGCCGAAAGCCAGAAGTCCTCAGAGCCCGCGACCGGTGCCGCCTGGCTAACAGAAGCGACTCGCTTGAATTGGTTGGTGTGAAGCTCGGCGCGGTCGTTCAGAGCCGCTTGAAAGCTCGAGCGGAGGACCGACTCGCTGCTAGCGAAAAACAACGCCAGCCCGGCGAAAACCACCGTGGCACCTGCCGCCAAACCCAGCCAAACAGGGCGCCTTACTTCCTGCGTCGTCATGCTTCCGTCTCCAGCATTCCTATCAGGGCAACAACCGGTCCAAATGCAACCTTGTTGCTATTAACAGACGTACAGGTGAGATTGCGGCAATTCAATAGCGCTGCTCGACACATCGGCCAATAACTCTATTTCGTGAGTGGGAAACGCCGGGCTGGTACAGCATAAGCGCGCCTCAGATGCCGTAGAATGGCCAAGTTCAGAGCCGTCATCAATGAAAATGCAACCCCAAGTAGTCCCCAAGCGGCCATGACGCTCGTTTGGCGATAAACCGCGTCGGAGGGTGAAGTCGCCGTTGCGATCTGGACGATGGGCTGCGGACCGGGCTCGGCAACGGCTTTTTGGGCTGCAGATGGCTGAGCCGCCAATGCGACGCCGCCGAAGGCCGCGGGCACGATGCCTGCCCGTGCGTGATTGCAAATGAGCGTCGAGCTGACGAGCGTGAAAAGGACGCCAGCCGCAGCGGCGTCCAGTAAGGCGCGCCACATAGGGTGACGATATTTCGGATGAGCGCGAACTTTTTCGCGCGCGGGTCTTTCTGGATCAGCACTCACTGTCATTGTCTCAAGACCTCCCGCTCAGCATCAAGTTGGTAATGACATTCCATTAAAGCAAAGTTGACCTTTGCATCTGGGCGGGCGTTGGTTCGGATTGTGGCGCGACTGGATCAAATGCGGTTTCGGGAGAATTCACTCGCCATTCGTGTCTCGCCGGCATCACGACCGCCGCCACGGCGATAAGAGCCCTGCGAAAGCGCGACTTGCAGCGCGGATACATTGGAATTAGGGTCCGCGCCGCTTATCTCGCCGCTGCGAAATAGGAAGTCTTGTCCGTTTCCACATTCCGTTTACAGGCCGCTTCGATCATGGGCTTCATCGCCGACAGTCTGAATCGCATCCAACCGTCCGCAACCATCGCCGTTTCGACCAAGGCGCGCCAACTCAAGGCGCAGGGCCGGGACATTGTCTCCCTGTCCGCGGGCGAGCCGGACTTTGATACGCCGCAGAACATCAAGGACGCCGCCAAGCGAGCGCTCGACGAGGGCAAAACAAAGTACACCGACGTCGACGGTATCCCTGAACTCAAGGCGGCGATCGTCGCGAAGTTCAAGCGCGACAATGGTCTCGACTACAAGCCTAGCCAGGTCTCGGTCGGCACGGGCGGCAAGCAGGTGCTCTATAATGCGCTGCTCGCCACGCTCAATCCGGGCGATGAGGTCGTTATTCCGGCGCCGTGCTGGGTCTCTTACGCCGATATCGTTCTGCTCGGTGGCGGTAAGCCTGTGTTTGCCGAGACGACGTTCGAAAACGGCTACAAGCTGACGGCGGAAGCGCTGGAAAAGGCAATCACGCCGAAGACGAAGTGGTTCATCTTCAACTCGCCGTCGAACCCGACCGGCACCGCGTATTCGGCTGCCGATCTGAAAATCATCACGGACGTTCTTGTGCGTCACCCGCATGTCTGGGTGCTGACCGACGACATGTACGAGCACCTGCTTTATGACGGGCTGGAGTTCGCAACGCCGGCGCAGGTCGAGCCGAAGCTTTACGAGCGGACGCTAACCATGAACGGGCTGTCAAAGGCCTACTGTATGACCGGTTGGCGGCTCGGCTATGCCGCGGGGCCAGAAATTCTGATCAATGCCATGCGCAAGCTGCAGTCGCAGTCGACGTCGAACCCTTCGTCCATCGTGCAGTGGGCGGGCGTCGAAGCCCTTAACGGACCGCAGGACTTTATTGCTGCCAACAACAAGATCTTCGTCGAGCGGCGCGATCTCGTGGTCAGCATGCTCAACCAGGCGAAAGGCATTCAGTGCCCGAAGCCGCAGGGAGCGTTCTATGTCTATCCGAGCATCAAGGGGACGATCGGCAAGACGAGCAAAGGCGGCGTCGTTATCAATAATGACGAAGACTTTGTGACGGCTCTTCTGGAAGAAGAGGGCGTGGCGGTCGTTCATGGTGCGGCATTCGAAGGTTCGCCGTCGTTCCGCGTATCGTATGCGGCCTCGACCGAGTCTCTGAAGGAAGCCTGCACGCGCATTCAGCGGTTCTGCGGAAATCTCACCTGAAAAACATAAAGCGCGCGGTTTCTGTCGCGCGCTCGAGCAATTCGATTGATCAGCCCGGCTTGGCTAGCCGGAAACTGTTTTAGGCGGGTGTTGCGCCGTGCGGCATGAACCGTTCGGCGAACCAGTCCCAAGCGTGGGCGAGTTGGCTCGTAATCGGTTTACCGTCGACAGCCGGGACAACCGGACGCCAAATTGCGATTTCTGTCGCTGGCTGCGCTTTAAATTCAAAAACCGTCGGCTCAGCGCCGAAGGTATCGGGGAGCTGTTCTTCGGCGGCCATGACATATCCAGCAGCGTTAGCGGCGGACATCAGAGTTTCGATACTCATAACCTTGCCTCGCATTTCTGAGCCAACTTCCCTCTGGCCCATTCCGCATTTTTCGCCAGTACCCCCTAGAACGCGCGAAACACCGGAAGAGTTCACAATGCGACGATTATAAAGTTATTCAAGTTATTTTTCGCTTGAGAACCTTGTTCGACAAACATGCGCCGCAATGTAGGTTCGGCAGCGCAAAATAAATCTCCCTCGCATGGTCGTCGTATCGCGCTGCAATAGAAGTATTCACGAAACTGTGCGGCGAAGATCGTTGTGCTGCCCGATCTTTGGAGCGAGCATTGTTTAAGCCGCTCCCTTCCGAGGTGCGGGGTGCGGCCAGCAAAGGTCGCGCGCCTCGCAATCGGAGGCAATCATGACAAGTTCAGATGGCCCAAAAGGCGGAAACGGCACTCAAAGTGGCAGAGGCGGGGTCCGGGGCGCGCGGTGCGTGGCGCTTATCGGACCCTTCGCAAGCGGTAAGACGACACTTCTCGAAGCGATCCTGGCGCGAACGAGTACGATCTCCCGAGCCGGATCAATCTCAGCAAAATCGACGGTGGGAGACAGCACGCCAGAGGCACGCGATCACGTCATGAGCGTTGCGCTCAACGTCGCGGAAGCCTCGTTCCTCGGGGAGCAATTCACGTTCATCGATTGCCCAGGCTCGGTCGAGTTCGCCTATGAGGGCGCGCTGGCGCTTCCGGCCTGCGATATGGCAGTCGTGGTGTGCGAGCCGGACCCAAAGCGGGTCTCGGCCTTGCAGGTGATCCTGAAGCAGCTCGACGACGCGGGCGTGCCGCATCTTCTCTTCCTGAACAAGATCGATGCGTCGAGCGTGCCGGTCCGCGATGTCATTCCAAGTCTGCAGCCTGCGAGCGCGAAGCCCCTGGTTCTGCGCCAGATTCCGATCTGGGAAAACGGTATTGCGACGGGGTTCGTCGATCTCGCGTCTGAGCGCGCCTATGTCTACCGCGAGCATGCGGAGAGCAAGATCATCGAGCTGCCCTCGGCGGTCGCCGCGCGCGAGAAGGAAGCGCGCTTTCAAATGCTCGAAAAGCTCGCCGATTACGATGACGAGCTCATGGAGCAATTGCTCGTCGACATTCCGCCGCCCAATGATCGGGTGTTCGATGATCTGACGAAGGAATTGCGCGACGGCTTGATTTGTCCCGTGCTGCTTGGCTCCGCCGAGCACGGCCATGGCATTCTCCGGCTTTTGAAAGTATTGCGGCATGAATGCCCGACCGTTGAGGATACCGCCAAGCGGCTAAAGCTCGATGGCGCAAAGTCGGCGGCCTACGTCTTCAAGAGCGTGCATACGAAGGCGGGCGGCAAGCTGTCGTTTGCGCGCGTCTTTGCCGGTGAGATCGCCGACGGGGCGACAGTGACGGGCGCGCAAGGGCAAGAGGAGCGCGTCGCTGGCATCTTCACAATTCGCGGGGAAGAGACGTCGAAGCGCGGCACGGCGAAGGCCGGAGAAACTGTGGCGCTGGGGCGGCTCGATTCCATTCGATCCGGCGAGACGATAGCGGTTGGCAAGTCGGCAGCAAAACAGGTCGATGTGCCGAAAGCTCCGCAGGCGGCGCTCGCCATTGGGCTTGGGCTCAAGGATCGCAAGGACGAAGTGAAGCTCTCTTCGGCGGTGGCGAAGCTGACCGATGAAGATCCCTCGCTAACACTAGAGCACAACGCCGACATGCATCAAATTCTGCTGCATGGGCAGGGCGAGATGCATTTGCGCGTGGCGCTCGAGCGCCTGATGCGCAAGTACGGCATCGACGTTACGCGCGAGAAGCGTCGCGTCGGATACAAGGAGACGATCCGCACAGCGACGGAGGTGCGGGCACGGCACAAGAAGCAATCGGGCGGTCATGGTCAGTTTGGCGACGTGAAGCTCGATATCCGGCCGATGCCGCGATCAAGCGGAGTTGCGTTCGACGACAAGATCACGGGCGGCGTCATTCCGAAGAACTTCATTCCATCGGTTGAAATCGGCATCCGCGATTATCTGACGGAAGGGCCGCTCGGATTTCCGGTTGTTGATGTGGCGGTGACGCTGACGGACGGGTCGTACCATTCGGTCGACTCATCAGACATGGCGTTTCGTCAGGCCGGACGGCTGGCGATGACCGAAGGCATGCCGAAGTGTAATCCGGTTCTGCTGGAACCGATCATGGCGGTGTCGATTGCCGTGCCGTCGGAAGCAAACGCGCGGATCAACAGCATCATCTCGCAACGGCGCGGGCAGATCCTAGGCTTCGATGCGCGTTCCGGCTGGCCAGGATGGGACGTGATCGAGGCGCACATTCCGGAAGCGGAAATGGACAATCTCATCATTGACCTGAGGTCAGCGACTGCGGGTGTCGGCTCGTTCACGTTCGGGTTCGATCATCTTGCGGAGGTGTCCGGGCGTCTGCGCGATCAGGTGCTGGCCGCAAGCCGGGCGGCTGCAGAGTGATTTGCCACGTGTGACACTCAAAAGGCGGCGTGGAACGAACGCGCCGCCTTTTTTATTGGCAGTATGGGGGAGCTACGTGGACGCCCCTCAAAACGTCGTTCGGGGTTGTCAGCCAGCGTCGCCGCCGCCGTCGGCGACGCTCGGCACGGCTCCTTTCGGTGCGACTTTGTTTTGGTTTTGGACAACAGCCTGCTTCACGGGCGACTTCGGTCCCTTGTAATAAGCGGTCATGGCTTCGAGAAAGAGCGGTGAAATATCTTTTCCGCCAGCGTCGATATAGGCTTTCAACTCGTTGCGCATGCGAGGTTCCCAGAAATTGTGGATGTGCATCGCGATGCCGTCGAGCGCCTCCTGCTTCGGATAAGGCTCGAAGTAAGCGGCGATCTGGTTGGTCATGCGGATGATGTCGGAGCTCTGCATCGTCAGTTCGATTTTCTGGTTGTTGGATGGGAAAGCGATCAACGATTGAAGATGACGGGACCGCCAGGGCCAAGCGCGGCCAGGAAGAGGTTGGCGTTCGTCGCGAGTTGTAGGGCAAGTGCGGTTGGCGCTGACACGGTGACGAGCGCGCCGATGCCTGCGGTAACGGATTTCTGCACAAGTTCGAAGCTGCAGCGGCTGGTCATCAGCACAAAGCCATCGGTGCGATCGATGCCCTGTATGTAAAGCGCGCCAATGAGCTTATCGAGTGCGTTATGGCGGCCGACATCCTCGCGGACGAGCTTGATTTCGCCATCCTTCGATACCCAGGCCGCGCCGTGGACGGAGCGGTTGAAGCGATTCATCGGCTGCTGATCCGATAAAGCTTGCGCGGCGCGGCGGATCGCATCGGGCGAGGGGGCCCACGAACGATGCACCGGTTTCAGCGGACGAACCGCGGACTCGATTTCTTCGACGCCGCACAAGCCGCAGCCGGTGCGGGCTTCGATCGTGCGGCGGGACAGCCGCGTCGTGTCGATGGCATCGTCCGGCACGGCAACGTCGATCGCCATGCCGCCGTCGACCGGCATTACCAGGACGCCCTGGATTTTACTTGGATTTGGAACAATGCCTTCGCCAACGAGGAAGCCGATGGCGAAGTCGCGCAGGTTTGCCGGCGTGGACATCATCACCGTGTAAGGCACCGAGTTGATCTGCAACGCGACGGGCGTTTCTTCCGGCAATTGCCACGTAATCGTCTGCGTGCCCGACGCCGTCGTCTGTTCACCGACGGCCGGGCGCGAACATAAGTCCGCGCCGCCCGATGGCTCAGATACGGCTTTGGGCACGACGTTCATGCAGTCAAACTCCGGGAGCGCCGGCGAAGGCGAATTTACTCCGCTGGCTCCAGTTTCTTGTCCTTGGAGATGCGCTTGTTCTCGACTTCGCGCTCCTGCCATTCCTCCTGCCACTCCGATGGGTGGTTGGAGACGTGAACCTGTACCGCCGTCACTTTATACTCGGGGCAGTTGGTCGCCCAGTCAGAGTTTTCCGTGGTGATGACGTTGGCGCCGGTCACGGGGTGATGGAAGGTCGTATAGACGACGCCTTGCGGCATGCGATCGGAGATTTTCGCCGTTAACGTGGTGGCGCCGACGCGGCTTGCAAGAGAGACTTTCATGCCGCTCTTGATGCCACGCACCTCAGCGTCGTGCGGGTGCAGTTCGAGGATGTCCTCTGGGTGCCACGCGACGTTCTCGGTGCGCCTAGTCTGAGCGCCGACGTTATACTGCGAGAGGATACGTCCGGTCGTCAGGATCAGCGGGAAGTTGCGGTTTGTGCGCTCGGCCGTCGGGACGAAGCCCGTTAGCATGAAGCGGCCTTTGCCACGGGTGAACTCGTCCGTGTGCATGACGGGCGTGCCGACCGGATGCTCTTCGTTGCACGGCCACTGGATGGAGCCGAGTTCGTCGAGGCGGTCGAACGACACGCCTTCAAATGTCGGCGTGACGCGGGCGATTTCATCCATGATTTCCGACGCAGAATTGTAATGCATCGGATGACCCATCTCCGTTGAGAGGCGCGAGACGACCTCCCACTCCGCCATGCCCTGCTTTTCGCGCATGACCTTGCGGACGCGGTTGATGCGCCGCTCGGCGTTCGTGAATGTGCCGTCCTTTTCGAGGAACGACGTGCCGGGCAGGAAGACGTGAGCGAAGGCCGCCGTTTCATTCAGGAAGAGATCTTGGACGATGACGATGTCCATCGATTCCAGCGCGTGCTCGACGTGATGGGTGTTCGGATCCGATTGAGCGATGTCTTCGCCCTGGATGAACATGCCCATGAACGTGCCGTCGGAAGCCGCGTCGAACATGTTGGGGAGGCGCAGACCCGGTTCCGGATCGAGCTTCGTGTTCCATTCCTTCTCGAAGATTCGGCGCACGTCGGCATTCGAGACGTGACGGTAGCCTGGGAACTCGTGCGGGAACGAGCCCATGTCGCACGAACCCTGCACGTTGTTCTGGCCGCGCAACGGATTTACGCCGACGCCTTCGCGGCCGATGTTGCCCGTCGCCATCGCGATGTTCGCCATGGCCATGACCATCGTCGAGCCTTGGCTATGTTCCGTGACGCCGAGGCCGTAGTAAATCGCAGCATTGCCGCCGGTTGCGAAGAGGCGCGCAGCTTCGCGAACCATCTGAGCTGGAACGCCTGTGATCTGTTCGGTTGCTTCCGGTGAATTCTCCGGGCGCTTGATGAACTCTTCCCAGCGATAGAAATCGGCGGGCTCGCAGCGGCGCTTGACGAATTTTGTATCGATCAGGTTCTCGGTTGCGATGACATGACCGATCGCGTTCATTACCGCGACGTTGGTCGAGGGCTGAAGCTGCAGATGGTAGGCCGCCTCAACGTGCGGGGAGCGCACGATATCTGTGCGACGCGGATCGACGACGATCAGCTTGGCGCCTTCGCGGATGCGCTTCTTCATGCGCGAACCGAAGACAGGGTGCCCGTCCGTCGGGTTGGCTCCCACGACCATGATGACGTCGGTTTTATCGATACTCTTGAAGTCTTGCGTTCCGGCGGATTCACCGAACGTCTGCTTCAAGCCGTAGCCCGTCGGCGAGTGGCAGACTCGAGCGCAGGTGTCGATGTTGTTGGTGCGGAAGGCACCACGAACCAGACGCTGCACGGCGTAAACTTCCTCGTTCGTGGTGCGCGAGGAGGTGATGCCGCCGATGGAGTCCTTGCCGTACTTGTCTTGCGCATCTTTGAGCCGCTTGGCAGCGTAGCTGATGGCTTCGTCCCACGAGACGGCCTGCCACGGATCGGTGATCTTCTCGCGGATCATTGGCGTCAAAACGCGATCCTTGTGGGTCGCATAGCCAAACGCGAAGCGGCCCTTGACGCAGGAATGGCCTTCGTTGGCGCCACCGTCCTTGTACGGCATCATGCGGACGACTTCTTCGCCGCGCATTTCCGCTTTGAACGAGCAGCCGACGCCGCAATAAGCACACGTCGTGACGAGCGAGTGCTCCGGCTGGCCGTGATCGAGAACGGATTTCTCGATGAGCGTGGCGGTCGGGCAGGCCTGAACGCAGGCACCGCAGGACACGCATTCCGACGACAGGAATTCTTCGTCCATGCCGGCGGAGACGTGAGAAGCGAAACCGCGGCCGTCGATCGTCAAGGCGAACGTGCCTTGCACTTCCTCGCAGGCGCGAACGCAACGCGAGCAGACGATGCACTTGGACGGATCGAACTGAAAGTAGGGGTTCGATGTGTCTTTGACTTTGAAGCGGTCGTTGGCGTCGCCGTCTTTCGTCTTCGCGAAGACGTGGTTCTCGCCATCATAACCGTAACGGACTTCGCGCAGGCCGACAGCGCCCGCCATATCCTGTAGCTCGCAGTCGCCGTTGGCGCCACAGGTGAGGCAGTCCAGCGGATGGTCGGAGATGTAAAGCTCCATGACGCCGCGACGCAGGTTGGCCAAGCGGGCGTTTTGCGTCGTTACCTTGATGCCGGGTGCGACCGGTGTCGTGCAGGACGCAGGCGTTCCCTTGCGACCCTCGATCTCGCACAAGCAGAGACGGCACGAACCCCACGGGTCAAGGCTGTCCGTGGCGCAGAGCTTCGGAATTTGAATGCCGAGCTGCATCGCGGCATTCATGATCGACGTGCCTTCGGGCACTGTGATCTCGCTGCCATCGATTTCGAGCGTCACCATTTTGGTGGCTTCGTGAACTTCGGGCGTAGGCGTGCCGAAGTCGGTCTCTTTGATGAGAGTCATCGGCTTGATATGCTGGTTCATCGAGCGTCCTCTTGGAGGTCAGCTGATCCTGAAATTTTATTCTGCGGCATCTGCGAGAAATTTATTCGGCGATGGCTTGCGGAAGTCTTCTGGAAAGCCACGCACCGCGCTCATGACAGGGAACGGCGTGAGGCCGCCCATTGCGCAAAGCGAGCCGTCGGTCATCGTTACGCACAAGTCTTCAAGCAGCGCCAAGTTCTTGTCGCGGTCGACGTCGTCGATGATGCGGTCGATCACCTCGACGCCGCGCGTCGAGCCGATCCGGCATGGCGTGCACTTCCCGCAGCTCTCGATCGCGCAGAATTCCATCGCGAAGCGCGCCTGCTTTGCCATGTCGACCGTGTCGTCGAAAACGACAAGGCCGCCGTGGCCGACCATCGCGTCGACTTTGGCGAACTCTTCGTAGTCCATCGGCACATCGAATTTCGATACGGGAATGTAGGCGCCAAGCGGACCACCGACCTGGACGGCGCGAACAGGACGTCCCGTCGCGGTACCGCCGCCCAAGTCTTCCACGAGTTGCCGGGTCGTGACGCCGAAGGCTTTCTCGACAAGTCCGCCCTGCTTGATGTTGCCACCGAGCTGGAAGGCGAGTGTGCCGCGCGAACGGCCGACGCCGTAGTTCTTATAGAACTCGCCACCCTTCGACAGGATGATCGGCACGGCAGCAAAGCTCATGACGTTGTTGATGATGCTCGGCTTGCCGAACAATCCTTCGATGGCGGGGATCGGCGGCTTATAGCGAACGATGCCGCGCTTGCCCTCGATGCTTTCAAGCATCGAGGTTTCCTCGCCGCAGATGTAAGCGCCGGCTCCCATGCGAACGAAGAGATCGAACGAATAGTTCGTGCCCTGGATCTTGTCGCCGAGCCAGTTGGCCTTGCGCGCGATCTCGATCGCCTCACGCAGTACGTGCACCGAATGGGGATATTCAGAGCGGACGTAAATATAGCCCTTCTGGGCGCCTCCAGCGACGGCGGCGATGGTCATGCCTTCGATCAGGCAGAACGGATCGCCTTCCATCAGCATACGGTCGGCGAACGTGCCGCTGTCGCCTTCGTCGGCGTTGCAGACGACGTATTTTTCGCCCGGCGGCAGATCGTGAACCGTCTTCCACTTAATGCCGGTCGGAAAACCAGCGCCACCACGGCCGCGCAGCCCCGACGTCGTCACTTCGGTCACGATGTCGACCGGCTTCATCTGCAGGGCCTTCGAGAGCCCTTCGAAGCCGCCGTGGGCGCGATAATCTTCGATGGAAAGCGGATCGGTGATGCCGCAGCGCGAGAACGTCAACCGTTCCTGGTTCTTGAAGTAGGGGATCTCTTCGGTTCGACCGTGGGCGAGCCGGTGCGATTTGCCTTCGTGAAAGCCAGCCTCGAAAAGGCTCGCGACGTCGGCCGGCGTCACTGGACCGTAGGCGACGCGGCCGCCCGGCATATCGACTTCGACGAGGGGCTCAAGAAAGAGCATGCCGCGCGAGCCGTTGCGAACGACTTGAATATCGAGTTTGCGAGATTTTGCTTCTTTAGCGATCGCGGCTGCGACTTCGTCAGCGCCGACGGAAAGCGCCGCAGCGTC
>JAFECH010000209.1 GCA_018242255.1 Pseudomonadota bacterium | reverse complement strand
CAACCGTTCACGGGCATAAGGAGGTATCGACGTGTTGGCCCGAAAATCGAACCTGAGTTCGACTGCCGTCGACACCTTGTTGACGTTTTGACCGCCAGGTCCCGACGCCCTGACAAAGCGCTCTTCGAGTTCCGCTTCGTCAATGTCGAGCGCATCGGAAACGCGCATTGCGCTGCTAGTCCTTCTTCGCAGGCGAGAAGAACATCAGGCGGTTGAAGAACGGATCGATGACTTTGATCTCGCGCGTTCCCCACGGCATCACTTCGATGCCCGGCCTCATGTATTTGTAGCCCTTCGCCATAATCTCAGCGTGATAGCCATCAAGGTCGTCGACCGCAATTCGAACCGCGCTGCCCGGAGCCACGTCCCCATGATGCTCCGACAGATGAATGACGCAGGCTCCTCGCGAGATTTGCCCATAAAGCGGTGCTCCGGGTTCAAACCGATGTTCCCAGTCCAGCGTAAAGCCCAGAAATCCCAAGTAGAAGTCCCGGGCTTTAGGTTCATCGAATATCTTCAAGACTGGCACCGGCGGAAAGAATTGCATGACACTCCCTAAAATTGCAGGCATGAAAAAAACCACTAATAGTTGCAGAACTCCCGCGACATTTGCTTCGAAGACGAATTGAACACTTAAAACTTTGGAACTATCATCGCCACAAGATCGTAAATTTGCATGGTGCGTACGCGGATCATCCCCCAATTTCGCCCCAATTAGCTTCCTATTGGTCGCATTCTAATAGTTGTGTTTACCAATCGTTGAATACAGGCACGTAGCTTCGGCAGATATCGGACGGTCGATCGACGAACGGGTTTGGAGCGAATCGTATTATTGGCTGGTCTAAGGGAAGCCGTCATGCGAACTGCGACGACATCAACAACGATCGATGCCATCGAGGAGCCCTCGCGCGCCCTCGGCCAATCGAGCATGGTGCGCATTGCAGGTCTCGCGGTTGCTTCTCTCTTCCCGGCAGCTTTCTGGAGCGCAGTTCTAGGGTTCGGCGCGCTCTGGCTCGGCAAGCCCCTGTCCTCGACCACAATCATGGTGGTTGGCGCGTCAATCGCTCTCTTCCTCTTCGCCATTTGCGCACCGCTTATGTTGCGTCGGCCGGCGACCGAACTCGAGACCGAGGCCGAAATCAAAATCGAAAGTCGCAAGGCTTAAGGCCGGATCCTCGTCTGCCTCTTAAAATTCGCGCGAAACATGACGACTGCTGGAGCGTCGGCTGTCCAATGCGCAGTGCCGATTGCTTTCAAACACGAATGCAAAGCCTAAAAAAAACGGGGCGCCGTCGAAACGGCACCCCGCGTATTGTCGCCCGAAAGGCACGGGAAGCGGCTTACTCCGCGGCAGCGCGCTTCTTCGGTTTAACCAACTCCATGTAGTCGTTCAGAAGCGTCTCGGTGATCGTTGCCGGCTTGTATTTGTGCTCGCCAATCTCCGAAACCGGCGTCACTTCCGCGGCCGTTCCCGTGATGAAACACTCCGAGAACGACGCCAGTTCCTCCGGCACGATATCGCGTTCGACAACCTGAATTCCGCGCTTTTTCGCGAGATCGATGACCGTCCGCCGCGTAATGCCGTTGAGGAAGCAATCGGCCGTCGGCGTATGAATGACGCCGTCTTTGACGAAGAAGACGTTGGCGCCAGTGCATTCCGCCACACGGCCCTTCCAATCGAGCATAAGCGCATCCGAATAGCCCATGCGCTCCGCGCGGTGCTTTTCAAGCGTGCAAATCATGTAGAGACCGGCAGCTTTCGCCCGCGACGGCGCACAAGCTGGATCGGGACGGCGATAAACGGCATTGGTGATGCGAATGCCCTTCAGCCGCTGCTCCATCGGGAAGTAGGAGCCCCAGTCCCAAGCCGCAATCGCGAGATGGATCTTCGAATTCTGCGCCGAAACGCCCATCTGCTCGCTGCCGCGCCACGCCACGGGCCGCACGTAACAGTCGGAAAGCTTGTTGGCCGCAATGACGTCCCTGCAGGCCTGATCGATCTCGGCGACGCTATATGGAATGGTGAAGTCGAGGATCCGCGCGCTTTCGATCAGCCGCTCGGTATGCTCGGTCAGCTTGAAGATCTCGCCATCGTAGGCGCGCTCGCCCTCGAACACCGAGCTGGCGTAATGCAGTCCGTGCGTCAGAACGTGAACGTTCGCATCGCGCCAGGGAACGAGCGCTCCATCCATCCAGATGAACCCGTCGCGATCGTGAAACGGAATAAAGTCAGCCATGCCAGCGTAATCCTTCCTGGTCTTTATCATTGGCGAATTTGAAGTGGTGGTGTATGTCGCGCGGTCCGTTACAGACGGGCCAGGCAGGCTG
>JAFECH010000208.1 GCA_018242255.1 Pseudomonadota bacterium | reverse complement strand
CAATAAGATTCTCGCGACACCGGAGTTCCGTGAGCGTCTCATGAAGGTCGGTGCCGTGCCGGTCGGCGGCTCGATTGATGATTTCCGCAAGCGTCTGCGAGAAGAGACTACGCGATGGGGTAAGGTCATCGAGTTCGCGAAAATTACTGCTCAATGACGATGAGCGACGATAGCATTGATTTTGGCGGCTCCGTCACTGTCCGCGAGGCTGATCCGGCGCGCGGCTGCAGGCGTTTCGCTGGCCGCGTAGCTCTTGTGACGGCTGCAGCACGCGGCATTGGCTTCGCGTCCGCGTTACGCTTAGCTGGGGAGGGCGCCATCGTGTACATCACCGATCGTGACGAGGGCGCGTTGACCGAGGCGAACCGCATCGCTCAGCACGCGGGCTTCGCGTTGCACACGCAGGCAATGAATTCGAGCGACGCGACCGACGTTGCCGCACGCATCGCCTCAATTCATGCGCAGCATGGGCGGATCGACATTCTAGTCAACAACGCAGGCGGATCGCTGCACACGCCCTATCGCTTTATGGAGGAAGAAGACGATCACTGGCGGCGCGTCATGGATCTCAATGTGCTCGGTGCGGTGTGGGCCTGCCGCGCTGTGTTGCCTGGTATGGTTGCGTGCGGGCGCGGTCGCATCGTTAACTTCGGCTCGAAAGCTGGACGGTTCGGTAGCCTGATAGCTGGTGCCAACTATGCAGCCGCCAAGGGCGCGATCGCCTCGCTTACGCGACAGATGGCTATGGAATTCGGCCCGGTCGGTATCACCGTCAATTGCATCTGTCCGGGTGTGGTGATGACCGATCGCACGCGCGGACTGTGGGCCGAGCGTCGAACACCCGAGGAACGAGAGCAGGTGCGTAACGAAATTCCGATGCGTCGCCATTGCGAAGTTGAGGATGTGGCCGCGTGCGTCGCGTTCCTGGCATCGGACGACGCGGCTTTCATTACGGGCGTGACGATCGACCTCAACGGTGGTCAGGCCATGGCTTGACCACGCAGTGACCACGGCCCCTGTTGAAAACTCGTCATCCCTGAGAAACTCGATTTTCAGATAGTCTGACCTATCCAGATAAAACAATCTATATTGACGAATTTAAGGATGGTGTGCCAGATGATCCAGGGGTTGCATAAACGCCTGAGGGCAAGAGTGTCAACGTCACTGCGGACAAAGGCCAGCTTTCCCTGCGATACGACTCGGCAGAACTCGCAGAAATTGAGAAATTGAAGCGACCAGGCAAGAACGGGGAAGGTATTTCAGCAAGTCTAGCGAATGGGGCGAAGTGTAAAACGGACCCATATGCTGACCGCAGGCCGCAAGCGCCCAGTTACACATGCAGTCGGGACTTTTTAGGAAACGTGGATCCTCTCGTTAGGCTGGTCCCTATGGCACTTCAACGAAGAGGATCGCCCCTCTTGGTATACGTTTCGAGCTCTAGCGTAATGGACGGCCGACGACTAACATTGCTGTGCAAATGCTGAAGCTACTTTTGAAGGAACGCAGACTTGGGAGCATCATCCTATTTTGATAGCGAACATAAATTCACAGGCGATAACGCGGCTCGTCTAATTGTTGGGACAACAGAAGACGCCACAAAAAATAGTGACGTTAACCAAGTTCTGAAAAAACTGAGGAGGGCGTATCAACTCGCGCTTGAATACTATAGATCGACTTGGGAACAATGTGTTGGAGATTTAGGCTTCCCTAGGCAGCGAAGTCGTCCAAAATTGTCACCCACTCCACAACCTGACAGGTCGTATTGCGGGGCAGAAGGCGTCAAAATAATTAAGGAACGATGGGCGTCCAGATCAGCCCTGAGTCCTGAGGCGATTCAAAGTACAAGGATGCAGCTTTACGAGCCATGGTCAGCGACTGGTTTAAACGGTGCGGAATTGGAGTGGTGGCTGACGGATGGCAAAACGGATTTTGATGCACAAACGTTTGGCCGCGCCGAATTGCAACGCTGGATCGAAGCCACTGGCACAAATTCAGCGTATCGCTTTGATGGTGTAGACGCCGAGAGCGCATCCGGCGGCGAAGTGTCGACTGCTTCCGCGACCGAGGAAACTGACGGCCGGCGTACTGATGCGGATTCTGGCGATTCAGGTCCACCCCCTCTCACAACTGGTGATATTGCGCATGCCTTTGCTGGGCTTTACTGGACGACAGAGGAACAATGGAAAAAACCGCTCGGCGACAAGCCGAAATGGCTCGTCGCTTGCATCCAGATACCGGGCGAACGTGGTGTGCGGGAAACGCGGTGGAACCCGGTCTTCATCGGCGCTGCGCTTGTGACGCGTGGCAAAGTGAAGACAAATAGCGTGCGAGCCAAGTTCCAGACA
>JAFECH010000207.1 GCA_018242255.1 Pseudomonadota bacterium | reverse complement strand
GGACGTAATGATTGGGCATGATACCGGTTGCATTACGACGCTCGACAAAAATCAATGGATTTCGAAGGCGCAAGGCAGCAATGGGGGCGCCGGTTATGAACTCCCTGTAATGGCGGATTGCCAATTCGCAGCTTTGGTTTGTGGTGCGGATCCCTACAAGGTCGTCCAGACACACTGGCATGCAAGCCCAATCGAGAACCTGCTTGAGAAGTTGGGCGTCGATTGGCGAGCGAAGAAAGCCGAGTTTGAAGCGTACGTGGAAAGTATCAAGAACGGCGCAACGCCGGATCAGCTCTACGATCCGCGGCTCCGGATCACCTCCGGGCCTGGTTTCCAACCCGTGACACGCCAGATCATACCGCCGACACCCGCGGAATGAGGTCCGCAGTCAAAGACCGTATTGGCCCAACGCCAAATGGAGTCAGATAGCATATGAAGCCAATCTTGGTCGTGGGCGGTGGACCCGCTGGTCTCGCAGCTACCCACGCGCTGGCGAATGTCGGACAACAGAGCATCCTCGTCGAGAAGATGGACCGTTTGGGTGGGGCGCCAATTTTTTCCGGATACGCCAAGCTCGTCCCCTCTGGACGATGGGCCGACGAAGCCATCGGCGGTATGGTTTCTCGCGTCGAGAGCGATGGCCTGATTGCCGTCCGAAAAGGCACGCGTGTGATCTCGTTCGATGGCGCGCCGGGGGAATTCAAAGCCAGTCTATCGGATGGTACCAGCGTGGATTGTGCGGCAGCCATCCTGACGACAGGATTCACTCATTTTGACAGCGTGAATAAGCCCGAATGGGGTTTTGGGTTGTTTCCCGATGTGGTTACCACAACCCAAGTCGAGCAGATGATTTCATCGAAGAAGGGCGTTCGCTGCCTTTCGGACGGACGTAAGCCAAAGCGCGTCGCCATCCTTCTTTGCGTCGGTTCCCGCGACCGTCAGATCGGGCGGGAATGGTGTTCGAAGATCTGCTGCACCGTATCCGCTAATCTCGCTATGGAAATCAGGGAAGAGCTGCCCGATTGCCATGTCTATATCTACTACATGGATATCCGCACGTTCGGGCACTATGAGACTGAATACTATTGGCGCTCGCAGGAAGAATTCAAGGTCAAGTATATCAAGGCCCGCATAGCTGAAGTGACGAGCGACGGCAAGCAGCTCATCGTCAAAGGCGAGGACACCCTTGTGAAACGCCCGATTACCATTCCATTCGACATGGTGGTGCACGCGATCGGCATGGACCCGAATGTCGACAACATGACAATCTCGGCGGTGTTCGGTGTGGATCTGCACAAGCACGGATACATTGCTCGCACCGATACGTATGGATCAATGGGGGCAACGTCCCGACCCGGCGTGTTCGTGGCCGGGGCGGCCATCGGGCCCGAGACCATTGACGACTCCATTGCTCAAGCGCACGCCGCAGCGATGAGCGCCTACGCGGTTGCACGCCACGTGGCCAAGGAAGCAGCGGAATAAGAGTGATGGCTGCCGTCCCACACCAACAGCCAGCAGATTGGCAGAAGCCAAGATTGGAGCTGTCAGGCGAAAAGCTTCGACTGGCGGTTGATGCTCTCGTACGTGGTTGCGAGGACATCGGTGGTGTTGAGCGACTGGTTGCGGCAGTTCAACTGAAGTCGGAAGCGTTCAAAGAGCGTCTTGGCAGCGGGGCCGTTCATCATCTTGATATCGGGACGTTCGAAGAGCTGGTGCCCTTGATGGCGACGGTGCGCAGTCGTATCGGCCGTTTGATCGAAGCGAAGGGGTGGACGGCGGTTCAAGAGGCCTTAGTGAAGCTTCTGGCCGACGGACAGGCTCCAGAATCCTGTGACGAACGCCTGATGAATTTTTGCAAATCGTTTCCTTCGGGCAAGGAAACCAGGTTCGTCAGAGACCTAGCCTCGGAAATCCTACACAACACGTTTCCGGAACATTATCCGCTGATGTCAAGGTGGGTGTGGGACTCAAGGGTCAATACCGGCGTGATCCGCGAAATCTGGCATGCGGAGAACATCGACAACATCTTGATCGATGTGCCTGACAACCAAGCGACGTTCCTGTGCCTGCGAGAGGAACTCAGCCAGTACCTTTCTGATAACGGCATATTCCGCGACATGGTTTGGTACGTCGATGTTTTGTGTGCGCAAATCTATGGCGGCTACATCAATGCGCAAGGCGGTGCCTATTTGCGATCCGACTTCTCGAGCGCACCTAATCCTTTGGAACAGACTTACCGCATCCTTGGTTTGGATCGCGTCTCGCGACCATTGAAGACAGGCAAGGTTATCGAGTCTGAGGCCTACCCTTCCGCTGCCCAGAAATTCATTCATTGAGGATCGGCCACGATGCCCATTCATGAGAAATCGCTGATCCGCC
>JAFECH010000206.1 GCA_018242255.1 Pseudomonadota bacterium | reverse complement strand
CGCAGCGTACGAAGCGCGACAGCGTCAGCCAGAAGCCGCGCCAAGCTCCGTTCAGCTCGATCGCCTGGAGGCCATATTCAGAGCACGTCGGCCAATGGCGGCACTGCCCCCCGACCAGCCATTTGAAGCTGTAGCGGTAGACGTGGATCGGCGCTTTCAGCAGCGTTTTGGCGAGCCTCGAACTCATGCCCGAAGCAGAGCGCGTTTCTGCTGCGCTATGCAAGTGCATCGCTGTGGTGATCCGCGCCTCTTCTTACGGCGTCGGGGTTGCCGGCGCCGCAGGCGTTGCCGACTGAGCTGCTGCCTTCGCTGCCTCTAGATCCTTTTGAAGCGTCGCGATCTGGCCCTTGAGGCTGTCGATCTCGCCGCGAAGCGCTGAGGCTGCAGATTCGGCGTCGGCCTTCGCCTTATTGGCGGCTTCCAGCTCAGCCTTGACCTTGTTCGTCGCGTCTTCGGCCGCGGCGAGCTTGGCTTTCATCTCTTCTGCTGCGCCCTGGAGCTTGGCCTTCAGGTCGTCGTTCTCTTTCGTCAAAGTGCCGGCCTTGTTGTCGAGCTCGGAGACCTTGGCCATCGCAGTCGAGACGTCAGCCTTGCTTTCGTCGGCTTGGCGCTGGGCATCGCTGACCGCCGACTTCAGACGGTCGATCTCGTCTTGTGACGACTTTCTGACATCGGCGGCGTCATCGACGGCCTTCTGGAGCGAGGCGACCTCGCCCTGCAGCGCCGACACTTGAGCCTCTGCCGACGTCTTCTGTTGCCAGCCATAGATCGCCACCAAAGCCAGGATCGCGATAACGACCCATTTCAGTGCGCTGGTCGATGAAGCAGCACCCTCTGCGCGCGTGCCACTATCGTTATCCTGCGCCGACATTTGGATCTCCGTTGTGCTCTAAGATCTATTTTTTCCAGCCGTTACACGCCAACTCTCTTCAGCGCGCCGGTTTCTTTCTTCATTTTTGTGACTAACGAACCGACCGTTTCGATGCGTCTTCTACTCTCAGTTTTTCTCAAACCGAAAGCCCTTCCAGCAAGCCGGGGAAGAAAGATTCCGCCGAGTTGTCGAAATGGCTCGCCGCATCAATCCAGGGTGCAGTCCCTGGAATATACAGCACGCCGGATCGCGGCCGTCGATTGGCCGCGCGTGCGTCCGTCAGAAATTTAGAGGAAAAATTGCGGTCAAGGTTAGCGTCCGGCCGGAATGTCGGCGGTCGTCTGGACCTCGGCGTCGTCGAGCGCCTTTTCGACCGCATCGAACACAAGGAGCGTCGATGCATGTCGGGCCTTGTAGTTGCGGACCGGTTCAAGAACGGCCAGGTCCGCCCAACGGCCGGCCGGCGGGGGTGCCCCCTCTTTCAGCATGGCGCGCATTTCGCGTCCCACGCGGCGAAGCTCTTCCGGCGTCGAACCGATGATCTCCCGGCCCATGACCGACGCGGAGGCTTGTCCCAGGAGGCAGGCCTTGACCGACTGGCCGTAATCGCTCACGCGCCCGTCTTCCAGCTTCACGTCAACTGTCACGGTCGAGCCGCACAGCTTGGAGTGCCCGGTGGCGCTGCCGTCGGGATCTGTCAGGCGGTCGGTACGAGAGATGCCGCCCGCCAGCTCCAGGATTCGCGTGTTGTAGATCTCATCGAGATTGGCCATCGCAGTCTTCGCGTCTTCCGGTTCTCATGATCCGTCTTTCGGATCTTTGGGGCCCGACCGGCCCCTCGTTTAAACGTTCCGGTGGCCGTATATAAGCCGAGCCGGTATCGAATGCGAGATGCGGCCGTTCGCCAACTGCAGCATTTGGCCGTTGAGCGACAAACGGATTTTCCTCTACTTGGCACCGCGTCGGTTACATATGCGCTTTACGCTCAGGTTCATTGTGATGGCGAGATGGCGCCGGAGAAACTACGCGGCATGACCGAGACGATAGAGACGACACATTCTTTCAAGCCGAAGTTCAGCGGCGAAGGGCTCATTCCGACAGTTGTGACCGATCATCGGTCGGGCGATGTGCTGATGTTCGCCTACATGAACCAAATGGCTCTCAATGAGACGATAGCCAGCGGCATAGCTCATTTCTGGAGTCGTTCGCGGGGCAAGCTGTGGAAGAAGGGCGACGAAAGCGGCAACCTTCTCAAAGTCATAGAGCTGCGGACGGACTGCGATCAGGACGTCTTGTGGATCACGGCCGAGGTGCAAGGAAACGGCGTCGCCTGCCATACGGGCGAGCGTTCGTGTTTCTACCGGCGCGTCGTGAAGCCGGATGGGACTGACGCCGCCGCGCTGGAGTTCGCTCCCCTGCCTGCGCCCAAAACCCCGACCGCCTGAAGCCGTCGCGGCCGCGGGCACTGCCACTGCGGGTCCGTTTGCCATGCTCGCGTTCATAACTTGCTTAC
>JAFECH010000205.1 GCA_018242255.1 Pseudomonadota bacterium | reverse complement strand
TCGATGGCATCGTCGAGCTCTTGGCTAACGGTCTGCCCCCTCGCTTCCAGGCTCTTTACGATATGTCTGCCGCGCACTTTTTTCTGGAAGATGTCGGTGAGGTTCTGCCAGAGCGGGTCGTTCTCCATCCGCGATTTAATAAAGTAAGAAAGCTCGAGCGTGGCGAGATTGACATAAAGCCCGCGGGTGTCTTTGAGGATCTCGGTAGCGGTGTAATAGGGGGGAATTTCGCCTCGCACGAGCATGTAGAGGGTGGTCAAGCGTTGCTGGCCGTCCAGCAGGATGCGTACCGAGCCTTGTTTGGTGTCGTATTTATGGGGCCCTTTGAGCTCAGGCGGATTAGCGGTCTCCCAAGTGAGCATGGTGCCAGTCGGGTATTGCTTGATTAGAGAGTCTATCAGTTCCTTCGCGTTGTCACGATCCCACACGTATTCACGCTGAAAGGCAGGTACAAAAAGCTGATGCTCGTCAATTTTTTCAAGCGCGGTCGAAATTTTCATGATGTCCCTCCCCCGGAGTAATGTGTCCGTACCAACGGCAAGAAAAACAAATAACTCATTACCCGCCGACACTAAAAAATCAGTAACGGTGACGCGACCTCGTCGCGCATTAGGTTTTTGTTGTCGGCACATCAGCCGGTGGCTGCAGTAGTGATAGAGGTTTGCAAGCTCTTTTCACTGGCTCAATTGTTTTTGCCAAATCGCCAACGCCGAATTCAATAACCTCGTCGAGCTTGTCCGATCCTTGTCTTGGCATGGCAATAACCGACGTTTTTGCAGCTGCAATTTTATCGAGCATTTCGCCAGAGACATTCCCAAGGAAGGAAATGCCGAAGTCGTGCGCCAGCGGCCGGACATCAACAGAGCCAATTGACAAACCATCGATCGACAGAACGAGTTGGACAGGTCCCGCCTTCTCGATCTCGGGCAGCACACGTGCAAGAAGTGGGACGTCGATGACGTAGCGTAGGTCGAAAGAGCCGGTTGGACTATCGGGCATAAACCTGAAGCACCGCAGCTTCAGCTCGCGGCCCTCTTTGCTTGTCCACGCCGAGGTTCGCACAGAGCCATCGAGGAATGTGTCTTTGGATTCTTGAATCCAATAATCGTCGTAGTAGGAGCGTTTCGAGCCCGTAGAAGGATCGTCGCAAGCGCCGAGCGCCAGTATCAAGCCGACCGAAAGTAGATTGCCGAGTTTCATTATCCTCTCGCCCCCGCTTCATATCTTTACGCCCATCCGCCGCATCTCTATCGGCCTAAACGGAATCTATTTCATCGTATTCCGTCTTTGCTCTTTCGAGGCGCGCTCCCTTCTGATCAAGCCCCCATCGACGATCGAAAAAGAATTCCAGCGCTTTGCGAGTCTCCACGCGTAGGAACTCGCCATCAAATCCGTATTCGCGCCTAACCACATCGGCTTGGCGTCGCGACAGACCTGACCTCGGACGCAGCCAGATAATTGCCTTGGTATTCCAATCCACATCCTCGGGCAGAATTTCGTCGAATGATTTTTCCTCAAAAGTGCTGTCGGCTTCGATCCTGACTGGCAAGTAGTTGCGGAATTCTTTGTGTTTGAAGCTGAAGGCACGCACATGAACGACTTCGCCATCAGACATGAAGCGGGTTGGAGCGAGCCATTGGCCATCATCGAATCCGGAGGTCATCGACGTATAACGCACATACAGTGTCTTTCCTGATTTGATCGCTTGGTAAAGACGAGCAATCACCTTTGGATCTGCATATCGAATTGGCCGTGGGAGTTCAGAAGAAAGCCGGTCAAGGTCATTCTCGTCGAACAGTACACCGAATGCCTGTGCGAGATTGCCCGACACAAGCGGCACATGTGCGTCCGATACAAAGTACGTCTTGCGCACAGGATCATAAATCGGTGGCGTCGCTCGCGATAGGTTGAGGTAGGTTCGGAAATCAAGTGCGGCCTGGGCCGTCGAGATTCCAAAACGCTCCACAAGATCTCTGCGGTTCGCCATTCCCCGCCAAGTGAGGCACTGGTCGAGAAAGATCACCCGCTGTCGTTGTGCGTGCTTGAGATCGTCAAGGTTCATAGAGGAATCTTTATCTTGACACGCATGCATATGTCCATGTAAAAACTATACATATAAAAAATATACGAGTTTACGGGATGAAAATTATTCATACTGCAGACCTTCATTTAGGTCGCAATTTCAATGGGATACCTCTCGACGAGGATCATCAATTTATTCTTGATCAAGTCGTAGACGCTCTAATAGAACGCCGTGCCGATGTCCTCATAATTGCCGGGGACATTTTCGACAGAGCTGCACCACCAGCAACCGCAGTTCGACAGTTCAATACTTTTCTGACGCGCATTGCATCCGAGACTTCGGCGGCGGTCGTGATGATCGCAGGCAATCATGATTCCGGTG
>JAFECH010000204.1 GCA_018242255.1 Pseudomonadota bacterium | reverse complement strand
CGATGAGTCAAAACTTCAACGATAGTCCCATATCGTCGCCCGAACAGGACAGATTTGGTTTCGATCCGCTGGCCAAGGCGCTCGCTCAATCGATTGCGAAGGTCGCTAACCCCGAAGGGACTGTTTTCGCAGTCAACGGTCCCTGGGGGTCTGGCAAAAGCAGCGTTTTAAACCTCATCCAGCATCACATTCTGCAAGCCGGCACCGATCGAAAGATTGAGATCGTCAATTTCGCGTGTTGGTGGTTCCGAGGGGAAGAGGCATTGACTGCCGCTTTTCTTCAAGAGCTTTTCAGCGCATTAAAGCCGGCGTTGTCGGAGAAGGCTCAGACCGAACTTAAGAAGCTCGCCACGAGGCTTCTCAGGTCGAAAGACCTGTTCGGTCCACTCATGACCGCACTCGGGGCCATGACCGGCGTAGACCTTGTGAAAGGCGCCGCCGATACGTTGGAAAAACTCCTGGCGGACACCGAGCCAGTTGATGTTCAGCAACAACGGCTTGCCGAGCAACTTAGAAAGCAGCCGCTGCGCTTTCTCGTTATTATCGATGACTTAGACAGGCTTCTCCCGGATGAAGCGTTACAGGTATTTCGGCTTATAAAGTCCGTCGGCCGGTTGCCAAACGTCATGTATCTCTTGGCATTTGATCGCCAGATCGCCGAAAAAGTCGTTGCTGAGCGCTATCCTTCGGAAGGGCCGCATTATCTCGAAAAGATCATTCAGGCCAGTTTCGAGCTGCCATCTCCCTCAACCAACGACCTCAACGATGACATTCTTGATCGGATTGCAAATATTTGCGGCTTACCCTCTCAGTCCGAGATGGTCCACTTCATGAATGTCTTCTACGATTGCGTTGCTCCGTTCATCAAATCGCCTCGAGACGTCAATCGGATCTGCAGCACGATTTCAGTTACGTGGCCGGCCGTGAAAGGTGATGTGAACATCGCTGACTTCGTTGCAATGGAGGCACTTCGCATTTCTCACGGGGCCGTTTACCGTCGTATTCAACTCGCCAAAGACCTGCTTGTCGGCGGAGCCCGCGACAGATCTAGTCAGGACGAGCGTGCCGAGATTAAGAAGAGAACAGAGGCTCTATTCTCCGATCTGCCCGAAGCCGAAAGAGAGCATGTAAAAGGCGCCCTGCAGCGTCTGTTTCCATGCACCCAATCAATTTGGGGCGGAACTTCTTACGGAAGCGACTGGGATGGTGAGTGGCAACGGTCCCGTCTCGTGTGTTCGTCCGCACACTTCAACACGTACTTTGCCTTCTCCATTCAGGATGATGCTCTGCCTGGCGCAGTGGTAACAGAGCTACTCAGCAGCACGAATGATCGGCAAAGGCTTCAAACTCTTTTCCGGGACGCCCTCAACGTAGCGCGCCGCCGAGGCGGGACACGCGCGGCGCTTTTGCTCGAAGAACTCAATGTGCAAGCCAAGCAGATTCCCGCTGAACATATCGATATCGTCATTGCCTCGCTCTATTCCATTGCCGATGAACTCGACGTCGAGCGCGATAAGGCGCGAGGTTTTGCAGGGCTTGCCAATAACGAGTTGAGGCTTCACTGGCTGACAAACAGGTTGGTCAAAGAAAGATTACCCCTGAATGTGCGCAGTCCCTTGTTCCTCAAAGCAGCGAGGTCAGCCCCACTAGGTTGGCTTGTCAGCTTCGCTTATCGTGCCTACGCCGAGCATGTGCCGGAGAAAGGTGACGCTAAGATAGCCGAGGACGACCGGCTTTGCTCATTGGTACATGCAAAGGAGTTGAAGCGAACCGCTCTGCGTAAAATAAAGCAAGCAGCCAGAGATGGCACGCTGCTCACGCATCGACATTTCACGTATATGCTGTTTCGCTGGCATTCGGAGACAAAAAAAGAGAATGGTTCCGAGGCAGCACGATGGCTGCTCAAAGCGGTAAGGGACCCAGCCAGTGCGATACGCGTGGCGGAAGCGTTTACACAGGAGAGCTGGAGCCATACGGCCTCAGACCGCATTGCGCAGAAGAACACAACGGCCGGAACGAAGGCTCTTTCGGAGGTCATTGCCCTCCCGGTTTTACGAAAAGCACTCGAGACGGCTGTAGCCGATGCCTCGCTCTCGCGAGAGAGACGCGAAGTTGGTCAGAAGTTCCTCGAAATGTGGGATCAGCAAACAAGACGCGGTAAGATTGGGTCACCGGAGTTTGATTGAGTCTTTGTGGTTTCAATCAGTCCAGGGCATTCGAGATTTTCTTGGAAGCGGGCTACGCGGGGACTGTGCAGGGTGGTCGAAGAAAGTCAGACGCTAATCCTCGGGCATTTCACAGTCGGCGGAAAGGATCATGCCGGCGCGTTGGAACTTAAAGGTCGCGACACACGGTTACATATTTATTCGGATGACTTTTTTCACATCAAAGATAGCGAGACGACGTGTGTGCGCGGAGTGTCCAACAGG
>JAFECH010000203.1 GCA_018242255.1 Pseudomonadota bacterium | reverse complement strand
AAAATATGCTGTTTCGCTAGGATGATTTTAACATTTTCCGACCTCATCGCTCATTGAATCGGTGAGAGTCCGAGCACAGTGTTACGCCCAGATTTCAGCGAAGCCGCAAAAAGGTTACGGCTGTAAGCTAGATTGCTCCTTGCTGGAATTTATCCGTATGCGGCGCGTCACCACTGCGTCGTTTGCCGCAAAAGTTATGAGACCGCGCTGGCCGGTGAGGCCGCCCTTGGCTGTGGACCGCGATATCGAGGGCACCGCCTGCGCGGTAATCGCGGCCGGATCCCGAGAAATCCTTGAAGACCGAAGGAAAGCTTTTGGGCGGCGCCGACGGAGTTAAAAAGGTGCCTAGTGCGGGTTAAGGCCTCCACCATTTGCGACAATGGGTGAGGTCTTCGACGGTGCTTTTCTACCGGTTGACAAACCAAAGTATGAGGCTGAGAACCGCGCTAATCAGCAAAGAAGTAACGAGCGGGGATGTAGAGGCGGATGCTGCCCCGCTCGATAACGATGTCGCCGGGAAGCCTGCCAAGGCCAAGCTTCGTGATGAACGGACGGAGCAGGCCAACGGCTACTAGCACGAGGCCTAGAACAACAAGTAGCTTGAACGTCGGCATTTCGTCCTCCGCGAGGAAACCCAGTTGGAGGTGAAGCGGGTCATCAAGCTCGTTCAGCTACAACAACGAGCTGGAGAACTCGTTGCTGTCGCGAATTCATGCGCGGCTGAGGCGGATCAAAAGGGCGCTGAAACCGCGATCGCTACGAACTGCTCAACACGCGCCAGAGAGGTGTGCGACAGCCGTCCTTAAGGTGTACAACACGAGTGAATGTCTGCGTGCGCGCATACGTACAGTGGCCATTCACGCCCCTGGTCATGGCGTTGCAACTCATCGTGACGAGCCCCGCTCCGGCCCTCGCGGAGAAACAGCGCAGCATCTCCTAGGCAGATTGACATCAGTAGGTTTCAACGACTGTCGCAAGAGGAGCCAACTTTTGCTCTTGATGGCTCTGGCCTTTATATCTGGGAGTTCAAGTGACAGTTTTAGCGTCTTGTTTCGGGATAATTCGAGGCGCCAGGGTCCGGACCAGCACATAGAAGACCGGCGTGAAAATCAGGCCGAAGAACGTTACGCCCAGCATCCCCGCAAAAACGGCCGTGCCGAGCGATTGTCGCATCTCGGCGCCTGCTCAGGATGAAGGCGAGTGACGTCATCAGAATCGGCCTCAAGCGCGTGCGCGCTGCTTCGACGGCCGCATCGGTGCGGGACAGTCCGTTATCTTCGCCCTGCTTGGCGAACTCGACGATCAGAATAGCGTTCTTCGCGGCGAGGCCGACGAGCACGATCAAGCCGATCTCGACCAAGACGTTGCGGTCGAGGCCTCGGACGTTAACGCCGATCATAGCCGCCAGGATACACATCGGCACGATTAAGATCACCGCCAGTGGCAGCAACCAGCTTTCGTAAAGCGCAGAAAGCAGCAGGAACACGAAGACGACGGATAGACCGAACGCGAAGATCGCGGTGTTGCCCGCAATCTTTTCCTGCAGGGCGATTTCTGTCCATTCGAAGCCGAAGCCTTGCGGTAGGACCTTGTCGGCAATCTGCTCCATTGCGGCGATGGCAGTACCGGTGGAATAGCCGCGCGCGAGTTGAACCTGCACTTCCGCCGCGGGATAAAGATTGTAGCGCGGAACGCGATAAGCACCGGTCGTATCCTGGAAGTTCGCGACCGAGCCGATCGGCACCATGTCGCCGTCGTTGTTTCGGGTTTTCAGATTGGAAACGTCGCGCAGCGACAGCCGGTACGGGTTGTCTGCTTGCGCCGTGACTTGATAGGTGCGGCCCAGGATATTGAAGTCGTTGACGAAGACGGAGCCCATGTAGACCGACAGCGTTTCGAAGACGCGGCTGATCGGCACGCCGAGCTGCTCCGCCTTCGTACGGTCGATGTCGGCATAGACCTCGGGGGTCCGCGAATTGAAGAGTGTGAACGCCTGCATGAATCCCGGCGTCTGGCCGGTCGTCCCCGCCATCGCCCAAGCGGCGCCCTCCAGCGCCGGGAGGCCGCGGCCGGCTTTGTCCTGGACGTAGCCCTTGAGGCCGCCACCTGTTCCGATGCCAGGAACCGAAGGAGGCTCGAGAACGAAGATGAAGGCGTCTTTGAATGCTGCCATCTGCTGGCGAATATCGGCGAGAATGGCGTCTTTCGTCAGGCCGCTGGCGATCCGTTGTTCGAACGGCTGGAGGGACACGAAGACGACGCCGGCATTCGGTGCATTTGTGAACGTCGCGCCGTCGAAGCCGACGAACTCGACGGCGTGCGCGACGCCTGGTCGCCTCATGATGACTTCGGATGCCCGGCGCACGATGTCGTCGGTCCGCCGCAAGGTCGATCCGGGCGGAAGCTGGAACACGGCGATGAAGTAAGCGCGGTC
>JAFECH010000202.1 GCA_018242255.1 Pseudomonadota bacterium | reverse complement strand
GTCGGAGGCTTCGAGAAGAGCGCCCCAGATCGGTTGTGGGAGCGCCGGGTCATCGAGCTTGACGCGCAAGTAGCTCTCTTCGGATCCTTGTTTCGTGCGTCGCCAGGCTGCGCCGACCTCGGCCGCGCCGATCATGACGCGGAAGTCGGGGGCGCTAGAGCCGTCTTTCCGATCGTTCGCAACGAGACGCACTTTGGCTGCCACGGTGAGCGTGCGGATCGTGCCCGCATAGCCATCCTTGCTGGCAGAGAAGGTTCCGATCACGGGCATGGAATACTCTCCTTGCTTCTCACTTCGCTGCGGTTGTCAGGTAGGGGCGAAGCACGATGTCCTTGTGGACGATGACTCGCAGCGGCCATCCGGGCCTGACAGTGATCGTCGGCTGCACGTTGAGATCGCGCTCGACGAGGCGTTGGCCGGCCTGATTGGTCGTCGATTGCGTCGACTGCTGGAGGGCGCGGACGAGATCGCTGTCGCTGGTGCCGAACGCGAGCTCGCTGCCAACGCCGAGCACGGTCGCAAGCGCGACGCCTTTCAGAAGTGTCCAAGTATGAAGATCGACGGCGTCGGCGAGGCCGGCGTAGCCGGCGGTATCGGTCGCGGGGAGATTGTCGATGAGAACGGAAGAGCCGTCGGGGAGGATGATCCGCTGCCAGACGACGAGGGCGCGCTCCTGCCCGAAGGCAACGACGTTGTCGTATTTGCCGATCAGGCGCGAGCCTTGTGGGATGAGCAAATACTTGCCTGAGACCGTGTCGTAGACGTTTTCCGTCACCTGGGCGATGACGAAGCCCGGAAGATCGGAATTCAGACCGCTGATGAGGCTCGCAGCGATGATGGTACCGGCCATCAACTGATAGCGTGATGCCGGTGTTTCGAGAGCATGGGGATTGTAAATATCTTTTTCGGACCCAGCCCGAAGAAATGCGAGCTTGCGCGTTGCCTCCGTCGCATCCGTTCCAATGGGCTGGAATGCGCCGGCGTTGAGATCGCGAGCACGCTCAGCGGCGCGCAAAGCGGCGTTTGGGGCTGAGTTGCCGGCTGCCGCTGTAGAAACTGGTTGCGCATCGAGTTCGGAACGCGCGCCGTTCGGGGTGACCGCCTGAGGCGAGGGGGGCGATTTCAGCTGCAGTCGAAAGAAGACCTGCGACTCGCGCGCTTGCCCCGCCATGCGGTCGAGACGAGCTTTTTCCATACGTTGAGGATCATTGAGCGTGTCAATAACGCTTGGATCGGTGAGCTGTGGAACTCCGGCGGCCAGCTTGGGTGCGCGATCCGCCTTCTCCGCAGGTAGGCTGTCGTAAGAGACCGGCAATTTGGCCAGCCCGTCGGTCACGGGCTTGTGCTCGACGTTGACCAGCTCCTGCGGGTTTGCAACCCGGAATGTCGGTGGCTTCAGCGCGACCAGCACGAGGCCCAAAATCAAAATGAGGCCCACGGCAGCGCCGCCGATAAGGACTTTGCGATTGACGCGCGTGACGGGCTCAGGCCGCGCCCTAAGCTCGAGCGTTTCCGGCGCAACTTGGCCGGGGCCCGCGTTGCCGGCGTCGCTCATTGCCGCGTCTCCCGCCAGACCGCGTCGGTGCGAACAATGCGAACGACACGCTGAGGTGCCGTGCCGAGCCTCAGCTCTGCTGCCGCAAAGAGTCGGTCGACGATATAGGTGGCACCATGAACGCGATAATTGACGAGAGCCGTCTTGCCGTCGGGTCCGATGACGAAGAGTGGTGGCGCTTCGCCTTGCGCCAATCCCGACGGGAATTGGATGTAGACCTTTTCTCCGTCGTCGAAGACTTGCCGGGGTTTCCAGGGTGCATCGCCTTCGAGGCGATAGCGGAAGTGGAGTTCGTCGATGTTGACGCCGGTATCTGCGATGGCCGCTCTTGCCGCGTCTGTGTCGGCCGTCTCTTTTCTGAGCGAGATGAGCTCGGCGGCAGGATAGGTCCACGACACCGACGCCATGTAGGTCGATTGCGACGAGCGCATTTCGAGATGATAGGTGCGGCGATCGGTGGTGATGACGAGATTGGTCTCGAGATCCGCCCCAATCGGCTTCACGAGGATGTGGACCTGCGAGTCCTTGCCCTCGCCGCTTGACGTATCGCCGACAACCCATCGGACCGTATCGCCGGCGGATACCGAGACCAGCTTCTCGTTGGCCTCGAGTGCGATGTCGGTCACTTGGTTGACAGCGGCATAGACCTGATAGAGCGCACCTGGTGTAAAGGGATAGACCTGGATGGCATTGATGTAGCCGTCTTTGACAGGCTCGATGCGTGCGGCGGCGTTGGCCCCGGCCACACGATCTTTCGGCGGGCGGTCGTCCCTTTGTTTTGCCGGATCGTTCGGCACGGGTTTGAGCTGGCCGGGAAGCGGCAGGGGCTTTGGTACCTCGACATACTGGATGGCAGGCTTCGGCTCCGCCTCCAGCGCGGCCGGGGTG
>JAFECH010000201.1 GCA_018242255.1 Pseudomonadota bacterium | reverse complement strand
ACGGACCACACCTTCGAACTTCGCCACGTCGATAAACTCTTGGCTTTGGGTGTCCCCGCTTGCTGAGGCGGATTCTTGCGCCGCCATAGAAAATGGAAGCAAGACCACAATTGCGGTCGCGAACAACGAGATAGCGGTAATCCGCACTCTAACCACCTTCTCGGGCACTCGGAGCTTCGCTTAGAATTCGCTAATAAAAGTCATAAGAAGCGGTGCACCTCATTGATCAGGATCAGAAACACCAGAATTTTTTGGCTTCGTAAGTGCAGTAAGTTACAAACCGCCCATACTTCAACAGTTCTGGGATGCATGCGATAGAGTTTTCAAAAACTACACCGAGGTATGACGCGGGCGTCGGAATTGGAGAGAAGAGCATGAAATTTCCCCTAGCAGGGTTGATCTCCAGCTTTCTAATTGTATCGTCGGCGTTGGCGGCAGAACAGGCAGTCAATTCGCAGACGTTATTCACCAACGTCTATGTCTTCGATGGGGTGAACGAGAAGCGGATCGAGAATGCCAACGTTCTGATCGAGGGCAAGCTGATCAAGCAGGTCTCGACGAGCGGGATCGACGCGCCCGGCGCGACAGTGATCAACGGCGGCGGGCGCACGCTGATGCCCGGTCTCATCGATGCCCACTGGCATACGATGTTCAGCTTTTGGCCCATCAGCAAAGTCATGGGTGCCAACTTCGGTGCTCTCAGTATCGCGGCCGCGAAACATTCCGGGGAACAGCTGCTCCGCGGCTTCACCACGGTGCGCGATGTGGGCGGCAATGTCTTTGGGGTCAAGATGGCCATCGACTCCGGAATTGCCGACGGTCCTCGGATCTATCCGTCCGGGCCGTACATCGGTCAAACCTCCGGACACGGCGACTTCCGCGGCCCGAACGATGTGCCCGAGAACCCGGGGACTCCGCTTGATTACATGCAGCGAGTGGGGCACACGATAATCGCCGACGGGGTGCCGGACGTGATCAAGCGCACCCGCGAAATACTGCGTATGGGTGCGAGCCAGGTGAAGGCCATGGCAGGCGGCGGCGTCTCTTCTCTTTATGATCCGCTCGATGTCACCGAATACACCTTCGAGGAGGCCAAGGCGATCGTCGACGTGGCCAAAACCTGGAACACCTATGTCGCGATCCATGCCAACACCGACGCGGCGATCCGGATGTGGGCAGAAGCCGGTGCCATGTCCGTCGAGCATGGATTCTTCATCGAAGAGGACACCGCCAAACTGATGGCCCAGAAAGGCATGTGGTGGAGTATGCAGCCGATGGATGCGCACGGCGAAGATGCTTTCCAGTTTGAAAGCCCCGTCAGCACGGCCAAATATGAGGCCTGTGTTGCGGGTTTGGACAAGGTCGTTGCGCTCACGAAAAAGTACAAGGTGAAGACTGCTTTCGGTACCGACTTGCTCTTCGACCCGGAATTGGCCGCGAAAGAAGGCAAATTCCTCGCCAAACTCAAGAAGTGGTACTCGCCTTACGAGGCATTGAAGATGGCGACTTCGGACAATGCCGAGCTGCTGGCGTTGAGTGGCCCGCGTAATCCCTATCAGGCCGGCCCGCTCGGCGTCGTGAGGGAAGGCGCCTATGCGGATCTCATTCTCGTCAACGGCAATCCGCTGGAGAACCTCGATCTCGTCGCCGATCCGGCCAAGAACTTCGTGGTCATCATGAAGGACGGAAAGATCTACAAGAACTCCCTGTAATTGATGGCCGATCGAATATATGGCGGCGTGGCAGGCCCCGCCGTCTTTGCACCCTCAGTGTCTGCAAAGGGTCTAGGTCGTGCGAAAACGCCAACAGCGATATTAACCGAGGTGGCGCATCGCTTGGGCCCGCCGATTGCCTCACGCACTGATGGCGGCCAGCAGAGGCTTGATGCCGATGATGTTGGTGACGCGCGTCAGATTGTAGGCCAGCACGTGCAGTGCCATCTCGGCGGCGACCTTCGGCATCGTCTTTGTCAGGAAGTGGGTGGCGCCCATCCGGGACTTAATGTTTCCAAATGAATGCTCGATCGTTTCGCGGCGCTGACGCATGGCGTTCGACCCGCTGCTGCACGGCTTCGGGCAAACGCTGGTGCTCCCATCGCCTGATCCGTCTCTCCGACCCGGTGGTGCACTGCGGTTTAAGAGGGAAATTTGAGCACGCCGTCGTCCAGTAGTGTCGCAGCTCTTTTCCATCTTCCTCGTTCGCTTACCGATACGTGAGGCGTTCGCCGGTCACCTCTTAAATTCGGTCGCTCCGCCTGTGTCGTCGAGCATGTGCATATCCGGCACGCTGATCGTATGCGCACCGAGCCAGTTGTTGAGCTCAATCGGCTGGTAGCGTCCTTTGTCTTCGACCGGAAAACGAATCGGTAGTCCGGGCTTGACTGCCAGCACCTTGCTTTCCTCCACTACGATGGTGCCATTGACGATCACGTAGGGAATGCCCGTCGGCGGCAGGCCGTTCTCGCCGAACTTGTAG
>JAFECH010000200.1 GCA_018242255.1 Pseudomonadota bacterium | reverse complement strand
ACGCCGACGGTCTCCGTGCCAGGGGCAAATTAGTCAGTGAGTACCGTAGATAAGCGTTGCAAACCGCCCACATGCGACCGCTTTCCAGTCGCGCACGCATCATGTACCGAGTATAGGAAGATTTGACACATGCAATGAATTCAGGCGCGGGGACGAGCGATGACCAACACCGCTTTGCAACGCAAGAATATGGTCGAAAGCCAAATCCGTCCCAGCGACGTGACGGACCGGCGCATCACCGCGGCGATGACGATCATTCCGCGCGAAGTTTTTCTGCCCGCCAAGCTCGCAGCTTTGGCTTACAGCGACGAAAGCTTGACGATCGCTCCGGGACGCGAAGTTCTGGCGCCGCGCGTTCTTGCTAAGCTTATGCAGCTGGCTGAAATCGAAGCTGGCGACAACGTCCTCGTGATCAGCGAGGCCGGCTATGGCGCGGCGGTCGTCTCGCAATTCACAGACAAAGTCGTCGCGCTGCTGCCCGACGAGGAAAGCGCCAAGACGGCTCAGGAAGCATTCGTTGCCAACGGCATTAACAACGCCACCGCCGTGTCCGGCACGGCAGCCGCCGGTTGGCCATCCAATGCTCCATACGATGTCGTTCTGGTTGAAGGCGGGATTGAGCAAGTGCCTGAGGCGCTCAAACCTCAAATTCGCGACAACGGCCGCTTGGTCGCCATCGCAACGAATGATCGGATCGGCAAGGCTGTCGAGTTCCACAAGCGGGGAGGGATCTTCGCTCTGCGTGAGGGATTTCAGGCGGCGGCGTTGCCGTTGGCAGGCTTCGCGGTTGAGCGGCCTGCTTTCGTATTCTGAGTTCGGGTTTTCTGGTGCAAAGGGGGCACAGTCAGCGGTTTTTCGACCAAGCTGACGTGCAGTTGCGCTGGAAAATCCGCCGTCAAAGCTTTTGAAGCAGGACAGGGAAGTGCATTTCCTGCAACGCTTTTAAACAAAAGCGCAGGCGAACACTGGCGTGACGTAAATACCGCCATAGATTACGCAGTGCGTTGAGGAAGGGGAAACCCTTTAGTCGGTCGGGATCGAATCGGCTAGATGGGTTTAAATCGGGGGTCTACTCGCTTGTTCGGGGCAGCGAGTGGAATGCAGGTGCACACAATTGGCTAAGACAAGATCAAATCAATTGTCCCGTCGCGACGCGACTTCTGCCCGACGCCGCACGTTGACTGCGTTCGTCGCTTTGGCGGTCTACGCAGCTTTTTCCGCTGACGTCAGCGCGGAAACGCTGATCGACACTCTGTCGTCAACGTACCAATACAGCCCGACGCTCGACGCAGCGCGGGCGCAGCAGCGTGCGCTGGACGAAAATATCGCCCGTGCGAACTCTGGCTATCGGCCCAGCATCAACGCATCGGCCAATGTCGGCCGCCGGCGAATTGGTACCGATTCTCCGCTCGCCGGCCAGTCCGGGCATAGCGTCGGCTCGCCGCGCGGATATGCGATCGACCTCGTGCAGCCTTTGTTCACGGGCTTTCAGACGACGAACGCCGTTAATTCTGCCGAGGCGAACGATCGCGCGGGCCGTGAGACGTTGCGAAACACCGAGCAGCAGGTTCTGCTCGATGCCGTGACGGCCTATGGCGATGTCACCCGTGACCAGGCGATCGTCAAGCTCAATGAAAACAACCTGAAATTCCTCGACGCCGAGCTGAAAGCTCAACGAGATCGTTTCGCTGTCGGTGAAGTGACGAAGACGGACGTTGCCCAGTCGGAAGCACGCCGCGCTCTTGGACAGTCCAGCCTCGATCAGGCCCGGGCCAACTTGAAGTCTAGCCGTGCAATTTTCGAACAGGTCGTCGGACATCCTCCCTACAACTTGGTCGAGGCAAATCCGAACACTAAGCTCGTTCCACGCTCGCTGCAGGACGCCATCGCGATCGGTACGAAAGAGAACCCGATCGTCGTCAATGCGCTCTATTCGGAACAGGCTGCGCGTTACACGGTCGATCAGATTCGCGGTCAGTTGCTCCCTCAAGCGCAACTTGAAGCGAACTACACCGATAATTACGACCCGTCCGAAGGTATCGACGAGGGGACTTCAGCGTCTGTTGTCGCCAGCGTTACCGTTCCCCTTTATGCCCAGGGCGGCGAAATCTTCGCCCAGGTTCGCCAAGCCAAGCACAATCATATCGCTGCGCTTCAGCAGATCGAAGTACAACGTGCGTCGGCTCAGTCGCAGGTGGTTCAGGCTTGGTCTCAGCTCGTAGGTTTCAAAGCTCAAGCTGAATCGGATAAGGCGTCGATTGTCGCCAACACCACGGCTTTGAACGGTGTCCGGGAAGAAGAGCGGGTTGGTCAGCGTACCGTCCTCGACGTCTTGAACGCGCAGCAGGAATTGCTGCAGTCGCAGGTCAATCTGGAAACGACGAAGCGCAATATTCTCGTTGCTTCCTACACACTGGTTTCGGCAATCGGGCGCCTCAGCGTCTCGGAAGTCGGCGCTGCAACGGCCGTCTATAATCCCGAAGTTCACTACCAGCAGGTTCGCAACAAGTGGTGGGGGATCGATATCACCCA
>JAFECH010000001.1 GCA_018242255.1 Pseudomonadota bacterium | reverse complement strand
CCAATTGCAAAGGCCCGGAGCGAGCCGGGCCTTCGAGAAAATTCTATTTGCCGGGGCCGCCGCTTCCACTGCGGCTCGCCCCGAATAGTCGTAACAGCGGGGCGAACGCTCGCTTGAGATTGCCAAACAAATGAATCTCCGCGCCGCTCCGCTTGTTGATCAGGAGCTGCTGGCAAATCGACAGCGTGTTGCTCCACGCCCAGTAGATCACGAGGCCAGCCGGGAAGCTTGCCAGCAGGAAGGTGAACATCACCGGCATGAACTGGAAGATCTGCTGCTGGATCGGATCCGGCTGCGGCGGGTTGAGCTGCATCTGGACCCACATCGTGATGCCCATGACCAGCGGCCACGCGCCGATGTGCAGAAACGCCGGCACATCATAAGGCAACAGCCCGAAGAGATTGAACACGGTCGTCGGATCGGGCGCCGAGAGATCGTGAATCCATCCAAAGAACGGCGCGTGTCGCATATCGATCGTAACGAACAGAACCTTATAGAGTGCGAAGAACACCGGGATCTGCAAGAGGATCGGCCAGCATCCCGCAAGCGGATTGATCTTCTCCTTGCGATAAAGCTCAAAGATCTCTTTCTGCTGGCGCTGCGGATCTTCTTTGTATTGCTCTTTGATCCGCTGCATTTCCGGCTGCATCTTCTTCATGCGCGCCATGCTCTCGTACTGCTTGCTCGCAAGCGGATAGAACGCAGCCTTCACGATCACGGTCAGCACCAGAATGGTGACGCCGAAGTTGTGCACGACGCCGTTGATCATCTCCATCAGGCTGAACAGCGGCCGCGTGATGAAATAGAACCATCCCCAGTCGATCAGCCGGTCGAAACGCAGAATGTTGAGCGCCTTTTCGTAGCCGTCGATCAGCGACACCTGCTTGGCGCCTGCAAAAAGATGGCCTTCGACGCCTTTGCGTCCGCCGGGAGGAACCGTCACAGCGCCGAGCAGATAGTCGGTCTGGAAGGCATCGCGTCCTGCCGGATCGCGGGCCGGAAGCGCAGAATACATGGCGCGGTACGGCGCAGTCTGGTTTGGAACGAGCGCCGTCGCCCAATACTTGTCGGTGATGCCAAGCCAACCGCCAACGACGTTATCGAAGGTGCGCGGCACGCCCTCTTTGACAGCGTTGGCGTAGGTGTCCTCTATCAGGCCGTGATCACCGGAAACACCGACGAGACCTTCGTGCAGAACGTAATAGGCGTGATCGGGCGGATGTCCGCTACGATGCACGCGCGCATAGGGCAACAGCGAAACGTCACTGCTCGTCTTGTTCTCGACCTCGTCGACGATCTTGAACATGTAGTCTTTGTCGATCGAAATGGTGCGATGGAAGATCACGCCCTGGCCGTTGTCCCAGTCGAGGGTGACAGGCGTCTCGGGCGTCAGCTTCGCTCCGCTTTCAACTTTCCAGACTGTGTCACGGTCAGGCACCTTGATCGTCGAGCCGACCTGCGGCACCCAGCCGAATTCTGCAAAATAAGGATCGAACGAACCCGCCGGCGACAATAACGTCACCATCGGGCTGTTGGGATCGACCGTCTCATGATATTTGCGCAGCACGAGATCATCGATGCGCCCGGTCTTCAAATCGATCGAACCTTCAAGCGACGGCGTCGAGATCGGTAGGCGCGGCGTCTCCTTGAGAATTTCTTCGCGCGATTTGACCGGCTGACCGGTCGTCGGCTGTCCGCCTGCCGGCACACTCGCAGACGGCTCCGCGACGGGAGCATTCGCAACGTTCGGCGGGCTTTCCGTTGTTGCGGTGCCCTTGTTCTGCGCGTCGAGCTGCTTGTTGAAGGCCTGCTTCGCCTGCTCGTGCTTGATTTGCGGGGCCGCAAAAAAATACTGCCACCCGATCAAAACGAGGATCGACAGCACTACGGCGATGATCAGGTTCGTCTGGTCTTTTGGATCGCTAGGCGTGCTCATTAAGTCCTCGAAATGGAGCGGGCTTCTTCAGGCCTGTTACTGCCCGGAAGCGATGGAGGAAACTGGTGATAAAGGGAAGAAGACACCCAGTCACGCTGACCCTTTTTTGTCAGCTCGGTCGCCGTGGCGCGACTTAACGCTGTGCAATGCCGTGAGCGCCCGGCTGACGTCGCCGAGCAGCTGATCGAACGGCCGGTCAAGCGCGGCATGCCGCGCTACCACGACATAATCGCAGGCTCCAAGGCTCTTGGCCTTGGTTTCGGCGGCGAATGCCGCTTTGAGCCGCCTGCGGATACGATTCCGCGTGACGGCATTGCCGATTTTCTTGGTGATCGTGAAACCGAAGCGCGCTCCCCCGAAATCGGAAGAACCGCCGCCACGTGTTGTGGAAGCGGAACGTTCGCGCATTTCGATCAGGAACGCCGGCGTAGACTGACGTCGGCCGCCGCGGACAGCGAGAAACTCGGATCGCGCCTTGAGCGTTGGCAAAATAGGAATGACAGCCTCCAGAGCCGCAGGACGCGGGCAGCGGGGCCTAGGCGCTAGACCCGATTAGGCCGAAAGACGCTTGCGGCCCTTCGCGCGACGGCGTGCCAGAACCTTCTGACCACCAGCCGTCAGCATGCGTTTGCGGAATCCGTGGCGGCGCTTGCGGACAAGGCGGCTCGGTTGATATGTGCGCTTCACGGAAGTCTCCGTCCAAGTCTCTTAAGGCCGCTTGTCCTGGCGCTCTCTGCGCCGGCCAAAGCAGCGTAATTGCTATTATTTTTCCGATGTTCACAAAAGCGCGTCGCCTGGGCAAAAACCCCAGCCGATTGCGCATGTCTCCGGAATTCGGGCTCTTATAGTGGGGCTGCGCGGGCAAGTCAACGCAGCCCGTGCGCTCGCGATCGGTAGAAAACGCCGTCTGCTTGCATTTGCATAACGTCGAAACGGGCCGCCCTGCGGTGCCGCGTGCTTTGTACGGCAGGGGATAGATCCGATCTCCAGCGTGAAATGTCTCAGCGCCGTATTAATCTAACCGATATGGCCCGCGATGATTGGATACCTTTCTCCATGCCCAAGGATACCGTCGAACCCCATTCCGAGACGCAAACCATCGAGACCGACTTCTGCGTCATCGGCGCGGGTGCGGGCGGCGTCGCAGTAGCGATGACGGCAGCGGCTTTCGGGCAGCGCGTCGTGCTCATTGAAAAACATAAAATGGGAGGCGATGGCCTCAACTACGGCAGCATTCCGACCAACGCCCTTTTGGCTGCCGCCAAGCGCGCCCAGGACATGCGCACAGCGTCACCCTTCGGCGTCCGCGGCGTTGAACCGCTCATCGATCATGCGGCCGTCAACCGCCACGTGACTGATGTTATCGCGCGCATCGCACCGAACACGACGGTCGAACGCTTCGGCGGTATGGGCATCCAGGTGATTTCCGCCGCCGCCAAATTCCTGAACCCGACCACGGTCGCCGCCGGCGAATATCGCATTTCGGCACGCCGCTTCGTTATCGCGACCGGGTCTTCGCCGATCATCCCGCCGATTCCGGGGCTGGCCGACGTTCCCTATTTCACCAACGAGACGATCTTCGACAACAACGCACCGATACCGCATCTCATCGTCATCGGCGCCGGGACGACCGGCATCGAGCTGGCGCAAGCCCATCGCCGCCTTGGCTCGCGCGTCACTGTCATCGACAGTGCCCATGCGCTTGGCGACGAAGATCCCGAGCTGGCCGTCGTGTTGCTGACACAGCTTGCCGCGGAAGGCATCGTCTTTCGCGAAGGCATCCGCATCGCGCGCATCTCCGGCACGGTCGGCAATATCGTCGTCGAGATCGCCGGCGACGGAGAAACGGAACGGATTGAAGGCACAGCCATCCTTGTCGCCGCCGGCCGCAAAGCCAACGTCGCCGACCTTGGCCTCGATAGCGCCCGCATCAAAATCGCCGGCAATGCAATCAAAGTTAACGAAGGCCTGATGACCACCAACAAGCGCGTCTACGCAATAGGCGACGCCTCTGGCGGACCTCGATTCGCGCACGTTGCCGCCGAGCAGGCGGACGTCGTGCTTCGCAGATCCCTGTTTCGGCAGTCGGCGAAACCGGCCGGCCGTTCCGCGCCGCGCGTCGTTTTCACCGAACCGCCGTTCGCGTGCGTCGGCTTGAGTGAAGCCGAGGCCAGCACCAAATATGGCCGCATCAACGTTCTGCGCTGGCCCTATCACGAAAACGATCGCGCTCAAATCGAGCGCAAGACCGAGGGCCACATCAAAGTTGTCACGACGAAGCGCGGCCGCATTCTCGGCGCCGCCATCGTTGGTGCCGAAGCCGGAGAAATCATTCAGATGTGGTCGCTCGCCATTTCCCAGTGCCTCAACATCAAAGCGATGACGCGATGGATTTCGCCCTATCCGACGTTCTCCGAGATCAGCAAAATGGCAGCCAACCGTTACTTTGCAACACTGCCGAGTAACCCCTTTTTGCGTAAAGTCATCGCGTTGCTCGCGAAGCTCGGTTAATGATCTCCGGCTAGGAGATACTCGGTCCAGTGCAGCGCGCAATTTCAGACGGCGAAGACAAAAACACCAAGAGCGCCAAGGGCGTGGCTGCGGCCTTCATGGCGCCGTGGCGAGCCGTTGCGCGCTTTTGGGAAAGCCGCGGCCTCCCGACCAAGCTCATTCTTTTGACCGCCGTCTTCGTTTTGGTCGCCGAAGCTCTCATCTTCCTGCCTTCGATATCGAGCTATCGCGTAACTTGGCTGCAGGAGCGCCTCACGGCCGCCCAGCTCGCGGCATTGGCATCGGATGCTTTTCCCGGCGGCCAAATCCCTTCGGCTCTGCGCGCCGATCTTCTTAGAACCGCACAAGTAAAGGCGATCGCCTCGCGCACCGTCAACGAGCGCCGTCTTGTTTATCCGCCAGATGCCGACCTTACGATCGACTACGTTTATTACCTGCCGCCCGAATCCAATTCCTTCTGGCAAAGTTTGTCGACCCACATCGAGCAGGCGCGCGACGCCGTGACCACGCTGCTGTCGAACGATCGCACGATCCGCGTCATCGGCCACAGCGGCCCCGACAACAATAGCCTGATCGAGATCGTCATTCCCGAAGCACCGCTGAAAGCGGCGATGATCCGCTACGGCATGAACATCCTCTGGCTATCGATCATTCTTTCGCTGCTGACGGCAGTGGTCGTCTATTTTGCGCTCAGCCGCCTGTTCGTGAAGCCGCTCACCCAGATCACGACCAATATGCTGCACTTTGCGGCAGACCCCGAAGATCAAAGCCGCATCATGCCCGATACCGGACGCCGCGATGAGATCGGAGTTGCCGAACGCGAACTCGCAAGCATGCAGCGCCAGCTCTCGAGCTTGCTCGCCCAAAAGAACCGTCTTGCCCAGCTCGGCATGGCCGTGTCGAAGATCAACCATGATCTTCGCAACATGCTGGCGAATGCGCAGCTCATCTCCGATCGCCTCGTCGCCATTCCTGATCCGACCGTGCAGCGCTTCGTGCCGAAGCTCATCGCCTCGCTCGACCGCGCCATTCAGTTCTGTAATTCGTCGCTAAAGTTCGGCGGCGTGTCGGAGGCCGCACCACGGCGCGAGCTGATACCGCTGAAACCACTCGTCGACGAAGTGGCCGACAGCCAGGGCCTTCCGCGAGAAGGCACCGTCGCCTTCACGACCGACATCGACCCCTCGCTCCTGATCGACGCCGACCATGAGCATCTGTTCCGCATCCTCTCGAACCTCATCCGCAATGCCGTGCAAGCCATCGAGAGTATCGAAGGCAAAACGGACGGCGAGGTGCGCGTCACCGCCCACCGCGAGAGCCGTAAGGTCATTATCGACGTGATGGATAACGGCGCAGGCGTCCCGAACAAGGCGCGCGAAAACCTGTTCAAGGCATTTCAGGCTTCGACGAAGAAGGGCGGCACCGGCCTTGGCCTCGCGATCGCGGCCGAGCTTGTACAGGCCCACGGTGGGAGCCTAACGCTCATCGACAGCAATGTCGGCGCTAAGTTTCGCATTGAGTTGCCGGACCGACCTGTCGACTGAGCGGAGCCCGCAAGCGGCCAGCCCCTCATCAGCGCGGCGAGACGTCACGATCCTTGCGCAAGAGGGGTCTTGCGCTCGACGCCGTGAGCCACTAGAGAGGGTGCCTTCGTCGTCCGGCCTTGCTGCCGGGATGGGCATCCAGCCCACCGCAACGAAAAAAGCGCCCGTAGCTCAGCTGGATAGAGCACCAGACTACGAATCTGGGGGTCAGAGGTTCGAATCCTTTCGGGCGCGCCAAACTGAAATCTAAATTCATTCGGCGATTGAAGCGGGACCATCTTGAAGAGGATGAGCCTCCTCCTCACATTAGTCCGCTTGCGGCCAACGTCGATTAGCCGATTTGTATAACCGGTGAACACTTTCGGCATGCAATCGGAAGTAAATGTCGACGTCGAAGGAATAGCCATTTTTGACCTGAATGAGACATCGGCCTGCACTCGATAAAGTGCGCGATCTCAATCGATTGGTGGAATGGGTTGAGCCTTCCCGGCGGCGATGCGCCGGGCCAGCGCGCTAACGTTAAGATTGCGCAACCGACACGACTGTCATGAAAAATCGAGCATATCGGGCGAAGTAAAAACCGTTCAGTATCCCCCTCTTGAGCGGCGGACGTCGCGGACCACAAGTGAATGAGGAAATTCGTGCAAGAGCATTCCGATCATAAAGTCGTATCCGCTCAAGATCCTTTGAGCGATGTTTTGGGATTTACTGGGATGTTGTCCGGCGGCGGCAACGCGGAAGAAGTGGTGCGCCTCGCAGCCGAATATGGCTGGGTCAACGCGAGCGGTGAACTCACCGCAGGTGGAGAGCAGCTAGCTCGCGCGCTCCGGCAACAGCACGGAACACGCTCAGTATTTCGTGTTTAGCGCGTTCGAAGAACTCGTGTAGGCCCCAAGCGGGCCTAAATGTCCCGACACAGCGGACGTTCGCCTTCCTCGTGGCGCAATTTATTTATTCGGCCGCGAAGCGGTTAAGCGCTTCCCAGAAGATATCGATATCCGCGGCGATGGTTCGATGATTGACAATGGCGCATCGAACAACGAGTTCGCCGTCCAGCATCGTCCACGACGGCGCGGCTATTCCTGACAACTGCAGTTTGGTGACGATGTCACGAACAGCATCCGGGCCAGCGTCACGAACTCCGAAACAGACGATATTCAGCGCGACGGGCGACTTCAGAAAAAAACGGTCCGATTTGTCAACGAGTGTGGCGAGGTAGCGCGCGAGTGCGCACGTATGCTCGATCGATGAGGCGATGCGATCAGTGCCAAGCGCCGAAATCGTCATCCAGGTCTTCAGTGCGCGGCAACCCCGAGATAAGTCGATGCCGAGATCGCACGGCCAAGTTTCGCCTGCAGCTAGACCGTCACCATAACGCTGAAGATATGCTGCCGGCTGCGAAAAGGCCTGCTTGTGCGCAGTGTGATCTTTGACCAGTAAGAAGCCGGCGTCGTAGGGAACATGCCCCCATTTGTGAAAGTCCAGCGCGATTGAATGCGATTTTTCGAGACCCGAGAATTTCGGCTTCATCTTGGCGGATAACATCGCAAGCGCACCGATAGCGCCGTCAACGTGAAACCAAAGACCGTGACGCTCGGCTACGACCGCAATGTCATCAAGAGGATCGATCGCGCCAGTGTTGACCGTTCCGGCCGTCCCAACAACCATGAATGGCTGAGCGCCGCTCTTCTGATCGGCGATAATCGCGCGATCGAGTTCATCGACGCGCATACGCCGAAGGCTATCGACAGGAATTCGCCTAAGATTGATTGACCCGATGCCCGACAGCTCTAAAGCCTGCGCAATGCACGAATGGGCCTCCGAGGACGTATAAGCAATGAGCGGGCGACCGACATCCATCAAGCCCTGCGCGCGCGCTTGGACACCGATCGCTCGCGTCTTCGCAATGATGGTCGCCAAGAAGTTCGCCATCGACGAGCCCGTCACAAACAGCCCGCTGGCCGTTTCCGGATAGCCGAATGCCTCCTGCGTCCACTGCACGATCTGCCGCTCGATCTCAATGCCAACGTGGTTGCGGCCTCCGCAGTTGAGGTTCAGGCCGGCAGCGATCAGATCTCCTATCAGGCCGAACGGCGTTCCCGCACCATGCACCCATCCCATAAAACGGGGATGTAGGTTCCCCGTCGCAAAGGGAACGACGTAATCCCCAACTTTGGCCAGAATATCTGCCATCGGTCGAGCGTTCGCAGGCAACGCTTGGGAAAAGTAGGACACCGCGTCGGCACTCGGCGGCTGCCATACAGGCTTATCCCTGACGCCCTCGATGTGACTTAAGACAAGATCCAGAGCCTCGTGCGCGCGCGCCTTGAAGTGCGACCAGTCGGATGGATCAAGGGAAGCATTATCCAGGGGTGCCTCGGAATTTTTTTCAGGCCGTGTCACTGAGTGCGAGCTCGTGATGAATGCATTCCCATTTGTCGAACAAAATATCCAAATCGGCGATAAGCGGAGCCATCGCTTCAGAACGCCACTGACCTCGCGAAAGACATTCTGCGAACGATATCACGTGCGCGGCCGATAGCGCGACGCGTAACACGGCTCTTTTAGCGACCTTAACAGGTTGGCCGACGTGGCAAATCACGCCGGGCTCGCTACGCATCCGTGTTTGAATTAATTTAGCTCGCGCCATGGCGATGTGTTCTTCGGCATCAACGCTCAGGCTCACAATCCCGCGACTTCTGAGATGCTGGCCGTCATCATCCTCATGAATGAAAAACCCGCGATGTCTCCCAGCCCGGTTCTTGATCGCATCGACAAATTGATTTTTTAACTCATCGGCTGTCGCAGCCGGAATATCGACATACCTTTCGAGGTTAGCAAGACCCGCTCGCCAGCGGAGCCCAAGGCCGATGTTCATCTCGGTCGAAAATTCAAAGTCCAATTTGCCGCGAAGCGACTGAGACCAATCTTGTGCAGCTGTGTAGTCGAACAGACCAGCAGGCAATTTCGCTTCCGCAAGCTCCGTCGCCACGTCAGCGGGAAGAACGAGCGCTCCAGCAAACGGCGGAGCACCAAAGAACTTCGAAACAGTGACAAGAACGATAAAACCGCTCGCAAGGTCGTCGCGTAAATCTTGAATTCTACCACGCAGCTGGCAAGCATCGACGATGACACGCACCCGACCTGGCGCCAGAGCAGCTGCAAATTTCGCGGCAGCGCGCGTGACGCCGCTTAATCCCGTCTTTGACGTGTCGAGCACGTGAACGATGACGTCTCGCCCCTTTTTGAGCTCGCGTTCCACCGTCGCGATCATATCGGCATCGATATCGGCCTGGGCTCTTTGTCGACCCTCTTCGTCGCGGATCGCCACGGCACATGCCTCGATGCGTCCGGATTCAAGGCCAGAGATTTCACCACCAGGAACAACAGACGCTCCAAGAGCAGTAATGTCGGAAAAATGCCGGCCTGCTGCAGCTTGCGGCACTCCGTTCCCGGTTTCATCGGGGGCAACGAACACGTTGGTCAGCGGTCGCGACGAAAGAGCTGAAACGATACCGAGCCCGAGCAATTCCGCGTCCGTTCCAGAAGACGCTAAGATGGCACAAGCGTCGCCATACCCGATCGCGCCTGCAAGCGATCGATGAATCTCGTCGAACCACTCATCTTCGGAGACAGAGCTTGGTGTCGACGGGTCGATCAGCCGAGACAACGCGCCACTAGCTGCAGCGAACGCCGAAAGGGATGGGCTGCTGGCTGTCGACGATGAAAAGCTGATTTCGCGCTCGGCAGGGCGCGTGAGCGTGCCGTAGCGATTGCGGCCGGTCGCAGCATCCAGCCAAATGCGTTTATCCCCACCGCTCGCGAGCAAGAGCGTTGGAAGCGCAGACGTGTCCGCAAGGTTTTGAAACGCTCTGGCTGCTAACTGGACCATGAATTCCTCTATCGGCTTGAGCTCATCAGTTAAGCTCGCCGACCATCACCGCTCTCGCGCCGTGAGAGATTTGTCTTTCTGCGCGATTGATGCGTTTTCGCAAAGCCAGTTCAAAACCCGCAAATAGCCTCACCATCGCGAGCTTCTTGTAGGGGAAGACGCTCTCGCTATCCATCGAGTGAACGATCATCGCGACGTCTGCTTCGAACAACAACAGTCGTCCGTCAGCGAGCTCCGCACAATCTATCGCGAAATAGTCCAGACCAAGCTTGCGGTACAGCGCATCGAATGCACGCGCATGACGTGCTGCAAATTTGCGATCAAAGTCGGACATCCAGTTTGCCTCTTCGACCCGGCGGTCCTCATACTCTGCCATTCCCGCGCTCAGGTAATGAACCATCCAATGGTCAGACACGGCGAGGTGGCAGGCGTATGCCTTGCCATCTATGAACGCCACCCGTTGCTTGCGGAACTTGCCGTCAGGCCCGCTATAATCGATGAAGGGCGATACGAAGAACTCCGGTTCGGAATGACGCCGGAGATAGTTGTCGAGCTCGGCATCCGACGAGACCTTCTCCAAGCCACCGCCGGCATGGGTCCCCACCGGGCGGATGATGATAGGCCAGTCCGACAGTCCCTCGATCAGATGTCGATTGACATTTGAAGCGCACAGCGCGTCCCGGGAGACCCGGGTAGCAATGGGCGCGAGGATCGACGGCTCGTCTTTGAACGTCTGAGCTACGGCATCGCGCGACAGAGCCATAATGCGCTGCGGCGCATTGTTGAGAACGGGCCCGCTCCATCCATGCATGAGGTGCTGGAGATGTTCTAATACCTCGGCGTTCTCAGCGGACTCGCCGATACCGATGAAGGCGACGTCGTGCTCGGGAATTTCGCTGAGATCCGCCGTGTGACAGTCTACGAAATGCAGCAGAATATTCGCATCTGACTTCTCAAGCAAAAATTCGATCGGCGTGTTGGCCATAAAATCGCCGGCCACGACGAAGACGAGCACATTTGGTCCGGTGCCGTCGCCATTTTGAATGTGGAATGTTCGCGAAATCTCGATCGCCGCTCTCTGCGAGAGAGCGGCCTTTTCTGGCTGCCGCAAAGTGAAAAGGATGTTTGCGAGATCGAAGAAGGCGCCGGCGTCTTGCAGGTCTTCCGAAACCCGCTTCATCAACGCATCCCAAGTCGCGCTGATATCTCGGCCTTCATAAAGCGCCCGCACGATCACGGCCTTGCCCAGCACCTTCGAATAGGAATTGGCCTCGAACACGCGTGCGACTGCGCTTTTCATGGATACCTCGTTGTAAGGCGACCCAAAACCGCTGCGTAATTCGGAAGGTATGGGCGCTGCCGCCCACAATCACCCGCGCCGCCTTACGCCAATCTGACTTGCATTCAGAAATCCCGATCCAAGTACGTCGGACCAATACGGCGTCTTATGCCGGAGAAAGCTCGACCTCGACGGGATGTTTGAGCAAAATCACAGAATTACCGAGGAAATCGTGATCACAGATTTCGCGGAGCCAAAGATCTGCGAAACGACCTGCGCCCAGAAACGTGCGCCGAGTCTCGCCACAAGTTGAATACGCATTCTTCTTCGTTCGTAGCTCGATCTTCGAGCTTCAAGGAGAAACCGGTGGGACGGACAGCCCTGCCTTAAAGCCTTGCATCGTCCAATCATAGACGGCCGCGTTGGTTCGGATGGCGCCCAACCGGGGTGCGCTCATATCAAGAATGACGACAATGACCGCTGTCCAAACTGCCGCGAGAAGCGCCGCAAGCGCCCGGAGTTTGTATTCCTTTAAGCCCGTTTGATAACCGACCGTCGCCATTGCAATCACTGCCATTCCGATCAGCAGCCAAAAGAGCTGCGGAGGAAACCGCGATTCCAGCGCAAAACGTTCCGCGGTGCTCATATCGAACGTTTCGTTCACAGCCGACATCAAAGAAGCAGCCACAGCATCGGACCGATCGCGGACCAATCCCGCCACTTGCCCCCAAATCTTGGTTTGTAAAATGGAGGATTGCTGATCAATGTCATAGAGGAGAGGCGAATTTCGCGGCGCTTCGAGATACGCCTTGCGCAGCTTGGCGTACTCTTCGAGCATCGAGGCGATCGCTTGGCCGCGAGACTGCCCGACAGCCTCCGCGCGAAGCCATGCCGTTCCGATAGCGTTCGCTTCCGCGAGTGTCCCTTGACGACGCTCGCCGAAACGCGCGCTGCCATAGGACAACGTCAAGGCCAGCACGAACGCAAGAAGTCCCAGAAGCCCCCCGACAAACAGGCCGACCCCATCTGCCTCAGGTCCGGCTCCATGTTGACGCCGACCACGCCCCAGTCGATAGCCGCATTCATAGGCGGCTGCTTGGCTCACAAACAAAATGAGCCCGAATGCCAGCAAACTCCAAGCCGCAATGTCCGCGAGCAGCTGCATTATGCCTGCCTGAACGCCTCGACGTAGATCAGATCGCGAAGTGACGACAATAAAAAGTGTTCAGATGAGCGCTCGGTGAGCATGCCCCGCAAGCGTGATTAAGAACGCGAATTATTTATTCGATTTCCAGGAACGATAATAAAAAACATATTGGACGACCTAAGTACATTGTGCAAACGATAGTCCGGGACGATGGGGCGCTACGGTTTCTGAGTGGAAACCGAAATGTTTTTGAACGCAGTTATCAATTGCCGGCCTGCGACAACGCCCAAGATGGGCAAAATATATAGCCTCGAACATTCCAATCGAGCGTTGCGTGCTCTGGGGCACGCGCGTCCGTCACGTGCGTTAGCGCATCCCAAATTCTTTACGTTTAATTCAAATGCCAACCGTTCAGCCCGCGTCTTCCAATCAATAGACACGTTCAATTCGGACGCGACTCTGCCCGGCCACTCGACCCAATTGGGACTCACTTAATTTTGCTACGCGATAAAACAACTGCAATTGCCGAGAATTAAGAAAAATCAGTCTCACATAAAAGAAAAAACGAGGTGGAGAGTATCGTCATGAAGCGTTTGAAAAGTATCGCGATCACTGCTCTAGCCACAATTGGCACGACTACGCTTGGACTGGCTTCCGCGCATGCACAGGAAAAGACCAATATCGTCATCTTCTGGGGCGATGACATAGGTCAGTCCGATATCAGCGCCTACTCGCACGGGCTGATGGGATTCAAGACGCCGAATATCGATCGTCTCGCCAAGGAAGGCGTGATGTTCACCGACTACTACGCGGAGCAGAGTTGTACCGCCGGACGCTCTTCCTTCATCACCGGCCAATCAGGTTTGCGTACCGGCATGACAAAAGTCGGTCTGCCCGGCGCCAAGCTTGGACTGCAGAAAGAAGACCCGACAATTGCCGAACTGCTGAAGCCGCTTGGTTATGCCACCGGCCAATTCGGTAAGAACCACCTCGGCGACCGCAACGAATTTCTGCCGACGGTGCACGGCTTCGACGAATTCTACGGCAACCTCTACCATCTGAACGCCGAAGAAGAACCCGAACAGGTCGACTACCCAAAGGACCCCGCTTTCAGGGAGAAGTACGGCCCGCGCGGCGTGCTGGACTGCAAAGCCTCTGACAAGGACGACGAGACAGTTGATCCGCGCTTCGGAAAGGTCGGCAAGCAGGTCTGCAAGGACACGGGCCCGCTGACCCGAAAGCGCATGGAAACGATCGACGATGATGTTACTGACCGCGCAGTCGATTTCATCAAGCGCCAAACCGAAGCCAAGAAGCCATTCTTTGTATGGGTGAACACGACGCATATGCATGCGCGCACGCATACCAAGCCAGAGAGCCTCGGCCAGGCCGGTCGCTGGCAAAGCAACTATCACGACACGATGATCGACCACGACAAGAATGTCGGCACGGTGCTCAACGCGCTCGACGATCTTGGCATCGCTGACAACACGTTCGTCATGTACTCGACCGACAACGGTCCGCACATGAACACATGGCCTGACGGTGCGATGACGCCGTTCCGCAACGAAAAGAATTCGAACTGGGAAGGCGCGTATCGGGTACCGGCGATGTTCCGCTGGCCGGGCAAGATTAAACCGGACACCGTGTCGAACGGCATCGTCAGTCACCTCGATATGCTGCCCACCATCCTCGCAATCGCGGGAGATTCGGATGTTAGCGATAAACTACTGAAGGGCGATAAGGTCGGGGATATGACCTACAAGGTCCATCTCGATGGCTACAACCTCGTGCCATACCTCACCGAACAGACTGACAAGGACCCGCGCGAATCCTTCATCTATGTAAACGACGACCAGCAGGTCACGGGTCTTCGCTACGACAACTGGAAACTGGCGTTTATGGAGCAGCGGGCACCCGGCACATTGCGCGTCTGGGCGGAGCCCTTCACCAAGCTGCGGCTGCCGAAAATCTTCAACCTGCGGACCGATCCTTATGAGCGGGCCGACATCACGTCGAACACCTATTATGACTGGATGTTCGACCGCGCCTATCTCCTGGTCCCAGCCCAGGATTACGTTGGCAACTTCCTTTCTACGTTGAAGGACTATCCACCGCGACAGAAGGCGGCGAGCTTCAATCTGGATGACGTCATGGCCCAGCTCAAGGAAGGCGGCAACAGATAAGCCTGCCTCTTACGACAATCGCGGCCGACGGCATTTCGTTGTCGGCCGCAAAGCTGCTGAGCTCCCCGCACAAGACATTTTCCTGTCCTCTGAGGGTAAATTACTGGCGCTGATATCCCATTGCCTTGACGAGGAGTTGAGCCCGACATACTAGCAGCTGGGCTATACGGCGCTGCGTACCGACCGCCGCGTTCAACCCCGTTCGCAGGGCTGCAAATGAACATCCGAGGGGATGTCAGACGACCGGAGAGGATGCACCAATGGCTCGGCCACTTGGTGCTTTTTGTATTCGCTCTTCGCTCGCTCATTCCCGTCGGCTTCATGCCGGATCTCAGCGCTGCTGCCACAGGCGCTTTCCGCATCATCATTTGCACGGGCGACGGGCAGCAAACTGTCGAGCTTGACGCGAATGGCCATAAGCTTCCCGCTAAGCCAGGAAGCTCAAACCATCAACCTTGCGCATTTTCTATATCTGCGGTCTCCGATCTGCCGCTGACAACGATCGCGATTGTTCAAAGCGCAATCGTGACCGCCATTACGCAAGGCCAAATATTCGAAGTGATGCCCCCCGCGCGAGCGGGACCGGCCGTAGGCTCACGCGCACCACCCAAAATCTCCTGAACCCGCTTGCCGCCGCACGCGGATATCGCTGCGCGCGTCGTGTATTCATAAGGAGATCAGCCATGTCCCTGACATCGCGGCAAGCAATGCCGCCGTTTCTCGACGCGGGCGCAAATCAAGTCAGCGCCCAACTGCGCTTCCCGAACGCACGAACTCGCGCCTGACACGCCGCAACCAATCCTCAATCGAACCCAATTTGATTCAACGGAAGCTCACGCCATGACTTCACGCTGGTATAACGCAGTTTGGCGCTGGCACTTTTATGCCGGTCTCTTTTGCGTGCCGTTCGTAATTTGGCTCTCTTGCACCGGCGCCCTCTATTTGTGGCGGCCACAGATCGAAGCATGGCTCGACCGGCCCTATGACAGCCTGTCCGGCAACGGCGCGCCTGCGTCGCCTGAAGCTCAGGTATCCGCGGCCCTGAAAGCCGTCCCCGGATCGCAATTGCAAAAATACTATCTTCCCCAATCCCCGACCGAGGCGAGGCGAATAATCGTCGGCAAAAATGGCGAAATGTCCCGCGTCTATGTCGATCCTTACGAGCTGCGCGTGCTCAACGTTGCCAACGAAGAGAGCCGCCCATTCAGATTGATTTTCCATCTTCACGGCGAACTCCTTGCCGGCGCACTCGGAAGCTATCTGGTCGAGATCGCGGCATGCTGGACAATCGTAATGCTGATTACCGGAATGTATCTCTGGTGGCCACGAGGACGCGGGCTGGCAGGCGTCGTCTATCCGCGACTGTCCCGCGGCGGTCGCGGCTTCTGGCGTGATATTCACGCAACCGCCGGCTTCTGGGTTTCAATTTTCGCTCTGTTCTTGATTGCAACGGGATTGCCCTGGGCGAAAGGTTGGGGAACCTATCTGGGCGAAATCCGCGAACTTACCGGCACCGCACGCGGCCCCGTCGATTGGACCATCGGAGGCAAGCAGCCCGGAGCCGGCGCAATGACCGCTGAGCATCATGCGCATATGTCAACCGCAAACATAGCAACCGGCATTCGCTTGGACGAACTGGAGCGGGTCTCGGCCGCAGTAAGCCCATTGCACCTTGCACCACCCGTGTCGATCAAACCACCGGCTACCGCGGGTGCTCCGTGGATCATTGCGTCCGAAGCCGCCAATCGACCGCTGCGGAGCAATTTGACAGTCGACGGCCACACAGGGCGCATTATCCAGCGAACTGATTTTTCCGAACGGCACTGGATCGATAAGACGATTGGTTACGGAGTAGCCGCACACGAGGGCCAGTTGTTCGGCATCGCGAACCAAATCCTCGGCACGCTGACCGCGCTTTTTCTTATCCTTCTTTCGGTATCAGGTGTCGTCATGTGGTGGAAGCGGCGTCCAGCCGGAACTTTGGGTGCTCCGATGGCGCTCGCGCGACCGAAAATCGGCGCCGCGCTGGTCGTGTCCGTACTGCTGCTCGCGGTTTATATGCCGATGTTCGGCCTCACGCTGATATTCGTGCTTCTTGTCGAAGCTCTCGCTTTGAGACACATCCAAAGCGTCAGAAGGTGGCTTGGGCTACGAAGCACGGAAGGTGCTCAGGAAGCGGTTTAACGGCGACGCCAAAATGACCGGCGGGCGGCCGCGTGTCGTCCGCCGTTCCACGCCCATTTATCCGCACTCATTTAAAAAGCCGCATCGCCTCATTCGCGAGCACGCCGCCGGCGATACCGATCGGCGCAAACGGCGCTTTCGACGCCACATATTCCGAGGAAATATCGATTTGATCCAGCTTGCTCGCAATCTGCGTGACCGACGCCGCATACACGAGGCGCCCAATTCCGCACCATATGATCGCGCCCATGCACATGCAGCAGGGTTCGCCAGTCGTATAAAGCGTACTGCCTTTCAATTGCTCCGGTCCGTGCGTCGCCAGAAAGGTGCGAATGGTAACCATTTCCCCATGCGCCGTTGGATCATGATCGATACCGGTTCGATTGTGACCGTGCGCCAGCACCTCGCCATTTTTGACGATGACGGCGCCGAACGGGAAGGCAGCCTCGGCGGCTTCCCGTAGCGCGATCTGCATGAACTTCTCATCCTCCGGCAGTACAGGTGCCAAGCGCGCACCCGCCTCCCGAGATAGTGCAATGGTCGAGGCGACGAGCGTTATGCCGCCTTTGAGAACCGTTCGCCGATGCATCGGACCACCTTCAAATTTCGAAAAATGCAGAGATCGCACCCATTGTGACCCTCCAAGCTTGCGCGTCGATGACCTTCGCAGCGTAGAGCAAACGGAATGTGAACTCTGACGCCGCAAGAGAGCAACGTAATCGGGGATAATTGGACATATCGAAGCGAACACTAAAATGGTTTTGGCTTCCGGTTGCGATCTCGCTATGCGTCGACTTCTGATTTAGACGAGCACATGGATCGCCGGGCCAAAATGCTGACCAATCTGAAAATTAATTCGCGACGGCTGTGGGACAGCTTGATGGACACCGCCAAGTTCGGCGGCACGGAAAAAGGCGGCATCAAGCGCCTGACCCTCACCGACGAGGACAAGCTTGTTCGAGACTGGTTCAAGGCCCAGTGCGAAGCGATGGGTTGTACGATCACCATCGACGAGGTCGGCAACATGTTCGCGACCCGACGCGGACGCGACAGCAGCCTCCCGCCAATCGCTATGGGATCGCATCTCGACACCCAGCCGACCGGCGGCAAATTCGACGGCGTTCTCGGCGTTCTCGCCGCGCTCGAAGTCATGCGTACGCTGCACGAACAAGACTACGAAACGAACGCCCCGATCGAGATCGTCAACTGGACGAACGAGGAAGGCTCGCGCTTCCCTCCGGCCATGGTCGCGTCTGGCGTTTTTGCCGGTGTGTTCCCACCAGCTTATGCCTATGAGCAAGTCGACCGCGACGGCGTGACGTTCCTGGAAGAGCTGGAGCGGATCGGCTACCGCGGCGCGATGAAGGCGGGTGATCACAAACTCTCGGCGATGTTCGAGCTTCACATTGAGCAAGGCCCGATCCTCGAAGCTGAAAAGAAAATGATCGGCATCGTCACCGGCGTCCAGGGCATGCGCTGGTATGAGATCACGGTGCACGGCCAGGACGCTCACACCGGCGCCACGCCGATGCATCTGCGGAAGAACGCTCTCGTCGGCGCTGCTCGGATCATCGAAGCCGTCGATGCCATCGGCCAGAAACATCAGCCTGGTGTCGCGACCGTAGGATTGATCGAGAACAAGCCCAACAGCCGCAACGTTGTACCGGGTGAAGTCTTCCTGACTGTCGACATGCGTCACCCCGACGAAAACGCGCTCGATGCGATGGAAGCAGACCTTCGTACCGCGCTCAAAACGGCGATCCCGGCGCTCGGCCTGACCTACGAGGAAAAAAAGATCTGGGCGTCCCCCGCCGTGAAGTTCGCACCCGAGCTGATTGACTGTGTCCGTGGCGCGGCGGCGAAATCAAGCTTCGGTATGCGCGAAATGGTATCCGGTGCGGGCCACGATGCGGCCTACATCGCGCGCGTCGCGCCGACCACGATGATCTTCGTGCCATGCGAAGGCGGCATCAGTCACAACGAAGCTGAATCGACAAGCTCGGAAGAATGTGCGGCAGGCGCCCAGGTTCTGCTCGACGCCGTGCTCGCATACGACCAGACGCTTGCAAAATGATCGACACCTATTTGCTGGCTGACGGACCTTTGCTGAGATAATCGACGATCGGCGTAACGTCGGCCTCCGGCACCGGCGCCTTGTATACGTTGATCATCTTCTTCACGATCCCTTCCCACGTCGCCTTCGATAGATGCGGTTGGACCGTCACCATTCCCGCCGAATGACAGGTCAAACAGTTGTTGTTGACCGGATCCGCACCGGGACCGGTGAACGTCCGTTCTCCCGCCGGCAAATCAAAGCTCTCCGACTTGAAATCGAAGCTGTCTTTGGCCTGCGCTGTCGCGCCAAGAATTGTAACGGCACAGAAAACCCCAAAAATCGACGCGAAGCGTTGCATCTCATTCTCCCTAAGCCGCAACGAGATCAACGGTCTCGATGACGTTGCGCATGAAGCCCGATGGATTCCAGTTTGGCTTGTCCGGCTGAACCTCGCCGTTCGCGTTGACGCAGCGGACCATAACGCTCAAACGCGTGCCGGCATCGATCGGCGCGATGTTGGCGTTCCACCTGCGGAAGCCGTATTTCCCTTCATCCGAGCCAAGCTCAGCCGTGTGCCAACTGTGGCCACCATCAACAGACGTTTCGACCCTCGCGACGCCGCAGTCGCCACCAAAGGCAATGCCGCGAAGAGCGTTTGGAGCAGAGGCTTTGACATTCGCGACCGCGGCAACATTCGTGAAGAATGATCGCGGAACCATGCGATTGATCGGGACCATCTTAACGTCCTTCTCGCCGGGCTTGATATTTGCGCCAGGCGTATCGGGAATGAGATAGGCTTTCTTGGTCCAGAAATTCTCATCGGGCGTGTCGAGAACCTCGATGTCCGACAGCATCTTCATCCAATAGGTCGCGTACCATCCAGGCACGATGAGCCTTAGCGGAAAGCCGTTGAGGAAAGGCAACGGTTCTCCGTTCATGGCGTACGCCACCATGACATCGCCGTCCCGAGCATGATCGATCGCCAGCGACTTCTTGAAGTGGGGCCCACCATCGATAACGGGCGTCTCAAGCCCCGCGAAACGCGCTTGGATGCTTCCAGCCTTCACGCCGGCCAAGTCGAGAAGATCCTTGAGACGGAACCCCGTCCATTGCGCATTTCCCATCGCCCCGTTGCCCCATTCGGCGCCCGGCGCGCGCGGATTGAAGAGACCGCGGGAATTGCCCGAACACTGATTGACGGCCGCAAGTTCGACGCGAGGCAATTTGCGAACGAGTTCGGACAGCGAAAGCGATAGCTCGCGCTCGACGTTTCCGTGAACCTTAAGCCGGAACGTATCGACGTCGACGCTTTCGGGAATGCCGGCCCAATGCCAACGCACATAGAACTGATCGTTGGGCGTGAAGACGCCTTTGTCGAACGTTTCCCACGGCGTCTCCAAAAGTGGCGGGCGCGTCCGCTGCAAGATCATCTTGCCCTTCTGCGGGAACGCCGTCGTCGTCTCGCGCTCGCCGCCGCCACCGTAAAGCGGTAGATCAACGCCACCAGCCCACGCAGGCGCCGACATCACCACTGCGCCTCCCGCAGCGGCGCGTCGCAAAAGAGTCCGCCGCGTCAGCACGCGTTGCCCAAATTCGAATGACGACATGGCCGATCCCCAACAAGCAAAACTGATTGCATTTCTCGTTGCTTGATGAAGACGAGATCGATCGTTTTCGTCCAACAGATCTCTTTGATCGTTTCAATCGCCGCAACTTTTGGATGCAGGCAACGAGGGTGGGTCAATGCCCTCTTCGCACGGCACAAAACCGGGCCCCAGCTCGCCAATTCTGCGCCACATCAGCTCTATTGCCGCCATAGGCTGAAGCTATTGAAGTTGCGACATTTATCCAAATTCTCTATCGCCGGAGAATGCTTATATTGCACCGCGAAAGTTTCGCTTTCGCTGCAACCTACGACCAGGACAACAGATGTCTCTTATCAATACCGCAATCAAACCGTTCAAAGCTCAAGCGTACAAGCAGGGCAAATTCGTCGAAGTCTCCGACGCCGACATCAAGGGCAAATGGGCCGTCTTCTTCTTCTACCCGGCCGACTTCACCTTCGTTTGCCCGACCGAACTCGGCGACGTCGCCGATCACTACGCAGAGTTGCAAAAGCTCGGCGTCGAAGTTTTCTCGGTTTCGACCGACACGCACTTCACGCACAAGGCCTGGCACGACAGCTCCGACACGATCGGCAAGATCAAGTACGCGATGATCGGCGACCCGACGGGCGCGATCACCCGCAACTTCGAAGTCATGCGCGAAGACCAGGGCCTCGCTGACCGCGGCACCTTCATCGTCGATCCGAAAGGCATCATCCAGGCGATGGAAGTGACGGCTGAAGGTATCGGCCGCAACGCCGCCGACCTCCTCCGCAAAGTAAAGGCCGCCCAGTACGTCGCAGCACATCCGGGCGAGGTTTGCCCCGCGAAGTGGGAAGAGGGCCAGAAGACACTCGCACCTTCGCTGGAACTCGTCGGCAAGATCTAACAACGCGCCTGATGGCCTTTCCTTCATCGGGAAGGCCATCGCGGCAATGCCACGCACGCACGAACTCAGTCCTTCGGACGACGAACAGGATAATGCCATGCTCGACGACGCACTCAAATCCCAGCTCAAAGGCTATTTGGAAAAGGTCGTTCGCCCGATCGAGATTCGCGCCGCGGTCGATGCGAGCGCAAAGTCCGTCGAGATGGTCAGCCTGTTGACCGACATCACCAACCTTTCCGACAAGATCACGCTGATCGAAGAGCAAAACAGCTCTGACAGAGCGCCATCGTTCGCGCTGACCGCACCCGGCCAGAATATCGGCGTTCGTTTTGCAGGAATTCCACTCGGACATGAATTTACGTCGCTCGTTTTGGCACTGCTGCAGGTCGGCGGTCACCCGCCGCGTGTCGAGCAGGCCATCATCGATCAAATTCGTGCGCTTGACGGCGACTTTCATTTCGAAACCTACTTCTCGCTCTCGTGCCAGAACTGCCCCGATGTGGTGCAGGCACTGAACCTGATGGCGGTCCTCAATCCGCGCATCAAGCACGTTGCAATCGATGGCGGCGTCTTTCCTGAAGAAGTCGAAGCCCGCCAGATCATGTCGGTCCCGACCATCTATCTGAATGGCGAGGTCTTCGGCCAAGGCCGTATGGACGCCGAACAGATTCTCGCCAAGCTGGACACGGGGGCCGCTGCGCGCAGCGCCGAGAAGATCAAAGCGCAGGAACCGTTCGAGGTGCTCGTCGTTGGTGGCGGTCCGGCCGGCGCAGCAGCTGCCATTTACGCTGCGCGCAAAGGCATTCGCACCGGCATCGCCACTGAACGCTTCGGCGGCCAGGTGCTCGACACCGCAGCCATCGAGAACTTCATTTCCGTCCGTCACACCGAAGGACCGCACCTCGCCGCCGCGCTCGAAGAGCACGTGAAGGAATACGATGTTGAGATCATGAACCTTCAGCGCGCTGAAAAGATCGCGCGCAAGGGGGAGTACCTCGAAGTCGAGTTGGCGAACGGTGCGTCGCTGAAATCGAAATCCGTCATCCTCGCGACCGGCGCTCGCTGGCGGCAGCTCGGCGTTCCGGGAGAGATGGAATACCGCAATAAGGGCGTCACCTACTGTCCGCACTGCGACGGTCCACTATTCAAAGGCAAGCGCGTAGCTGTAATCGGCGGTGGGAACTCGGGCGTGGAGGCGGCAATCGACCTCGCCGGCGTCGTCGAGCATGTCACGCTGCTCGAACTCGACTTTAAACTTCGCGCCGACGAAGTTCTGCAGCGCAAGCTCCGTAGCCTGCCGAACGTCGACATCATAACTGGCGCCAAGACGACCGAAGTCGAAGGTGACGGACAAAAGGTCATCGGCATCGCCTTCGAGAGCCGGACGACCTCCGATAAGCGCGTCCTACCGGTCGACGGCATCTTCATTCAGATCGGCCTGTTGCCGAACACCGAGTGGCTGAAAGGTGCACTCGAACAGACGCCGTACGGCGAGATCGTTGTTGACTCGCACAATCGCACCTCGATGCCTGGTGTGTTTGCTGCCGGCGACTGCACTGTGACGCCTTACAAGCAAATCGTCATAGCCCTCGGTGAAGGCGCCAAAGCTTCGCTTGCGGCCTTTGACCACCTTATCCGCATCTCGGCGCCGGACGAAAAAGAGGTCAAAGCCGCTTAAACCTCACAAGGCCCTGAACAACGGATGACACTTCGCGAGCTCGAATATCTGGTCGCACTCGCGAAGTATCGTCATTTTGGTCGCGCCGCCGAGGCATGTCAGGTCAGCCAGCCGACGCTCTCGGCACAGATCAAAAAGCTCGAGGATGAGCTGGGCGTCGCGCTCGTCGAACGCGATTCCCGCGGTGTCATCCTGACGTCCTACGGCGATGAGACGGCAACCAGGGCTCGGAAGGTTTTGCTTGAAATCCAGCAGCTGAAAGAAAGCGTTCGCCAGAATCTGAACCCCGAGGTCGGCACCGTACGCTTGGGCGTCTTTCCCACTCTCGGGCCCTATCTGCTGCCCCATCTCGTGCCACCGACACGAAAGCGTTTTCCTGATCTTGAACTGCTCCTGATCGAGGAAAAAAGCTCAAACCTGATGACGCGCTTGCGTGACGGCGAAATCGATGCCGCCATTCTTGCCCTCCCTGTGAACGACAGTCAGCTGCGCACCGCGTTTTTGTTCGAAGAGCGCTTTCTGCTCGCTGTCTCGACCAGTCACCCGTTAGCACGGCGAACCTCGATCGATGTCGGCGAACTCGTCGATCATGACCTGATGCTGCTGGAGGACGGCCACTGCCTCCGCGATCACGCACTTGAGGTCTGCGCATTTTCCGGCGCTAACGAGCGGTCGTCATTCCGGGCAACGAGCCTTGAGACCCTTCGGCAAATGGTCAGTGCCGACGTCGGCATTACGCTCCTGCCGGAACTGGCGACGCTTAATCGGAGCGCGCCCGAGAGCAGTATCCATCTGTTGACGTTCAGTAATTCCGAGCCGAGTCGCCAGATCGCCATGTGTTGGCGCAAAAGCTCAGCACGCGAACCGCTCTTCGTGGCACTCGTCGAGCTGTTCAAAACGTGCGCCAACCAAGTATTACATCAACCGGCACGATCGAAAACACGTGGGCAGTCGCGCGCTGCCGCTAGACGGAAAATCGCATCCTGACGTCGCCGCAGGTCCCGTGCTCCGCTGCCACACTCCCACAATTTTCACGGACCCGACCAATCCATGCGATTCCGGCGACCGTTGATTCGCACTAGTGTTGCTATCGACAACTCAGCCTGGGGGAGATCTGCCGATGATCGATTGGGCCAACAGAGAATTGTCGACCCTTGAGGGTCATCTCGCATTCTGGAAGGGCGGTGTGGCGCGTGTTTTTAACGGCCCCGCTTCCGATGACGAAATCACCGAAGCCGTCATCGCAACGCTCGAAAAGCATGTCGCCGATTGGCGCGCCCTGATGAGCCAGCACAACATTCCCGTTCAAAAGTTCATCGACGAGAACGGCTGACGCGGCGAAGCCCGTCATCGAGGTGCCGCTCAAATGTCCTGATCGCAAAACCGGCCTGCCTCAAACAGAAACGGGGCCCGGCTTGGGGGGTAAGCCAGGCCCCGACGTTTGAAGCGGCGCTTTTGGATGGGGTGAGGGACGGCGCACGCCTCTTGCAAGCGGATCTGCCTACCGTGAGAGACCATGCCGACAGAGCCATGGATCCGCTTGGCAAATACATCTGTGCGCCTCTCGAACAGGTGAGGCCACTCAGCCCGCCGAACTAAGTCGATGCAGTGAAATAGGCCAATTAGCCTATCCTATTCCGGAAAACCTATGCCGGCTGCACTGCGGTAATGCTTCCCTGTCCAGACTTTAAGAAATCCGGTCTTGATATCGTTCTCAATTAAGTTTGAGGGTGCTTTCCGCTAACGCGGAAAGAGCAAGATCCGATGCGCCGGGTATCGTTAAAAGTATTGATCGCTGCCGCGATTTCGGTCGTTTCGTTTTTGCTGACGATCGCCGTGTCATATGTTGTCGGCCACGACGCCGTGAGCCGCTTGGAGCAGGAAATCGGCCAGTCGCTGGCGCTTCTTGCCGACGAAATGCAGGATAAGCTCGACCGCGCGATGTTTGAGCGTTTGCGGTCTCTCGACAATATGGCGGCCCTCGGCCGTATCCTGCAAAAAACGGACGCGCCGGATTCTCTCCGCATGTCTCTCGAACGATTTCAAAGCGCCTATTCGGATTATTCCTGGATTGGCTTCGCCGATCCTGACGGAAAAATCCTGAGCGCGACAGGCGGCGAATACGAGGGCCACAACGTCAAGAACCAGCTTTGGTTCAAGCGCGGGTTAAAGGACGCGTACGTCGGCGACGTCAAGTTGCCCAACTCCACGACCGCACAACGCATTCCGCATGAAGGACGCGGCGCATCCGACTTCATCGATCTTGCGGTTCCGGTTTCGGACGACAAAAAAATCATCGGCGTTCTTGGCGCAACTTTGAGCGCTGACTGGGCAGAGGAAGTTCGCGATACCCTTCTCGGCAGCATGAAAGACGCCATCCCTGCCGACGTGATCGTTCTCAACGAAGAACACCAGGTTCTATTTGGTCCCGATGACATAACAGGCAAAACACTGGATTTGCCCAGTATCGACGCTGCCCGTCCCGGCCACGCCGGCTTTGCCGTCGAACGCTGGCCAGACAATCGCGCCTACGTAACCGGCTTCTCGAAAAGTGACGGCTATCGTTCGTATACCGGCCTCAACTGGATCGTCTTGGTGCGTGAGAACCAGCGACAGGCCTTCGCGCCCGTCCGAAGCCTCCAACGCACAATCGTCATTTCCGGTACGATCTTTGCGCTTCTCGCAGCGATTCTGGCTTGGATCCTCGCAAGCAAACTATCGCAGCCGCTGCTCCAACTCGCTGATGTTGCCGAACGACTGAGACGCGGTCAGAAACTCGAATTCCCCCAGGTTTCCGGCTATCAGGAAGCCCGCGTCCTGTCGCAATCTCTGCGATCCCTCGTGAAGGAACTGGACGCCCAACGATCATCTCTTGCGGACGCCAACCAGTCACTCGAAAGTCAGGTGCGGGAACGCACACAGCGCCTCGCCGAGCAGAACATTGGCCTGGAACGGGCAAAGGCCGCAGCCGAAAGCGCCACCGAAGCCAAATCGCGCTTCCTCGCAGCCGCCAGCCATGATTTGCGCCAGCCCCTCCATGCCCTCACATTGTTCGCACGCGCCCTATCGCGTCGTGTCAGCGGCGGCGAGGCCACGACGCTCGTCGCGCAAATGGAAGAAGGCTTACGCGGATTGAAAGGCATGTTCGACGCGCTGCTGAACGTGTCCCGTCTCGACGCCAAACTCATAGAACCTACAAAAACGCCGGTCTCTATCTGCGACCTTATCGAACGCATCTCCGTTGGATCGCGCGTCGAAGCCGAGCAGAACGGCCTAAAATTCCTGAGCCGCGGCCGCGACTGGGTGATCGAAACTGACGCCGCTCTTCTCGAAACGATCATTCGCAATCTCGTCTCGAACGCACTGAAGTTTACGAAGCACGGCGGCGTCATTCTGGCCGCCCGCTGCCGGGACGGACAGCGCGTCATTGACGTCTATGATACGGGGCCCGGACTATCCGACGACCGCCGGGAACAGATATTCGAAGAATTTTCACGGGCCGCCCATCGTGCTTACGGTGCGAACGACGGCCTTGGCCTCGGACTTTCCATCGCGCGCCGCTACGCCGAACTGCTGGACATGCGGATCGCCGTCTCCTCGCGACCTGGACGCGGCTCACGTTTCTCGATTGTTTTGCCGACAAACGCCGTCATCGAACATATGCAGCGCCCGCCGGCGCTGAACGCCCTGGAGCCGAGCATTTGCGGCATGCGGATTTTGATCTTGGACGATGACCCTCTGATCGTCGCTGCACTGACGAAAGACCTGGAAGATCGCGGCAACGTAGCCTTCGGCTACCAAAACAACATCGAAGCCGAAGCCGCCCTAGACAATGGCCTCGTCATCGACGCAGCCGTCCTCGACTTCGACTTGCGCGGCACGGAGACGGGCCTGGAATTCATTAGACGGATGGCGAAAAAATTTGGCGAAGAAATTCCAAGCGTTCTGCTATCGGGCGGTACCGATTCTGCGACGCTTGCGATCCTTGCCAAAGCCGGTCTTCCGTGGCTAACGAAACCCGCCGATCCCGAGCTTATCGCAGCAACGCTCGGCGCAATTTTGAAGGCTCACATAAATTCAAAAAAGAGCTTGGATGCTGGATTCGGAGCGGAAATGCATGCCGGTTAGTTCAGAGAAACTCATGACAAACACTCAACGTGGCACCGTTTTGGTTGCCGACGATCACGGACTTTACCGTTCGGGCTTCGGCTTTCTGCTTCGCGATCGCATGGGCTTCGGCTCGGTCATAGAAGCCGCCACCTTCGATTCCGCTTTGGATCGCCTAGCGGAAACGCCGAACGTCGAACTCGCTCTTTTCGACCTGGCGATGCCCGGCATTTCCGGCCCCGACAGCCTAAGCGTCGTCAAGGAGACCTACCCCGGCATTCGGGTCGCCATCGTCTCGGGGTCCGAGGAACGCAACGACGTCGTCAAAGCCGTCGCCATGGGATTGAACGGTTACGTGCCGAAATCACTCGCCGACGACGAAATTGTTGGCGCACTGCAGGATATCCTGGACGGCCGTGTATTCGTGCCGCGCTTCATGACATCGGGCGCTGCCGCTGCGGCGATATCGACCGCCAAGCAGCAGATGCGCTCGGAGTCTGCTGCGACCGGAAAAGTGGGGGACCCCGGCGGTGGAGCCACCTACAAATCCATTTCACCGCGTCAACGCGATGTTCTGGACTGCGTCCGCCGGGGCCTTTCGAACAAGGAGATCGCACGCGAGCTGGACATTGCCGAAGGTACGGTAAAAATCCATCTCGCAGCTCTCTTCTCGCATTATGGTGCCCGCAATCGCACCGAGCTTGCGACGCGAAGCTAATCGCTCCGCGAACGATGTCGGTTCCGCACGTGCTCAAGTCATCACGGAGCCGACGCGATGCATCAGCCATCGATGCAGAATGTCCGGGTCGAACGGCTTCCTGATGACCGGAAAGGGCGAGGCAACGGCGGCGTATTCGGCGTGACCGGTCGTAACGATCGTTGGAACGGTGTGGCCGATCGTAGCTGCGATGGCCTGAGCATCACGAATGCCACGCATCTGTCCATCGATCTCGATGTCCGTGATGATTGCCGCCACATTGCTCAGCCGATGACCGAGCGTTCGCACTGCTTCGCGCGAGGACCGCGCAGCTACACAAGAATATCCCCAATCGTCGATCAGCATGGTGAGCGCCATGGACGAGCGGTAATCGTCTTCTACGACGACGATCAACGGCCGCGCGCAAACATCAGATGTCAGCGAAGCGCAATCGACTGCCATCTCCCGCGTGGGGGTGGTCATCGAAGAGCCTCCTCATTCATTGCCTATCCTATTTACAATGTGAGGCGCTTTGCTAAGCCGTCGCCATTCAGCGTGAGGCTATAGGCCGCTCGACCTATTCGTGAGCGCACAGAAAACCTTAAACGTCTCTACCGCGTCACTGCCGACCGCAGAAAAACATGTTAAATTGCGTATTCAAAGTAAGAGCAGAACAGCACCTGGCCTGAGCGCGAAACATGGCTGACACCACCAAAGCCGATCACCTCCCGAAACCGCCTCATCAAGTTCACTGGTACAATCCGCGCTCGATAGGCCGCTCGATCGTTTTGCGGCCACGCGTCGTAATCGGCGCCCTCGTCACAGCCGCAGCTCTATTTCTACTGCCCGCGTCGTTCAGCGGTGCGGTGCGCGAAGCTCTCGCTTGGTGCGCAGGCGGCTGCACCTACCTCGCAATGGCATTTTACACCATGCAGGGATGTCACTCCGACAGGATTCGGACACGGGCAGCGCGCCAGGACGACAGCGGCGTCGTCATTTTGGTTATTGTGCTGATGGCAATGTTCTCTAGCTTTGCAGCGATTTTCGGATTGCTCGTCGAGGCTAAAGCCGCATCCAACGAAGGAAAACTGTTCTTTGCCGCCCTGGCCGCGGCGACCATCGTCATCTCATGGCTCGTGACGCAAGTCTCCTTCACGATGCATTATGCGCACGAGTATTATGCACCGGACCAATTCGTCGATAAGTCTGACGCAGACAACTCCCTGACGTTTCCGGGAGACCCAAAACCTGACTATTGGGACTTTTTCTATTTCGCGACCTCGTTCGGTGCCGCGTCGCAGACCTCCGACGTCCTTATCAATAGTAAGTCGATGCGCCGGTTGGCCACGCTTCATGCCATCGTGTCGTTCTTCTTCAACACCATGGTCCTCGCTCTGACGATCAATCTCGCCGCGAGCCTGGCTTGACGGAGAACGCCGCGGTCAGCGCTTGCGGACGAACACAGTTCCTGCGGAATAGCCGGCACCGAATGAACAGATCAGCCCCGTCTCGCCCACCGCAAAGTCGCTGTTCGCTTTATGGAAAGCGATGATCGATCCCGCCGAGCTGGTGTTTGCAAACTCATCCAAAATGATGACGTTTTCTTGAGGCGTCGGAACGCGATCCAGAACCTTCCGGCCAATCATATCGTTCATGTTGATGTTGGCCTGATGCAGCCATAGCCGCTTCAAGCCTTTCGGGTCGACGCCCAGATGCTCCGCGTGCGCAATAATCATATCGATCACCATCGGCACGACTTCACGGAAAACCTTACGCCCTTCCTGCACGAACAGTTTGTCGGCGGCGCCTATGCCTTCAGGCGCGCAGCGATTGAGGAAGCCAAAATTATTTCGGATATTGTTCGAAAACTGCGTTTTGAGACGCGTTCCGAGAATGGACCAACCGCCATCCGCCAGCGCTTCATCGGCGACAATGACGGCCGTTGCCACGTCACCGAAGATGAAATGACTGTCCCGGTCACGAAAATTGAGATGCCCCGAACAGATTTCGGGATTGACGACGAGGACAGCCTTGGCCGATCCGCTGGATATGAAGTCGGCCGCCGTCTTGATGCCGAACGTCGCCGACGAGCACGCCACATTCATGTCGAAGGCAAAGCCTCGCACGCCAAGCGCATTCTGCACTTCGATCGCGATGGCCGGATAAGGCCGCTGCATATTCGAAGCCGCACAAATGACCGCCCCTATGTCGCTCACATTACCGCCCCATCGGGCCAACGCATCCCGAGCCGCAAGGACGGCCATCTCGGCAAGGACGGACAGTTCGTCGTTCGTGCGCTCAGGGATCTCAGGGCGCATCACAGCCGGATCGAGAATGCCGTTCTTATTGACGACGTGCCTCGATTTTATGCCTGACGCCTTTTCGATAAAATCGGCCGACGACGGCAATAAAGGCGCCATGTCGCCTGCTGCGATGGCGGTGGCATGGTCCGCGTTGAACGCGCCGACGTAAGCATTGAACGCATCGACGAGTTCGTTATTCGAAATGCTGTCCGGCGGCACGTAGAGGCCCGTCGCGGCGATGACTGGTTGGCTCACGTTCGTTTCCAATGACCCTGCAGGACGCGCGTTGATCCGCACGCCTCTTATAAGATGTATAGCGCTCGGCGTTGGCGTCCGAGCGGCTGTTGTGAGCGCTTCCCATAGCGCAGCTTGATGCGCTCGCCAATCTCGGCGGCTGCCCCTCTCCGGACCGATTGTTCCTCAGGGAACTCAGCGAGCAAAAATCGGGGCTTAGCACCCACGCGGCTGTCGCCGACGGAACAGCCGCTCGATGCGAGCAAACTTAAAGCTCGTCGTCAGTCCAACGGGAGACGACGCCATGTCCGCAGCGATTTCGCCACTCACCACGACGCCACCCTCAGAATCCGGCCCGACAAAATCAACGTTTCGGATCGCGGGCGGCCGGACTGGCGTGCTGCTGATCCACGGCCTATGCGGCACGCCGGCCGAAATGCGCTTCGTTGCCATCGGGCTTGCGCGCGCCGGCTACACCGTCCACTGCCCAACGCTCGCGGGACACGGCGGTACGCGGGCGGATATCGTCACAACGACATGGCAAGATTGGCTTCGCAGCGCCGAAGCTGCCCTCGAAGAGCTTCGCCAGGAATGTGATACCGTTATCGTCGGCGGCCTCTGCCTTGGCAGCATTGTGGCTCTGCATCTTGCCGCGAGCCATCCAGACAAAGTGCAGGGCGTTGCGCTCTTCTCGCCGACCCTCTGGGTCAACGGCTGGGCAATGCCCTGGTACAGCCGATTGTTCTCTCTCGTACGCAGCCGTCGCATTGCCAACTTGATGCAATTTCCTGACGCCGACTCTCTTGGCATCAAATGCCCCCGAGTTCGCGATTTCGTTCGCGCCGCGCTTGCGGCATCCGACGGTTCAGCCCTCGGCACTGTCGGAACGCCCGGCGCGATGCTGTACGAGCATCGCCGCCTCGTATCGGTCATGAAAAAAAGAATTGGAGAAATTCGTCAGCCCGCGTTGATCGTCCATTCGCGCGAAGACGACTACGCTAACCTCAAAAATGCCACGTACCTGCAGGCGGCCCTTCAGGGGGCGGCAGAGCTTCTCGTCCTCGACGACAGCTACCACATGGTCACGCTCGACCGGCAGCGCGATCTGGTGGTGGAAAAAACGCAGGCCTTCGTCGCGCGCGTCCTGGCCGATCGGGCATCCGATGCTGCCGACGGGAGATCAACTCCTTTACGCACCAAAGCCGCTTAGCCGAAATCAGAGCGAGACGGCAGCAAAACGCGAAACAATCGCTGCGCTGGCGCCACGATAAATACATCGCGGCCACGCACCGGAGATATCGAACTCAAAGGAGCCCGTGCAATCCGCTCAGCGTAGCCGCGTGGGAAGCTCCGGATACGCGAAACTTCATTCCAGAGCCCTAGTCACCATAGACGGAAATGGTTGCCATAATACAAACATGGACAATTATCGTAAAAATGCATTCCGATCTTAAGGCCCGCTTAAGGTATGGGGACGGCGCAACAGCCAGTGCATCATCGGAACAGTAAGCACATGAGGCAAAAACCTCAGTGCAATGTAGAAAAATCGGTTGAGAATGCCCGGCACGATAACGCGATTGCCCCACATGAATCCGCGATACGCGCTGCGCGCCACGCCTTCCGGCGACATCGGCGGCAAGACATACCGATAAAGCGATCGCTCCGCGCCCATCTCTTCATGAAACGAAGTATTCACCGGTCCCGGTAGCAACGCGCTCATACGTACGCCCTGGCCAGCGATTTCGCTTGCGATCGCTTCCGTCAGCGAGACCACATAGGCTTTGCTGGCATAATAGGCAGATTGGTTCGGGCCGGGAACGCTCGCGCCGAGCGAGGCGATATTCAGCACACCGCCTTGCCCACGCGCGAGCATGGCGGGAAGCGCCGCGCGTGTCAGACGCGTCACGGTTTCGATGTTGAGAGCGACAAGCGCCGATAGCTCCGTTTCCGACTGTTCGACGAACGGCCCGGCGAGACCCAAGCCCGCATTGTTGACAAGAACATCGAGATAGAGGCCGGAACGAGCAAGAGCGGCAGAGATCACGTCTATCGCGTTGGCTTCGCTGACGTCGCACAAGATCGCCACGGCGTCCGCACCCGTCTCCTCCTTGAGGGCCGCGGATGCTTCCGCTAGGCGAACCCCATTTCGCGCCACGATCGCTGTCTTGTGTCCGGCTTCGAGAAACCGCCGGGCAAGCGCAAGACCTATGCCGCGCGATCCCCCTGTAATGACGACGGCGGGCTCAAGGCCCGCCACGTCTTGTCGTGCTTTATGCATTGCCGCGCGCCTGCTCGCATGACGCCACGGCAACAGCCGCGTGTACCAGGGCGGCGACGTACTGAGCATAGACTGGATGCGCTCCGCTGACGGTTCTCCGAAGTCAGCGAAACTACGGAATGCCTCGGCGCGTCGCAAGACCAGGAAGCGCCGTAAGCTTTCAGGTCGTCCGCACCGAAGGTGATAGCATGCTGCTATCTTCCTTGGGCTGCAGCTTCTGCAAGAGATAGTCGAGCGAGATCGGACCTGGGCCTGCAACGGCCAGCCACCCGAACAGCGCCATATAGGCCATCTCTTCGAAACCGGCGAGCGTTTCGAATGAATCGACCTGATCCCACTTAGCACTGATAATTGCGACGATCATGACGACGACCAGCGGCGCGCCGGCGATCCGCGTAAACAGTCCCAGCAGAAGAAAGAGACCGCCGAAGAATTCCACGCCCGAAACGAACGGCGTCATGATCTCCGGAAACGGAATGCCCCAAGACGCGAAATTTGCCGTTATTTGAGGCAGCGCGTGCAGCTTTTCCCACCCGCTCCACATAAAGACCCAACCGACGACAATGCGCGCAAAGAGTGGCGGCAACCATAAGAAGACGCGAGACAGCTTTTCGGGGACGTCGATCAACCAGTGCGTGAGAAATTTCATGGCCTTTGCCTTCAGTTGGAGATGAGGCGGGACCTCCCGCGCAACTAAAAGGCACTTACGAGCCGCCTCGCCCGCTGGTTACAGCCGATCCGGAATAATTTGGCCGATCGTATGGGGCTCCGCGGCGGCCACAAAAAGATGCTCTCGAATTTTTTTTCCAAATCCGGAAACATCGCTTGCCGGACAGCCGTAACCACCCTCGTGACCGGGTTTCGGCCCGGCACGAACGACAGCGTGGAAACACAATACCTTCCAAAGGGAAAACACCATGAAGATCAGTGCAAAGTCTGGTTCGGCCCTCGCAGCGGCAGCGGCATCTCTCATGCTTGCGAATGCCGTTATGTCGACGGTTGCGTATGCCGATGAAGCTATGGGCCACTGCGTCGGCGCCAACGCCTGCAAGGGCCAGAGCGCCTGCAAGAGCGCCACGAACGCATGCAAAGGCCAGAACGCCTGCAAGGGTCAGGGCTTCACCGAGACGACCAAGGAAGGCTGCACGACCGGCCATTTCGAACCGGCGAAGTAAACACGCTAAGGTAAAAAACGCCGCCTCCAGCGCGGCGTTTTTTATGCCGCTGAACGATCCTCAAAACCGCATGAATAAGACGAGGCCAATAAATGTCGTTTAGGTATATTGCGCACGCCTGTCTGGCGCTGGTGATGATGACGCTGATGGCGGTCGGCGCAGCCGCAGCAGAGCGCAAGACATTCGATGAAAAAGACTTCGCCGCTGCCCAAGCGCAGGGGAAACCGATCCTTGTCGATATCTCGGCACCCTGGTGCCCGACGTGTCAGGCGCAAAAGCCCATCATCGAAAAGCTGTCCTCTGAGCCGCAGTACAAGAACCTCACTATTTTCGAAGTCGATTTCGACACACGCAAAGACGTTTTGCGAAAGTTCGACGCCCGCGCCCAAAGCACGCTGATCGTTTTCAAAGGCGACAAGGAGACGGGCCGCTCCGTCGGTGCCACCAGCGAAAGCGCGATTGACGGCTTGATGCGCAAGGCCCTCTAAGGACTGCTCCTATGCTGGTATCCTTTACCCTGGCGTTCGTCGCCGGAGTTCTGTCTGTCCTGTCTCCGTGCGTTCTGCCCCTTGTTCCGATCGTGATGGCGACGGCGGCGTCGGCCCATCGCTACGGGCCGTTCGCATTGGCTGCAGGGGTCGCGATCTCGTTTGTCGCGATCAGCTTGTTCGTTGCGACCGTCGGCTTCGCGATCGGCTTGGATGGCAGTTTCTTCCGTTTCATCGCCGCTTCCCTTTTGATCGTGATCGGCACCGTGTTGGTGGTTCCCGTCCTGCAGCAACGGCTTGCTGTTGCCGCCGGACCGATCTCGAACTGGGCAGATCACGCACTTGGCGGATACGCCGGCCCCGGCATTCTCGGCCAGTTCGGGGTGGGTCTCGTTCTCGGCGCCGTCTGGAGTCCTTGCGTCGGTCCGACGCTCGGCGCCGCATCGCTGCTTGCGGCTCAGGGCAAGGACCTTGGCCAGGTCGCCATCACGATGCTTGCATTCGGCTTCGGCGCCGTCGTTCCGCTGCTCGTCCTGGGCGCGCTTTCCCGAGAGATCCTCAATCGCTGGCGGGACACGCTAGCCTCGGCAGGATCGGGTGGAAAATACATTCTGGGCGGCGTCCTTATTCTGACCGGTCTCGCCATTCTCACCGGCTTTGATAAGACACTCGAAGCCTACATTGTCGCTGCATCCCCTGCCTGGCTGACGGCGCTAACCACCAGGTTCTAGGACAAAAGGAATTTCGTCATGCTTGGTGCAACGAAAGCAAAAGCCGCCGCCGATCTGAGGCCCGTGCCGCAGGGAAAGCCACGATACCTGGGCTACGGCCTCGGCCTGCGGTCCCAGCACTATGCCGACATCCTGAACGGCGACCCCGACCTCGACTGGTTCGAGGTCATTTCGGAAAACTACATGGTGCCGGGCGGCCAACCGCTGAAAATCCTCGATCAGATTCGCGCCCGCTATCCGATCGTCATGCACGGCGTATCGCTCTCGATCGCATCGACCGCGCCATTCGATCCCGACTACCTCAAGCAGCTCAAAGCCCTCGCCGATCGCACCGAACCCGTGTTCGTTTCCGATCACCTCTGCTGGACGGGCGTCCACGGCGTGAACCTGCATGATCTGCTGCCGTTCCCATATACCCGTGAAGCGCTCGACCACGTTGTGGCACGCATTCAGCATGTGCAGGATCATCTCAAAAGACCCTTGGCGCTAGAGAACGTCTCGTCCTACGTCCAGTTCAGAAACTCCGAAATGCCCGAATGGGAGTTCATCGCCGAGATGACGAAACGGACCGGCTGCTGGCTCGTCTTCGACGTCAACAACGTCTACGTCAGCGCCTTCAACCACGACTACGATCCGTATGAGTTCATGGATGGAATTCCGGCCGATCGCGTGGTGCAGTTTCATCTCGCGGGCCATGAGCACAACATGACCCATATTATCGACACCCATGACGCTCTCGTCTGCGACGAGGTCTGGACGCTTTATAAGGCCGCGCTCGAACGCTTTGGTCCCGTCTCGACGATCATCGAGCGCGATGACGACATACCACCGCTCGACGTCATGCTTGAAGAACTCGGCAAGGCGCGCCTTCTGGCCGAAGACGTGTTCTCTGCATAGCAGGAGCGATCGAGATCCTCATGCCGCCCACCATTGCACCAGAAAAGAAAGCCGAGCGCGCTGAACCGGCCCCTGCCCCTACTCTGAGCGAAATGCAGGCGGCGTTCCAGCGTGCCGTCATGCAAAGTGACGATGCGGTGCTGAACGAGCTTTTGGACAATTCGCGCACGGACCGCACCGTCCTGTTCGGCGTCTATCGCCACGCCTATGTCGCCCGCCTTGTCGAAGTCCTCCGCAACGATCATCCGCTGCTTTATGCCTACCTCGGCGATGAGGCCTTCAACGAGATCGCAAAGGCTTATGTCGCAGCTTGCCCGTCGCGAAACCAGAATGCGCGCTGGTTTTCTCATCGCCTACCCGACTTTCTTTCGGAAACTCGAACCGATGCAGCCCAACTTGGCGAGCTTGCAGCCCTGGAACGTGCGCTGAACGATGCGTTCGATGCCCCGGATACCGAGCCGCTCGCGCTATCCGACCTCGCCGCGGTTCCGCCCGAGCGATGGTCGGACCTCGTGTTCTGTCCCCACCCTTCCGCCCGCCGCCTCGCCTTGATGAGCAACGCGCACGGGCTGTGGCTAGCACTAAAAAATAACGAGACACCACCTGCAGTTGAGACTCGCGCCCGGCCGGAAAGCATCATTGTCTGGCGACATCAGACGACACCCAAAGTCCGCCGCATGCCGGATGAAGAAGCCATGATGTGGGCCGAGGCAATGAATGGCGTTCCGTTTGGCGGCTTGTGCGAACTCGTAGCCATTTTCGACGACCCCGAAAGCGCACCGCTACGCGCCGCCCAACATCTTCAGGGCTGGATTCTGTCGGGCCTTCTCGTGAACTCCGTGTGCGAAGATTAATTTCGCCGAATTGCGGCAAGCTAGTCTGACCGGCCTAATCCAAACCAAATTCTTCCGTTCTTTGGCCCGGACTTATAATGGTCTCACGGGCACGAGACACTTGAAGTGAGGGAAGTCGGACTTCCGGAAAATATTCGGATGTTCCGGTCTTATGAAATTGGGGTGGGCGACGTGACAATTGCGGGGTTGAGACTTTACGCGCGCGCATTGGGGCAACGTCCATTACAGCGTCTGGCTGGCATCGTTGCACTGATGCTCGTGCTTTGCATCGGTCCCAGTACAGCTCCTGCCGCAGTGCAAGCCGTCGATGAAGCCGACGCTGCGCAGCGACCGCCAGTTTCCGTTCCGATCTTCTTTTCGTCAAACACCGATGATTGCTACGACAGCGGCATCGTCACCGCGATCAAGCGCATCGCCACGCTTGCGCAGAATTATATCAATCGCACTGGGGGCATTGCCGGCCGAAAGCTCACGGTCAGCCTTTACGATGACAAGGGCGACGTGCAACGCGCCGCGGCAAATCTCGCCGAAGCTATCGCCGATCCTCAGACCGTAGGCATGATCGGCATGACGAACTCGACGCGCTCCAAGGCAGCGCTTGACGCCGACGGCAAGGCGCTGACTGCAAGCGGCATTCCGTTCCTGTCCGACATCTCTGTCGCGAGCCTTATCACCAACTACCCGTCTGTTTTCACGACGCGCCCGTCGGAAGACGAAGAGCGGATGCCAGTCATCACGGCATTCATCAAGGAGATGAAATACACGAAAGTCGCGTTCGTCGGATTGCAGGACAACGTCTTCAGCGCCAATCTCGGAGATTCGGTGAAGAAATTTCTTGGCGACGACGCTGTCGTTTCCGACCGCCGTCTCAAGCTCACGAACGAAAAGCTCAACCCGGACGATATCGCCGCGACCGTCGATGAGCTAAAAGCCAAAGCCCCGGAGCTGGTTTTCCTCTCGATCGGCAGCAAACGCATCAAGGATGTCTTGAAGCTATTCAAGGCTGCGGGATACACGCCACCATTATTCGTTACCGGACGTGCAGACGTCCTGACCGCCAAAGGCAACGGCAGCTATCCCAACGACATCTATTTGCTGGCATTTGATGGTTTTCCCGACGTCTACAGCGAACGCCTCCGCGACCTGCTACTGACGTCGATCCATCCCGAATACTGGGTCTTCGAAGGCCCAAAAAACGACTCCGCGCCGGGTTGGAAAGACGGAACATGTAAACTTCGTGATGACGATCTTCCGCCGAATCCACTCGACGACGAAAACATGCGAGCGCTGCAAACAGCGATGCGCTATGCCGACATGATCCGTCTCATCGCCGAAGCTGCGCGGTCGGCACCCGCTGCCGCCAACGTCTCCGCGCTTCGCGATTTCATCGTCAACGAACTGGGCACAACATATGCAGCCGGCAGAGGCATTTTCAGCGGCCGGTTCGGCAACTGGTCATTTAGGCCGGGATCACGCGCCGCTGCTCGCGCGCCTCTCATCGTTAAGCTGCCGCGCGGAGTTCAGCACGCCCAATTGGCTCCATTCCAGTTTATACGCCTTCGCAGCAACGTTATGAAGCGCATCGACACACTGTATGCCGATATCGATCTCATTCACGCTGACCAGATCGACGACAACAATCAAACATTTCTCGCCGACTTCTACATCTCAATGAACGATAGCAACGGCGCGTCGATCGATCAGATCGAATTCTCGAATGCCTATCTTGATCCGGGATCTAACAATCGAGAGATAACGATCCAGCCGATCCACGACGGCAGCAAGAGCGACGCCTACCCTGACCACATGAAAATCTATCAGGTGACGGGCAAATTCCTCTATTCACCCAACCTGAGAAACTATCCCTTCGACACGCAGCGTTTTTCAATCGACATTCAGCCCAAGCACGGCAACGCGGCATTCATCGTGCAACCACCCCCCGCCAGTCTGCGCGATAAGTCGGTCAAGGTCGATGGCTGGGACCCCAAGGACAAGTATGTCGGCTACGACGAGGATTTCGTCCGCACCATCGATGCGCAAACGCTCGAACCAAGCGTCGTACCTTTTTACAAGGCGAGTTTCGTATGGCTGATGAAGCGGCAGACGACGGACTACATCCTCCGCGTCGTCGTGCCGTTGGGCTTCATCCTGTTCATCGCCTATCTGTCGATTTTCATTTCGACGCATCACTTCGAGGCGATCGTGACGATTCAGGTAACAGCTTTGCTTTCGGCAGTCGCACTCTATCTCGCCTTACCGAAGCTCGACGCCAATATCGAAACGCTCTCCGATCGCCTGTTCTTGTTCACGTATCTCGTTCTGAGCGTCATCATCGCCATCACGATCGCGCGGGTAAACAGACGCATCGAGCCTATTGGTTGGCTGAAGAAAGGGCTCGCATTCCTGCACATCGCCCTCATTCCGGCGATGACGGTAGCGATGGCCTACTATGTATATCAGGCGAGCATCGCCTGAAGCTTAAGCCGCTACGGCATCCGCGCGAATTTTGTCGACGAGCTTCGTAAAGGCGGCGACGGTCGGATTGCGCGTCTGAGCAACGCCCGCCCGGCCACTACATGCCGCCACGAGTTCCCAGGCGATTGCGGGCTTCTTGAGTGTCACTATTCCGAGCTTAGGTGCCTTCGCAGCCGCAACGCGCGCGCAAGCAAACGTCTTGGGAACCAGTGCTATCCCGAAACCATAAGCGACAAGATCGAGCAGCACTTGAATGTCGCCGACCTCAAGCACGCACTTACGTGAGGCGTTGATGCTTCCGAACGCGCGATCGACGATCTTGCGCGTTCCCTTCTCCGGCTGAAAATCGACGAACGTCTCGTCGGCCAGACTTTCGAGCGACACGTTCTCGCGCGCCGCAATCGGATGTCCCATCGGGTGAACGACAACAAGTTGATCCGATGCAATCGGGATCGTGACGATCTCGCGGCTCTTCTCGTAGAGCGGAAAAAATCCAATATCGACACTGCCGTCCTTGACCGACTCCATCAGCTTGGTCGCCGTGCCGTGGCAAAGCTTGATTTCAACGCTCGGATGGAGGGCGTGAAATTCGCCTAAAAGCTGCGGCAGATCGAAGAAGGCGTGCAGGCTGCCGCACGTTCCGACGCTGAGCGTCCCCCGCTCCAGGCCGTTGATGGCCGCCACGGCCCGCCGCGCCTCTTTGATCCCGGCGATGATGTCTTGCGCCTTCTCGTAAAGCACGCGCCCCGCAACAGTCAGTTCCACCTTGCGCGTTGTCCGCACGAACAGCGGTGCCCCCATCTCCTGCTCCAGTGCCCGGATCGACGCAGAAAGACCAGACTGAACAATGTTTACTTTCCGCGCCGCCCGCGTGAAATGCTGTTCATCCGCGGCCGCAACGAAATGTTCGAGCTGTCTGAGGTCCATGGTTCAAAGCCATCTGCGATTAATCGCCATTACGAAACAATAGCATTCCAACATACTATTGGACAGATTGCTGGCAATCCCTCAAATCTTGAACCCGGCGTTTAATCGGGCCGCGCCTTGAGGATGAAAGGACGGCCAGAAAAAAGTAATCCCACCGCATGACGTGCGGTTTCGTCGCGTCGAGTTTTGCGATTTTACAAACGGAAGCCTTCCGGTCCGCCAGTTAACGACCGGGGCGCCGGCTAGGCTCCATCTGTCAGAGCCGGCGATGTGGAGAATTCGGAACTATGGCTGCACTGGTACGAATCGCGTTGCGGTTACCGTACACGTTCGTCGTGCTCGCGCTGCTTATTCTGCTGACGGGCGGGCTTGCCGCACTTCGCACGCCAATCGATATCTTTCCCGATATTCGCATCCCGGTCATTGCAACCGTTTGGCAATATACCGGTCTCCCGCCGGATCAATTGTCCGGGCGCATGGTGACTCCCTTCCAGCGCGCGCTCACCACAACCGTCAACGACATCGATCATATCGAGGCGAATTCCTACAACGGCATTGGCGTCGTCAAAATCTTCTTTCACCCGTCGGTCGATATCAGCGTCGCCAACGCGCAGGTGACCGCGATATCGCAGACGATGCTGCGCCAGATGCCGCCGGGCACCAACCCGCCACTGATCTTGAATTACAGCGCCTCGACTGTCCCGATCATGCAACTTGCGCTCGGGGGCGACGGCCTGACCGAGCAGCGCCTTTTCGATCTCGGCATGAACCAGGTTCGCATCCGTCTCGTGACGGTCCCGGGCGCCGCCATACCGTTTCCCTTTGGCGGCAAGACGCGCCAGATCCAAATCGACCTCGATAACGCCCTGCTGCATGCCAAGGGCCTTTCGGCACAAGACGTGCAAACCGCTCTCGCTGCGCAGAACCTGATCAACCCGGCCGGCACCCAGAAAATCGGTGCGACGGAATACGTGATGCAGCTCAATAACGCGCCGTCCGCGCTCAAAGATTTGGGAGACCTACCGATCAAAGCCGTCAACGGCGCGATGGTCTACATCCGTGACGTGGCCCACATCCGCGACGGCAACCCGCCGCAACAAAACATCGTGCACGTCGATGGCAATCGCTCGGTGTTGCTGACCGTCTTGAAAAACGGCGCGATTTCCACGCTCGATATCATTCAGGGCATCAAGGACAAGGTGAATGAAATCAAGCCCGGCCTGCCCGACGCTTTGACGTTTTCTTACCTCGGCGATCAGTCCGTGTTCGTTCGCGGCGCGGTCAATAACGTCATACACGAGGGCGTTCTGGCGGCCGCTTTGACCAGCGTGATGATCCTGCTTTTCCTTGGCAGCATCCGCTCGACGATCATCATCGCGACCTCAATTCCCCTCGCCGTTCTCTCATCCATCGCGATGCTGTCCGCGCTTGGCGAAACCCTGAACATCATGACGCTCGGCGGCTTGGCTCTCGCAGTCGGCATCCTGGTCGACGAAGCGACCGTGACGATCGAAAACATCAACTATCACCTGGAGCAGGGAAAGGACGTCGAAACAGCCATTCTCGATGGCGCCGATCAGATCGCTACCCCCGCTTTCGTGTCGATGCTTTGTATCTGTATCGTCTTCGTGCCGATGTTCTTTCTCGAAGGCGTCGCGCGCTTCCTGTTCGTACCGATGGCCGAAGCGGTCATGTTCGCGATGGTATCGTCGTTTATTCTATCGCGAACTCTCGTACCGACGATGGCCAAGTATCTGCTGAAGCCGCATGACCACGACGCGCACGAAAGGCCGACGCGAAATCCGTTCCTCCTCATTCAGCGTGGCTTCGAACATGGCTTCGAGAAATTCCGCGTCGCCTACCGCGGCCTATTGGAGGGCGCACTTACCCATCGCGCAATTATGCTGGTCATTTCGTTCGGCTTCATCGGGTCATCGTTCTTGCTGGCCCCGTATCTCGGCAGAAATTTCTTCCCGGCGGTAGATGCCGGCCAGATCCTGATGCACGTTCGTCTCCCAATCGGAACCCGTGTCGAGGAAAGCGCGCATGAATTCGCAAAAATTCAGGATGCCATTCGCGACGTCATCCCCTCCGACCAGATCGAGGTGATGGTCGACAACATCGGCATGCCGATCAGCGGCATCAACACGACCTATAACAACACCGGCATGATCGGCCCCCAGGATGGAGACATCCAGATCGCTCTTAAGGAAGGCCACGGACCGACCGCCGAATACGTGAAAGAACTTCGCACCGCGCTACCAAGAGAGTTTCCCGGCGCCACGTTCTCTTTCCTGCCGGCGGACATCGTCAGCCAAATTCTGAACTTCGGCGCCCCGACGCCGATCGATCTTCAGATCCGAGGCAAGGATCTCGACGGCGCATTCGACTATGCGCAGAAGATCTTACGACAGATCAAGATGATCGCGGGCGTCGCCGATGCTCGCATTCAGCAATCGCGCCGCAACCCCGGCTTCGACATCGACGTCGATCGTTCTCGCGCGCAATATGTCGGGGTGACCGAGCGCGATGTGACCCAGAGCCTTGGCGCGAGCCTTGCCGGCACGGGACAGGAAAACCCTGCCTTCTGGCTCAATCCGAAGAATGGCGTCCAGTATCCGATCGTCATCCAGACGCCGCAGTACAAGCTCGACACGCTGACGTCGCTGCAAAATCTGCCGATCACCGCCGCCAACGACTCCGCCGCGCCGCAGATTCTCGGAGCCGTTGCGAATTTCAAACGGTCCGTCACGAACGCGGTCGTATCGCAGTACGACATCCAGCCCATGGTTCAGATTTTAACGACGACTGAGGGTCGCGATTTGGGAGCTGTTGCGAGCGACATTCAGAAAGTTCTCAACGCCACGAAGAGCGAGCTTCCCAAGGGCGCGACCGCAGTCATGCTGGGCCAGGTCAAGACGATGAATAGCGCCTATGCGGGAATGTTGTTCGGTCTCCTTGGCGCGATCGTGCTTATATACTTGCTGATCGTGGTCAACTTCCAATCTTGGGGCGACCCCTTGGTAATCATCATGGCGCTTCCGGCCGCCCTGGTCGGCATCATCTGGATGTTGTTCCTCACCGGAACGACTCTATCAGTGCCCGCCCTCACCGGCGCGATCATGTGTATGGGCGTCGCGACCGCGAACGCCGTGCTCGTCGTGAGTTTCGCCCGCGAACGGTTGGCCGACCACGGCGATCCAATCCTCGCCGCTCTCGAATCCGGCTTCGTACGTATTCGCCCCGTCCTGATGACCGCACTCGCGATGGTCATCGGCATGGCGCCGATGGCGCTCGGACTGGGTGAAGGCGGCGAGCAGAATGCCCCGCTCGGCCGCGCCGTCATCGGCGGCCTTATTTTCGCAACCGCCGCGACCCTGTTTATCGTGCCGGTCATATTTAGCCTGATCCACAAACGCCGGACCTCAAACGCTTCGTCACCGCACGGCGCAATCCCTGGAGAATTCCATGCTGCCTGAAACGCCCGCGGAGCCGCGCCAGCGCTCACGCTGGAAGATGCCCCTGGTGACGGTCATCTTCATCGGCGGCGCTGCGTTTCTAGCCTTCACGGGAATCGAGAGTCGCGAGCAGAGCGTCGCGCAACTGACGACCAAAGCAGCAGAACGAGCTGTGCCGACGGTAGCTGCAGCCGCGCCCGCGGTCGAGCAGAGCATCGGCATCCTCGATCTTCCAGGCCGTCTCGACGCCTATTACCAGGCGGCCCTTTTTGCGCGCGTCAGCGGTTACGTCGCAACGCGTAAAGTCGATATCGGCTCGCATGTAAAGACGGGCGACGTGCTCGCAACGATCGACGCTCCAGATCTCGATCAGCAGCTGTCGCAGGCCGAATCCGATCTCGTCAACGCCAAGGCCAACGCTGCGCTCGCTAAGGTCACGAACGAGCGCTATCAGGCCCTGTTGCCGAGCAACTACGTCACGCATCAGGCGGCAGACGAAAAGAAGGCTGATCTGGACGCAAAAAACGCGCTCGTGAAGTCGGAGCAGGCCAACGTCGATCGGCTGAAGGCATTGACGGAATACAAGCGCATAGTGGCGCCCTTCGACGGCATCGTCACGGTGCGAAACACCGATGTCGGCAACCTCATCAACACCGGTAGCGCGACGGGCTCGGAAATGTTCGTCGTTGCCGACGTGCACAAGCTGCGCCTCTACGTCAACGTGCCTCAGGCTTACGTGCCCATGATTCCGAAGGGAACCGTCGGCACTTTAACGGTGCCCGAGCGGCCCGGTAAAACCTACGAAGCGAAAGTCGAAGCCTCTTCCGGTGCCGTCGACGTGGCCTCCGGCACGACCCGCATGCAGCTCATCGTCGATAACGCGGCCGGGGAATTGATGCCGGGCGCCTACGCAAGCGTTCGCCTAAAAGTCGGGAGCAAGCACAACGTCCTGGTCGTTCCGTCGAGCGCCATTATCTTCGATAAAGAGGGCCTGCGCGTCGCAACGGTCGGAACCGACGATAAGGTCAACTTGAAATCCATCACCATCGGCCGCGACCGTGGCGCGACCGTCGAGATTGCATCGGGCCTCGCACCCGAAGACCGCGTGATCGAAAGTCCGCCGGACGGTATCGACAGCGGCGACAAGGTCAACGTCAAGGAAAAGCCCAATCCGGCGAACGCCCCGTCGACGTCGAACACGTCCGCGCCGTCAAACAAAAAAGGCTGACGTTTCGGGCTCTTTTATCATTGGGAACACCTTCGTTGTGCCATGCGTTGGACGCGTATGGAACAGCGGAAGGACATTATACCCATGAGCAAGAAACTTCTCATGGCCGCCGCGATCGCGTCGGCCGCGCTCGGAAGTTCTCTTCCAGCCTTCGCCGATGCGACCAGCAGCAGCGCGCCCAGCGCCGCAAAGACAATTGAGCCCGGCAAAGTCGGCCCAGGCAGCGAAAATAACGCTGTCGTTTCGCCGACCTCGCCAAATGTTCCGATTAGCAAACAGCCCCCGCCAGACATCATCTTGCCCGCTGATTCAGGAGCGGGCAGCAGCGCGGGTGACAAAGGCAGCGGCCCCGAGGCAACCACACCGCCTCACAATCCAGCGGCTCCGGGGCTGCAGTAGCCTCGGCCCTATTCGCCGATCAATTTGCAGTTGATGTTGACTTGACCCGCTTGCGCAGCAGGGCCTTGGTAGATGCCGCAGTCGAACAGATTATCCGGGAAGACCTTGCGGCTCGTATAAACATTGATCAGCAGTAGAGGCTGACCTTCTGATGTTTTTCCAATCTCCGCTTCGGATATGGAAATCCCGCCGAGGTTGGCCGCCGTCGTCCCGCTCGGCAGATCGACGGCCTCGTTCGCAAGCGCAATCTCGCCGGACTCATTCTCGACCGAGGGTCTCGTAGCGGTCCCATAGTAGAAGGCTGCAATCCGCACAGTCTCGCCAGATTGCGAGAGTTTGTTTGCAGCAGCCCGTGATAGCGCAAGTTGGACGACGTATTTCGGAACGACACGGAATCCGCTTGCGCCGGTCGCTGTCGCGGCAGCATTGATCCCTGACGGCGTCGGGGCGCACCGCTGATGCGCCTCGACATCCTTGATCCGCTGGACATCGGCTTCTTCCGCCGGCGTGAGCTTGCCATAGGGCGGAAAGCAGCTCTTTCCGAACGCCGCTTGGCCTTCGGGACTTTCGAAGCAGTAGCCCTTATTGGCGAAAATGGCATTGCGCGCCCGCCAAAGCGCCTCACACACATCGGCGGCCACGGCAGCTCTCGCCGACGCAAACGCAAATGTCATGAGCGCGACGCCGGTCGCAGTGGCAAATGCCTGTCGCCTAGAAGGAAAGCCCATCGCAAACCTCGGAAATTGCCCCTGCTCGTGACTCAAAAAAGGACACCGTACCCTCATTGTCAGGGAAATTTCACGATGTGATTAAAAACGCTCAGGTTCGCTGATGCGGAATTTGCCAAAGCAGCAGTTCCTGATTGCGTTCCCGCAGCGGACGCGCGACTGAACGGCAAGGCAACAAATCGAGAGGCTGCAAATGTTGAAGTTTGTAGGCGTCGCAGGCATCGCCTTGGGGCTAACAGCCCTGGCGCCCGCCGCCGAGGCGCATCACTGGCATCATCGCCACGACGGATACTTCCGGCTCGGCTATCATCGCGCTGGTCCGCCCCATGGCTATCGTTTCGGCTTCTGGACCTACGCCGGCGATCCATTTGCCCGCGACGACTACTTCGACGGGCGCCGCTGCTACTACCTGCACCACCGCGACTTCTGCCGTGGACCACGGGCATGGGGCTGGATCCGCTAAGCCGATTAAAAAAAATAAGGGGCCGAATTGGATTGGCCCCTTATTCGTTTTGCAAGATGCGCGTGCGGCTGTCGTTCACCACGCCGGGACGCACACTGTTCGCGGACGCATGTCGTAACCGTTGTCGTAATAGCAGTACGACAACGGATAGGCGGGATAAGCCGGATAGATCGGCGGCGGCACGGCATAAACCGGATAGGCTGGCGGCAATGCGTAGTAGCTGCCGGCCGGGTAGAATCCATAAGCCGGATAAAAGCCCCACCCTTGACGATAAGCCCGGCGGGCAGCACGTCGCACAGCCCGGGGGCATCCACGCCAGCTCGGCGGATGATAGCCGGACGGGTCATAGCCGCAGCCACGATAAAATGTTGCATCAGCCTCTGAAGAGAGAGCAACAATGCTCAATGCTACGGCCAGAGCGCCGACAACAAACTTCAAACCAAACATGGGACGTCTCCCAAATGCATTCTCTGCCCTCACGGCCAGAGTGACATTAGGAGACAAATCTTAAATTCGAGCATACCGAGCGAATTTAGGGTTAGCAAAGATTTGCTGGAGCGCCCCTGGTCCGAGCGGTCATTTGGAAACTTCAGGCGTCAGATTGATTTTGGCTGCGAGCGCTTTCATCTCGGCCAACGACCGTTCGTCGATCTCAATGAGCTTCGGTAGCCGCTTCGACATTTTTTCCTTGAGATCGGCCGGGCATCCCGCCGGCAGTTTCGCCAAGTTCTTGTCGACCTCTGCTTTGGCCTTTGTCTCGACGTCCGCTCGGTCGACCGAAGTGTCAATACACTCGTAAAGGCTGATGACGTAAGGCGTCGTCTGGCCGTAAAATTTTTCCAGCTTATCGGCCTCGGCATTGAACCCGCAGCGCCGCGCTAGCGCGATCTGCTGGAACTGATCCGCAACCTGCTCCTTCATCAGCAACGACGTGCAGCCGTAGCCGCTGGCAATTCCCGGCTGCTGCCGACAGACGCCGATGCGGGTGTTCGGCTTTTCAATCTCGTTCATCGTGCACTCGGCATTGGCATTCGAGGCAGCGACGGCGAGGCCCACGGCCAACAGAAATGAGATCAGTCGCACATTCACGGCGTATGGCTCCCCAGGTAGCGATTGCTGCCCGAACCGTAGCAAACAGAATGTGGCAGACCGAGTTCCCGAATAGCCAATGTGACCTTATGCGCGATGAATCGGCGCCGCGACGCCGCAATGGGCCATTTTTTCGCGCGAAGTGTTACACTGCAGTCACGTTTACTTTCCGCGTCAAATGCTAGCCTCAATCCGAGTCTGTGGTTGGCGCGTAACGCGAGGAAACCGCACAAGAAAAACAGGCGGCATTGCGCACCGCCGTTTCCCCGCGACCGACATACCTGAATGTTGTGCGCAAACGGGAGCGACGCTTGAGGGCTTTTTCTCATGGGGAGAAGCCAGCATGGCGAAATTCAAAGTCGTTGTTTGGTGTGACCATTGCCGGAACGATGCCGAAGGATGTTTCAGCGGCGGCACTGAAACCATCGGCAGTTCCTACGAGACGTGGGACGACGCCCAGAAAGCCGCTGAAGAATACTGCGGTCACCGTCCTTACGGCTATCGCGTCGAAGAAAAAGACGAAGACTACTAGACAGCTCCGCATTTAAAACGCGCGAGCATTTTTGTTACGGCCTGTGACACGTTTTGTGAATTGTTCATGACAGCAGCATTAGGTATCGCTGCTGGTCTCAGCGGGAAGTGCATCGCTGCCGAGCAGGTCGGACAGCGGGACCGAAACCAGTCGGCGCGAGGGCGGTGCGAGTCCTGTAGGCCCTGCCAGTCACATGGCGGGGCCTTCCTATTTCTTCGTCCGAAATCAATTCTGTTTTGGGGCTCGCTTGCCAAAAGTCGAGCGCGTTCTCACAGCACGTCCGAAATGACCAGCTTCGTCGTCGATGTATTGCACACCGACCCGATTGGGCGCGGTCCAGGCTTTGCGCACTTCGCGACGCTCATCTGATGTGAGATCAACCACGTGAAAAATATTGGGTAGCGCTTCGCCGTCCGAAAAAATGAGCAGCGCACCGCCCTGCGAGACGTTGGCAATCCGCGCTGAAAAAATATTCCCGTCCTCAAGCTCAATTCGCGCCGGATGGCTGACGGTCTGTCGCTCGGATTGTCTGCGCTCTTTTCCCATGCGCGGAAACTGAAGCCGGAAAATCTAACAGCGGGTTATTTCTTCATTTGCAATTGTGCCTGTGCCGACGACGCCGCAGCCCGCATGACAACGCGGCCGCGCATCGGCTAATCGGTTGTGTCGGAAGGAGATGGTGCCGCTTGTGTGACTCGAACACACGACCCCGTCATTACGAATGACGTGCTCTACCGGCTGAGCTAAAGCGGCTTTTTTCCGGCGGAGGGGCGCTGCCCCCCGAGAAGGCGCGAGGGATACTCTGGGTGGCCGGGAATTGCAAGGGTCGCGGCAGCAAAAGTCATTCCTGCCGCAGCAGCCCGCGCGAACCCCGCGCGCGCCGAGACCCTCAACTCAATCAGCGCCTTAGTTGACCGACCGGAAATTCCGGCGAGCAACAGGCTGCTCAAGCTCCGGCTCGAGCGGCTCGGTACCCGGATCGTCAGGCGCACGCGGCGTGACGAAGACGGCCGAATCCCCGCGCACCGAGGTTGAACGCTCCTGAGGCAACGTCTTCACCGTCGGCGTAAGCTCATCGCCGCGTGCGGTAGCTGCCGCCTGGCGCACCGCGCCGTTGGCAGCTCCTACCGCCGAAGCCTTAGGGTCGTTTCCGGCATTCGGCGCCACCGGGACCGTGACGGGCTCAGCAGTGACGACCTCGGGCTCCACGTCCGGTGGCTCGGTACCGACCGAGACGGGAGTTACGGCTTCGGTCTTGGTGTCCGCAACGACTGGTGCCTCGGCCTTGATTTCTGTCGTGGCAGGGGCAATGGCGATCAACTCTTCGATCTTGGTCGCCAGAATTTCACCTCTTGCACTATCGCCCGTTTCAACCGGCACGCGCCATTGGAAGGCATCGAGACGGCCATCGACCGGCGAGATTGGTTCCCAGTGATCGGAGATGACACCGTCGGCCTGCCAAACCGGATCGCGCGCCGCGTTCATCGCCCGCGCCAGCCATTCGCGCACACGTCCTTTCTCGCCGTTCTCGCCAGCCTCGATCCGCGCCATCAGCAGCGCTACGCGTTGCGTCAGCCGATCGGACAGCAATGGTTCTAGCGCGCGGCGGGCTTCGTCGAACAATCGGGCTTCCGACGCCGTCGTCGCGACCGCGATGGGGCTTTCGATCGAATGCGGATTAAGAGCTGCGAGTTGACGAACGCGATCGAGCCGGTCGCGCGTGCTGTCACCGACGCGCGCATGCGCGTAAACCGTCGCGAGATCGGGATGCGGCGCCTTGGTCCAGGTTTTCTGGATGATCTTTGCCGCCTTCGAGGTATTGCCGCGCGAGGCCAGAATGCGGCCCGCGACGACGGCCGCCGGCACGAGATCCGGCGCTAACGAATGCGCTTCCTGAGCCCACGCAAGCGCCTTGTCGGGCGTGTCATCCTCGGCCGGAATCGCTTTCGCCGTCAGTAGGACGGCACGCTTGCGATCCGCTGCCGATTTGGGAATGTGACCGCTCTTGCGCGCATGCTCGAGCGTCGATAGCGCCGCCGTCCAATCCTTCTGCTTGCACTGCTGCTCAAAGAGCGCCGTCGACGACCAGCCAAGCTTCGGATTGGCCTTCAGCGCCCGAGCAGCAAACTGCCGCGCCGCTTCGCCCGCACCCTCGCGCTGCGCTTCGAGAAACAGCCCACGCAGCCCCAGCTGCTCCGTCTCGGGAGACGCCAGCATCGCCTCATAGATGCGCCGTGCAGCTGCGCGGTCACCGGAGAGCTCGGCCGATTGAGCGCGCAACAATTGCGTCAGAGGTTCGTGCGGCAAGGTCTTGCGCGCCTGCAGCGCATATCGGCTAGCAAGTGCACTGTCGCCCGCACCGATGGCGATCATGCCACCGGAAAGCGCGTCCAGCCCTTTCCGCTCGCGATGCCGCATCAGCCGGCTACCTATCATCGCCGGACTGTTCCAGAGCGCCTTGAAGATCGACCAGATAAAGATCAGTGAAGCCACGAGCGCCGCCAGGATGACGATCGCGCGGAACACTGACGTTTCGATGTCGTAGCCCTGCCAGACGATTTGCAGCGTGCCGGGCCTGTCAGCGAGCCAAGCAAGACCGGAGGCGATGAGGGCGATCGTGAGCAGATAAACGACGAGGCGCACCATGACGCAAACCCTTTATCGATTATGGCGACGGCTGTGCCGATGGCTGGGAGACGCCCGCAATGGAGGACTTCAGCTGTGAATTGAGGTTCTGAAGTGCAGTCTCGACGCTGACCCGCGCCGCGACTTTATCAAGGAACGGGCGCATCGCATCCTGCGCCTTCGGCGACAGCTCCTTGGCCTGGTCCATGACTTCGCCGAGACGGCCGTCCGCCAGCGCGATCTGCATCCGGCCGACGACCGCCTCGGTGCTCTTGTCGTCGGATTTAAGGTCGATACGGCGAACGCGGACAACCGATTTTGCGCCGGCCCACAAACGATCGACGACGCTTGCATCCTCCGGCGCGGAGTCGGCGTCGATCGCCTTGTCGGCTGCCGTACGGAATTCTTTGATTAGCTCCGGCAGCGTCGGCACGCCCGTTTCCTGCAGCTTCTCAAGCGCCGAAAGATCGATCTTGGGTCCGGCGATTTTCCTCACGTCGGCGAGCTGAGCCGAGAAACTCTGGCCGCTGTCGAGCGCGCGTTGCAGGTTCTGCAGCTCAAGAGCGAGGACGACACGCTGAGCACTTTCCTTGCGCGCCGCATCGCCTTCGACAACCGCCTGCACACTTTTATCGAGTGCTGCGATCTTCTGATCAATCGGCTGCACGGCGGCCGAAATATCGGCGGGTTTGGCGGCTGCAGTGCTCAACCCATCAAGCGACGTCTTGAGGCTAGCGAGTTGATCCTGCGTAACTTTGAGATCCGCCGCCACGTGATCGGTCGTAGACTTCAGCGCCGCAATTTCTTCTTCCATCCGCACGCCGTCGGTCTTGAGCCCGGCGACGTCCTTATCGATACGCTGCGTGCCCGCACGTGCCGTCTCTGCTGCTTGGTTCGCGGCCTGGACGCGGCTCTCCACGTCCTTCGTCACGTTCTCGCGTAGCGCCATAAGCTGCGTCGCGAGGCTCGTTTCGAGATCGGACACCTTGCCCGTGAGGCCTGCGATTTGCTCGATGCGCGTCGCATTGGGATCGTTGACACCGGCGTCGGCCATCGCCTTCAGGCGATCCTCGATCTTACCGATACGCTCAATAAGCTGCGGCTGACCGGCATCAGATGCGGCCGACGCCAGCGCTGCTTTCGTCTCGGCAACAAGGCGCGCCTGACTTTCGATCAGCGAAGGAATTTTCTGCGTCGCGTTTTCGAGACCGGCGATCTTCGATTCAATGCCGCTGAGATCCGGTGGTGGCGGCGCTGCGCTCTCATTCTTTTCAACTGTCGCCAGACGCTGAGAAATATCGGCGATCTTCGCGTCTGCACCGCCCTGCATGTCGAGTTGCGGTAACGCCCAGAGCACGGCTGCGAACGCCAGCGCTCCGCCGGCAACCCCGGCCGCCAGATGGCTGAAAACCCCGCCGCGCTTCTGCACGACAACGCTCGGCTCTTCCGGCTTGGCTGCGCTTGCCGTAGAGGCGGACGACGACGCAGCCGATGCGCTCGACTTATCGTAGCGGGGCTTTCCGGATTGGTTGGCACCCGACGTTGGCTTTGCGTCGCTCTTCTTCGCTTCCTCGGCATAGGACCCCGCCGCAGCCGGACGCGGAACCTCGTTGCCCGCTGCGCTCTGAGCAGCAGCACTCGACTTGACAGGCGACACCTTCACCTCGGTCGCTTTAAGGTCAAGCGTCGCATAGGGCTTCTTGCCCGCCCCACCGCTTGATCCTGCACCCGATTTCTCATCTGCCATCGGAGCCTAAGCCTCCTTACGAAACTCGCATATGCCATCCGGTCCCGGTTCAGAATCCAGGTGCGCCGGAAAATCTATCTATTGAGAGAGCTCTGTTGCCGGGGCGACCAGCCGGCCTTTTTT
>JAFECH010000019.1 GCA_018242255.1 Pseudomonadota bacterium | reverse complement strand
GTCGAGTCGATCCAAAGCTTACCGCGCCACCACTACGGCCTGTTCATGATCGACTATACGAACAAGAACTACGCCAAGTCGAAATACTACGAGGAAGCGGTCAAGCGGTGGGCGCCTTTCACGGGAAAGAACTACGAACTCGGCGTCACGATCTCGGGCCGCCCAGTGGAAATCTACGCTCTGCTCGGCGGTCAGTGGCCTCACTCGAGCTACATGGTTCCGGGCGGCGTCATGTGCGCGCCGACACTGACTGACGTCACGCGCGCATGGTCGATCCTGGAACACTTCCGCCGCAACTGGATGGAGCCCATGTGGCTCGGCTGCTCTCTTGAGCGATATGAGCAGATCCGCTCCTACAACGATTTTCTCGCTTGGCTCGACGAACGTCCCGAGCACGCCAATTCCGACCTCGGCATGTACTGGCGCATGAGCCTCGATATCGGCCTCGATAAATACGGGCGCGGCCATCACAAATACATCTCGTGGGGATACCTGCCGCATGAGGACCGTTACAATAAGCCAACCATTGAAGGCCGTAATGCAGCCGTCATCATGAAAAGCGGCGTCTTCGACGGCGCGGCGGGAACGCATAAGCTCATGGACCAGGCCTTCACGCGTGAAGATCTTCGTCACGCCTGGTACGACGAGCCCCAGGCGCTGCATCCCTTCGAGCGAACGACGAAGCCGATGCAAAAGAATGCCGTCGATCACAACGGGAAATATTCCTGGGCGTCGGCCGTCATGCACATCGAGGACGGCCGCCTCGAAGCGGGGCCGTTGTCCCGTCAGCTCATCGCCGGCGGCAAGCATGGCGAGAGCTGGCAGCATTACGACCCGCTCGTCCTCGACATGTACAAGAACCTGGGCGGCGCGAGCGTCGTCCTGCGCCATTTCGCCCGCATGCACGAGGGCGTGAAACTTTATCGCGAGGCCGAGCGCATCCTGCGCGAGCTGAGGCTCAAGGACCAATGGTACATCAAGCCGACCGAAAAGGACGGCCGCGGCTGGGGCGCAACCGAAGCGATCCGCGGCGCACTCTGTCATTGGATCGATGTGCAGGGCGGCAAGATCAAGAACTATCAGATTATCGCACCGACGACCTGGAACGTCGGCCCGCGCACATCCGACGGCATCCGCGGCCCGATTGAGGAGGCATTGATCGGCACCCCCATCAGCGATCCCCACGACCCCGTGGAAGTCGGGCACGTTTGCCGCTCTTATGATAGCTGTCTAGTTTGCACAGTCCATGCCTACGATGCCAAAACTGGCGAGCAGCTCGCTCACTTCAGAACCGCCTAGGGTGCGAGCACCCTCAACCACGCCAGACAAGTCTCTGCCAACGGCCGAGGTGTTGGCGACGCGCGGCTGGCATCAAGGTGGAAGAATGAGCGCAAACGGAAAAGACGAGGCTATGCTCAAGACCATCGCAGATATGATGGCTGCTGGCCTCAAGACAAAAACGGATCCGTTCCCGGAAACCGAGAAGGAGTTCGGCGCGATCCTAACCGAACTCCGGCATCTCGAGCCCGATGATCTTGAATCCAAGCTCGTCATCAGCGGCTTCGTAAATCACCCATACGGACCCGACCAGCAGCGATGCCTCGAGTGCATGTATTATCTCGTGCACCGCAAGTGGTGCGACTTGCCGGAGCTTTCCGTCCCCGTCGAGCCGGACTGGTGGTGCCGGTTGTGGAGAATTTGACAGCACCAGAAAACGATCAATCGAGGTGACGCCATGGCGGTAACACTCGAAACCAAAAATGACGACCAGAGACGAGAAGACATCAGGTCAATGCTTGCTTCGGGGCTTGAAACCGAGGTCTTTCCTCGTGCCGACACCCACGACGAGGTGCAGTCGATCGTCGCGCGGCTGAAATCGGCAGGAGACGATATCAAGGCCAAGCTTGTTATCGCCGGGTTCACCGACCACACCGTCGAACACGGCGGCATCGAGCAGCCTTGCGAGTCCTGCATGTATTATCTCGTCCATCGCAGATACTGCGAACTTCCCGAACTCGACTGCCCGGTCGAGCCCGAATGGTCCTGCCGACTTTGGCGGATCTGACATGATCGCAGTCATCGGTTGCGGCAACGCCAATAGAATGGACGACGCGGCGGGCATGGAAGTCATCAGGCTGCTGCAACAGCGCAATGATATTCACTTCCGCGAAGACGTTCGGTTACTTGATGCAGGCACCGACGGAATGAGCGTTATGTACGCCGCGCGAGGTTGCAACACGCTCATCATCATCGATAGTTCGCGAACCGGGTCGGCGCCGGGGAGCATATTCGAGGTTCCAGGGCGAGAACTCGAAACCGAGCACACCCCTTCTCTCAACCTGCATGACTTTCGCTGGGATCACGCCCTTTTCGCCGGGCGTCAGCTCTATCGTGAGCAATTTCCCTCGGACGTGACGGTCTACCTGATTGAAGCGAACGATCTTAACCTTGGCATTGGGCTTTCCCCGGAAGTCACCAGCGCCGCATCCCGTGTCGCCGATCTTGTCGCCAGCCGTCTCGCTTCCTTGGCTCCACACATACCCGTTGGCGCCAAATGACCGAGCCCGCCCTCCTCACCGTTCGCCGCGGCGTACTCCACTTCACCCGCGAGATCTACGAGCGATTTTTCAATTCCCTCGATACCGTTGTTCTCCTCCGCGACGGCGACGATCTCATCGTGCTTCCGGTCATGCACCGCGCCGCCGGTGGCTACGTCATCAAGATTCGGACCGGCGCAGGCGATCGCGCCGTCGCCGCAGCGGACTTCTTTCGCGACAACGGCATCGAGGATTGGATCGAAAAAACATTCTTCGCCGTCTGGGACGACGACCGAGCCGCCCTTGTGGGCGGCAACATCTTTGGTGCCAACTAAGTTTGCAAACTGAAATGTGAATAGACGCCTCTGATTGCTCGCAGAATAGTAAAATTCAAAGCGTCAAAACCACAATGAAGAGCTCGCAAGAGCCGAAATGACCGGGAGGAATGCACGTGGCAGTCGGTGCCCAGGAGCAGGTGCGAGCCGCCTTGGCAGCGGCGAACGCCGAGACCGCTTCCCCCAAAGACCGCGCCGAGATGCTGATGGAAATCGCGCTCGGTTTGCAGATCCGGCCGAAATCCGCCGACGATCTCGTTGCGGCCGTCGAACTCTATGGCAAGGCACAGGACATCTGCCCCCCGACTCATGCGCTTCTCAATGCCCGTATCGCCGCCCGCAAGGCGACGGCGCTCCAAGCAATACCAGAGAACGGTACGGAGTCGTTGGAACACGCGCGAGACGAATTCCAGACTGCAATTCCTTGCATTCGCGACCTAGGTACCTCCGAAGAGCTCGCCGAAGCCGAAATGAACCTCGGCCTGGTCCTGCAAAGTCTCGCAGGCGCCGGAAAGGCGCGGATCACCGACGCGATTTCGGCCTATCAGCGCTCGCTGCGGACCTTCGACCGCGTCGCGTTCCCAAAGGAGTACGCCATTTTGCAGAACAATCTGGCGACGGCTTTCCTTTCGATTCCCTTCACGGACGAACGTGCGAAAATGCGCGAAGCGCTTGCCGTTCAGGCCTTCGAAGAGGGCCTAAAGGTCGTCACACTGATCGACCATCCGACCGAATATGCCATGCTTCAAAACAATCTCGGCAATGCACTCCAATACGCTTCTTCCAGCCACGTTCTGGAAAACAACCTGCGTGCCATTGAAGCCTACGACGAGGCGTTGAAAATTCGCGATCGTGAGACGACCCCGCTCGAATACGCCAACACGATCTCCAACAAAGCAAACTGCCTTTGGAACCTTCCCGACGACGTCGGCGATCCGAGTTCAGGCAATCGAAAAAACGTCGCCGACGCGCGTGAACTTTACGTCGAAGCCAGAGAAATCTTTTCCGCCGCAGGCGAGCAGGCCAAAGCCCGCATCGTCGCCGAGGCGCTCGATCAAATCGATCGGGAGCTACTCGCGCGGGCCGGGCTTCGCATTTCCAACGGACACATGCTCGAAGCCGATTGACTCAAAAGCAAGCGAAGGAGATGAGGCCGATGATTGGAAATATCCCGATTGGAGCGGCAGTTCTCGCGCTCATTGCGGGTTTCATCGCGTCGCTTGCGGGGGGTGCCTTCGGCGGCATCCTGACGGGCGGAAAGGCCCTCGGAACCGAGCTCGCCGCCTACATGGGCTCCTTCTATGGCGTCGTCGCGGGAACGGCAGGCGTGCTCCTCGGCATCATCGTTTCCGCTTTCATCGGGTGAGACATCAATGTTTGAGATGGTCCGAAACTCCATTGGACTTTTTTTCCGCGGCAAACTTTTCGCGGAACCGACGCGTGCCTTTACGCAGCTCGCAATCGGAATTCTCTTTGCGGCGCTCTGCTTCGTCTTAGCTACGAGGGTCGCGGGGCTTCCCTATTGGGCATCGGCTGCTATTGCCGGCTTTTTTGGTGGCGCCTTGCAACCACGCCTCTTTCGCGATCTCAGATATCGGTGAAGCGCCGTGACAGCCGTCGAAGCCATCGAGAGCGAACAACTTAGCGTCGCCGATTTTGTTGGCGATATCGAGCGTCTTGAGTTGATCTTCGAAGGCTGGGAGGAAACGCCACGCGGCGTTGCATTGGCTTACGGTCGCGCGATCGAAGCCCTGAACGGTGAAGCACTCCGCCGGCTCGTCAGCGCGTTGAAGAGGGACCCAGCCGCGCTCAAGGCGATGAAGGCCGCCGTCACGGATGATGTCGTATACGGCGTCTTGCGTCGCCATAACATCGTCAAACCAAGCTTGACTGAACGCGTCGAAACGGCGCTCGAAAGCATCCGCCCGATGCTTGCGTCACATGGCGGCGACGTCGAACTCGTCAGCATCGCACCGCCCGCGATCCAGGTGCGCTTCGTCGGCTCATGCGACGGCTGCCCTGCGTCGGCGTTGACGTTCCATGCTGGCGTCAAGAAGGCGGTCGAGGACGCGTGCCCGGAAATTACTGAAATTCTGCAAGTGAAAGGGTCCTCGAACGGCCATGCGGACGGAGCGACACTCCGCTTTATAAGCCCGTTTACGAACGGAACGAACGGACACTGGCATTACGCGGCCCACCTGAGCGAAATTCCGGATGGCGGCATCAAGGTGCAGATTCTCGAAGGCGAAAAGATCTTTCTTTCGCGCCGCGGATCGATCGTGACGTGCTTCGAGAACGCGTGCGCGCATCTTGGCCTTGCGCTCGATGACGGCGAAGTCGCGGACGGAACCATCACCTGTCCGTTTCATCACTTCCGGTATGACCTTATGACCGGCGAGTGCCTGACCGCGCCTGCGGTCCAGCTTCATCCGCATGCTGTCCGAGTCATCGGATCGCGAGTCGAAGTGAGGCTCGCCAAATGACCATGCGCGTGTCCCTCGCACCGGCTCGACGGCAGTCAAGTTTCGCAGGCGACGCTCCGGCGCTGCTAGCCCCCGGCGGCGCGAGGGTCATTCTCGGCAGCGTCTCGAACCTCGACGACATCGTCAATCCGATCAGCCCTTCGCCCGCGACGCTGTTCGGTCCGCGGGGCGCGGCGCTGGCGTCCGCGGATGGTCCGCTATTTGTTTGTGACTCCGGCCATCATCGTCTGCTGATTTGGAACCGCACGCCTGACCGCGACGGAACCCCGGCGGACTTGTTGATCGGTCAACCCGACTTTGAAAGCGAAGGCCGCAACGCCAAACGCACTCCGGGACCAGCGACGCTCAACGTTCCGACTGGCATCGCCGTGAGCGGCACGGTTCTCGCTGTCGCCGACGCCTGGAACCATCGCGTTCTCATCTGGCATCGCTTGCCCACGTATTCGAACCAGCCCGCGGATGTTGTCCTTGGCCAACGCGATTTTGAAAGTGTTTTTGCCAATCGCGGCGCGGCGGCTGCCGCAAACACACTCAACTGGTGTTACGGCGTGACAATCGCGGACGGAGTTCTTTGGGTTGCCGATACGGGTAACCGCCGCGTGCTCAAATGGAACCGTATTCCTACGGAAAGTGGCACCCCGGCGGATCTTGTCCTTGGCGAAATCGACTTTGTCACGCGCGATGGCAATGCCGGCCGCGCCGTAGCCGATGTGGGTATGACATGGCCGCACTCGGTGGCCGTGCTCGACGGTCGCCTTCTCGTTGCGGACGCGGGCAACAATCGTGTCATGGTCTGGAACGAGATGCCGGAAACTAATTGCGCGCCATGCTCACTCGTGCTCGGACAAAAGAACTTCGGAGCCATCGACCATAATACGGGTTTCTACTATCCGACATCCGCGACACTGAATATGCCCTACAGCATCGCCCGTGTTCGTGACCGCCTCGCAATTGCCGATACGGCCAATTCCCGCATCGTCGCGCATGACGTCGCGGATCTTGGCATGTTCGCTGCAGCACGCTACCTCGCGGGACAAGCGACATTTAGCGATAAGGGCGACAACCGTTGGCGCGCGCCCCAACGCGACAGTCTGTGCTGGCCGTATGGAATTGCGGCGTCCGGCCCGACGATGGTGATTGCTGACAGCGGCAACAACCGCGTTCTGCTTTGGGACCTGCCGCCATGAGTGTTCCAGCGCGCGTTGTTTCAGGGTCGGCTATCGAAAGCGTCGAGATTCGCGTGCGTGGCCGTGTGCAAGGTGTCGGCTTCCGGCCATTCGTCTGGCGTAGCGCCTTGAGCCATGGTCTTTCGGGAAATGTTCGAAACGACAGCGAGGGCGTGCTCATTCGCGTTTGCGGCAACAGCTCGGGAATCGAAGCGCTCCTTAAAGATATTCACTCCAACGCGCCGTCTCTTGCTTCCATCGAGTCCGTGGAACATCAAGCCTTCATCGGCGAATTGCCGACGACCTTCGAAATCGCCGATAGCGCCTTCGGCAACAGCAACACCGAAATTTCGCCGGACGCCGCACTGTGCGCCGATTGCGCGCGCGACGTCTTCGATCCCTTCTCACGCCGCTACCGCTATCCGTTCACGACATGCACGAATTGCGGCCCCCGCCTCTCTATCGTCCGAAGCGTACCCTACGATCGCTCGACGACCAGCATGGCCGCGTTCGATCTCTGCCCAGATTGCGCGGCCGAATACGCCAACCCCCACGACCGCCGGTTCCATGCGGAAACAACAGCATGCCACGTGTGCGGACCGAAAGTGCGTCTCTTCCGCTTCGACGGGAAACCGTTCAGCTTCGAGCAGGCATCGATGCTCGATGATGTCGACGCGGCCTTGAGCCTTATTCAAAGAGGCGAAATCGTCGCCATCAAAGGGCTCGGCGGCTATCAACTCGCCTGCGACGCCACAAAGGCCGACGCCGTCGAACGGCTTCGCATGCTGAAACAACGCGACCGTAAGCCCTTCGCACTCATGGCGCGTGACGTCGATGTTATCCGTCGCTTCGCGAACCTCACAGCAGACGAAGAAACACTGCTCAAATCTCCGTCGGCGCCGATCGTTCTTCTTGGTGAGAACTGCGACGAACCGCTGCCGGAGGCCATCGCGCCCGGACTGAGAACGCTCGGCTTCATGCTTCCAACCACGCCTCTCCACGCGCTTCTCCTCCGGCGCATGAGCCGCCCGGTCGTGATGACCTCCGGAAATCGTTCTGATGCGCCGCAGGTAATCGGCGATGACGACGCTCGCCGCGAACTTGTGAGCGTCGCAACCTACGCACTCGCCCACGACCGGGACGTTCTGAACCGCGTAGACGACTCGGTCGCTAGGGTTGCCGCGGGACAGACACGGATTCTCCGCCGTTCACGCGGCTATGCGCCCGCGGCCATTCGGCTGCCGCGCGGCTTCGAGCGGGCCCCACAACTGTTTGCCGCCGGCGGCGATTTGAAGAACACGTTCTGCATCGTCAAATCGGGGAACGCGGTCCTATCGCAACATATTGGCGATCTTGACGATGCGGGTACCTTGGACGACTACACCAAGACGATGGATCTCTATCGAGACATGCTCGATTTGAACCCCGACGCCATCGTCTGCGACCGCCACCCAGGCTACCGCAGTACTCGACGCGCGGAGGCCATGAGCCGAAATTTCGGAGTGCCGACCGTCAAGGTCCAGCATCATCACGCTCACGTCGCGAGCTGTCTCGCGGAGAATGGCTGGCCTCTCAGCGGCGATCGCGTGCTCGGCATTGCGCTTGATGGGCTGGGATATGGTGACAACGGCGAGATCTGGGGCGGCGAATTCCTGCTTGCTGATTACGCGCGCTTCGAACGGCTTGGGACGTTAAAGCCCGTTGCGATGCTCGGGGGCGACGCCGCATCGCGCGAGCCTTGGCGCAATCTATACGCGCACCTGATGGCGGAGATGGGCTGGCCATCCTTTGCGATAAACTTCAGCTCGCTCGACATTTTTACGCATCTCGAAGACAAACCGCGCGGCAATCTCGATGCAATGCTGCGCTCGGCCCTGAATTCACCAAAAGCCTCATCCTGCGGCCGATTGTTTGACGCCGCGGCCGCAGCAATGGGACTTTGCTTCGAGCGCCAGGGTTACGAAGGCGAAGCGGCGGCGATGCTGGAGAACGCCGTCGATCACGATGCGCTTCGCCATGAAGACGAAGCTCTCGCGTACCCATTCACAATTCCAACTCTCAAAGAAGTGCGCCTCCCTTACATCGAACCGCTCGCGGTATGGAACGCTATTCTTGGTGATCTCGTTCTCAAAACTCCCGTCGGAGTCATGGCTGCCCGCTTCCATCGCGGATTGGCGCGCGCGATTGCAGCTATGTGCGTGAAGCTTTCTGCGCGCGACACAGAAGCGGGATCACGTTTTAACACCGTCGCACTTTCGGGCGGATGTTTCCACAATCGCGTTTTGCTGGAGCAGGTCATCGGCCTTCTCGAAGCAGCAGACTTCAAAGTTCTCACCCAAGCCAAGGTGCCGTCTGGCGACGGCGGGCTATCGCTCGGCCAAGCCGCGATCGCCGCCGCTCAGCTTCTGGACAATAAGAACAAGACAGCCGGAGGAAACAGGTCATGTGTCTCGGAATTCCAGGACGCATCGTAAAAATTGACGATGCGGAAAAGAGACTTGCGACCGTCGACGTGAGCGGTGTCAAGCGGCAGGTGAACGTCGCCTGCATCGTCGACGATGCGCATCCGCTGGAGTCATGCGTCGGCGCGTGGGTTCTTGTGCACGTCGGCTTCGCCATGAGCCGCATCGATGAGGCCGAAGCCGCCGAAACGTTGAAAATTCTACACGAGCTTGGCGAAGCGCAGGCCGAATTGGAAGCGATGCGCGCCTCCGGACTGCGATAACACGACAAAGAAGCACACGACCGGGAGAAGTGTGATGAAATACGTCGACGAATTCCGCGACCGCGACAAAGCCAAGTCGCTGGTGAGGGAAATCGAATCCCTCGTCCGCGAAATCGATATCGCGAAGGAGCGCCCGATCGCCATCATGGAGGTCTGCGGCGGCCACACGCACTCGATATTCCGCTACGGCCTCGAAGGCATGCTGCCCAAGGAAATCGAATTGGTGCACGGCCCGGGCTGCCCGGTGTGCGTACTGCCGATGGGGCGCATCGATGATTGCGTCGCGGTCGCTGAACGATCCGACGTGATCTGCACGACTTTCGGCGATGCTATGCGCGTTCCGGGGTCGCGCAAGAGCCTGCTGCATGCCAAGGCCGACGGCGCCGATATCCGCATGGTCTATTCGCCGATGGATGCCCTGGCACTGGCGCGCAAGAACCCCGATCGCGAAGTCGTGTTCTTCGGCATCGGCTTCGAGACGACCATGCCCTCGACGGCGCTGACAATCTTGCAGGCCGAGGCCGAAGGCATCACGAATTTCTCCGTCTTCTGCAACCACATCACGATCGTGCCTACGATCAAGGCAATCCTTGACGATCCCGACATGCAGATCGACGGATTCCTTGGCCCCGGCCACGTCTCGATGGTCATCGGGACGAACCCCTACGACTTCGTCGCTCACTACTATAAGCGGCCTATGGTCGTCGCAGGTTTCGAACCGCTCGATGTCCTGCAATCGATCTGGATGGTCCTGAAGCAGATCAAGGACGGGCATGCCGGAATAGAAAACCAGTACACCCGCATTGTTCCGGAGGGAGGCAATGAGCGCGCGCTGGACGCGGTCTACAAGGTTTACGAGCTTCGTGAATTCTTCGAATGGCGGGGTCTTGGATCGATCGATCATTCGGGCGTCAAAATCCGCGAGAGCTACGCGCAGTACGATGCTGAGCGCAAATTCGCGATGCCCAACATCCAAGTCGCCGATCCGCATGCGTGCCAATGCGGCAGCGTCCTCAAAGGGCTCATCAAACCCTGGCAATGCCAGGTCTTCGGAACGGCATGCACGCCCGAGACGCCACTCGGCGCGCTGATGGTTTCATCCGAAGGAGCTTGCGCCGCCTACTATCAATATGGCGGCGTGAAGAAGCAGGCGGCGGCATCATGAATGTCATTCCCCTCAATCGTCCGCGCCGCAAGCTCGGCACCGTTTCGGTCCCGAACGTAACGCTTGCCCATGGCGGCGGCGGCAAGGCGATGAAGGACCTCATCGACGATGTGTTCATCTCGGTATTCGGCGGCGGCGGCCCCGATGCTCTTGAAGACCAGGCGCGCATAGACCTCCTTGACTTGACCAAGCTCGGAGACCGCGTCGCCTTCACGACCGACAGCTTCGTGGTGGATCCGTTGTTCTTTCCTGGGGGCGACATCGGCAAGCTCGCAATCTGCGGCACCATCAACGACCTGGCAGTCGGGGGCGCCAAGCCGCTCTATATTTCCTGCGCCGCCATCATCGAAGAGGGCGTCCCCATCGATCTTCTGCGGAAAATTGCCCGCTCGATGGCAGAAACTGCACAAGTAGCGGGCGTCAGGATCGTCACCGGCGACACGAAGGTCGTTCATAAGGGGGCCTGCGATAAAGTTTTCCTGACGACGACAGGCATCGGAGTCATCGGCGACGGAATTTCGTTGGGCGTCGATCAGGCGAGTGCCGGTGACCTCATACTCGTCAATGGCCTCCTAGGCGACCACGGTGCGGCCATACTCGGCGCCCGCGGCGACATGGCCCTCGACAGCCCGATCGTCAGCGATTGCGCCGCCCTCCATGGCCTGATCGCCAAACTTCTCGAAGCAGCGCCGCGCACGCGAGCGATTCGCGATGCCACGCGCGGAGGCATCGCAACCGTCCTCAACGAAATTGCGGATGCCTCAAGCGTCTCGATTTCCGTCAACGAGGAACTCACGCCGATACGGCCGGAAGTAAAAGGCTTCTGCGAGATTCTCGGGCTCGATCCGCTCTATCTCGCCAACGAGGGCAAGCTCGTCGCGGTGGTCCCACAGAACGAGGCCGATGCCGCCCTCCAAGCCTTGCGTTCCGACCCACTGGGGCACGACGCCGAAGTGATCGGTGAAGTCACCGCGGGCGAACCGGGTCGCGTCACAATGCGAACCGTCTTCGGAGGCGTGAGGATCGTCGACATGCTCGTCGGCGAACAGCTTCCTAGAATTTGTTGAGGTCTTGATAAAACATCTACCGGGAGAAAATGAAATGCTACGGAAATTGCCATTACTTTCAGGCGCTCTGCTCTTTTTGACTGCCGGACCAGCTTTCGCTCACGTCGGGGTCGGGCCCGTCGACACGTTCAGTCATGGCTTCATGCATCCGCTGAGCGGCATCGATCACGTGCTGGCCATGGTGGCCGTTGGTCTGTTTGCTGCCAATCTCGGCGGCGCTGCGCTCTGGCTAGTGCCTTCGGCCTTCGTCAGCACGATGATCTTCGGCGGCGCGCTCGGCTACTATGGCTGGCCGCTGCCGATGGTCGAGGAAGGCGTCGGCGCATCGGTCGTCGTGATGGGTCTGGCGATCGCCTTTGGCGTCAGATTGCCGACGATTGCCGCGATGGCCCTTGTTGGTCTGTTCGCTCTCTTCCACGGCCACGCGCACGGCTCGGAGGGCATGGGTCTCGGCGTCGCCTTCCTGCCCTACGCCGCAGGCTTCGTCTGCGCGACCGCGCTTCTTCACATCGCCGGTATTGCGCTCGGCCTCAGCCTCGATCGGCTGGGCGAGACGCCCGCAATGATCCTGAAAAAGTGCGCCGGCACTGCCGGAGCAATAGCGGGCGTGTCGATATTGGCCGGTTGGCTCGCGACCTGAAGCCATCTTGGGCGGCGCGGTCGAGATCAATTCCAGCGCGCCGCCAAATAGGAGAAGCCTGGCGATGCACGAACTCAGCATTACGCGAAATATCGTGGCGATCGCATCCGACGCTGCCAAAGGACGGCGCGTTCGAACTGTTACACTTGAAGTCGGCGCACTTTCTGGGGTCATGCCGGATGCAATCGCATTCTGTTTCGGCGTCGTTTCAGCCGAAACACCGATTGCGGGCGCCCTTCTCGACATTCGTAAAATCGATGGACGAGGCCGCTGCCGGGCGTGCGGCTCCGAATTTGCCGCGGCCGCGCTTTATGCTCCCTGCCCTTGCGGCAGCCGGGAGGTTGATCTGATCCGTGGCGAAGAACTCAACATAAAATCGTTGGAATTGGAGGAGGCAGCCTGATGTGCGCGACATGCGGGTGCAGCAGCGGCGCCAAGACGACGCTGACCAATCTCAATACGGGAAAGACAACGTCCCTTAGGAGCGAGCCCCACACGCATCACGATCATCATGTGCATGATCATGTCCACGCCGATGGGACTAGGCATAGCCATGACCATGACCATCATCATCACGATCACGGCCATGCGCACGATCGCAACCATGAACTTGAGCACCAAAAAGAAGACGCGGCCACGCTCGTTGCGCTCGAAGCTCGGGTGCTGGAAAAGAACGACAGACTTGCGAACGTCAATCGCGCGTGGTTTGCAGGAAGGGAGATCCTTGCCCTCAATATCGTGAGCTCTCCTGGCGCCGGGAAGACGACCCTCCTGGAAAGAACAATTCGGGATTTGAAGTCCAAACACAACCTTTTCGTCCTTGAAGGCGATCAGGCAACCTCGGCGGATGGCGAGCGTATCCGCGCAGCGGGAGCGTCCTGCGTACAAATCAACACCGGCACCGGATGCCATCTCGAAGCCGACATGGTCGCTCACGGCATTGAGGAATTGAAGCCCGCTTTCGGCTCTATCGTCTTGATCGAGAACGTCGGCAATCTTGTATGCCCCGCCCTTTTTGACCTTGGAGAGCGTTCAAAAGTTGCCGTCTTCTCGGTGACCGAGGGCGAGGACAAACCGCTAAAATACCCTCACATGTTCCGCGCCGCCGATCTTGTCGTGCTGAATAAGATCGACCTTCTGCCTCACCTGGATTTCGATCTGCAAAAGGCGATTGGGAGCGTCAAGGCCATCAACCCACGCACGATGGTATTTTCTTTATCGGCCCGCACAGGTGAAGGCCTCGATCTTTGGTATGATTGGCTTCGCGCCCAATCAGATGCCGTCAAAGGCGCGCAAGAACCAAGACCGGCCACTTCCGTCAACGCCTAGCGGCACGCTGGCTTACAGTGGCGTCAGTGGACTCGGCTTTTTCTTTTTCCATCTTCTTGGTTGGCTTGGCCATAAACGCAGCTTTCTGAGAACCGATATTTTGAGGAGTCCAGACCATTCATCTTGTAGGCGCAATCTGCTGAGGCACAAGCCTCGTTCACCCCTGCACTACCCTTTAGAAACGCATCTCATATAACTGCTAACTGCCATTTAAATTCTATCCCGGCCACAAAATCTGCGTACCAGCCTTCGAGTTGGCAAGCCAATTGCGACCTACCCGTTGGGCCAAACCAAATTTCCAATGAATCCTTATTCCTAACCCGCATCAGCTCACACAACGAACAAAACGCACGCAATAGAGCGCGCACCCTCTCTTTGGCCCCCGTTGTGGCCCCCTTTTGGATGGCGTTTGGGGCCCTTTGAGCCTCAAGCGATTTTCGCGCTCAAGAGGCTTAAACATGCGGTTTTTATGAAGAAAATGGACACTGGCGGATTGTGGCGGAAAGCTTTGTGGTGGAGAGGGCTTCCTCCAATAGTTATTGAATTTATTATCTTATTTTCGCTTTCTGGAATTCAGTCCACAAATCAGTCCACAAACGAGGCCCTATGCCTTGCGTGGGCCCCCTCGGCCCGACTTTCGCGAAGCGCCAAGGAGTTCGCCGACAATCGGGTTGGGGAACTTTCGGTCACGCGTGATCGCGTAAAATCTTTCCTGCAGGCCAGGAATTCGGCAGCGCTCGACAAGAACCCTAGATTTAAGTTCGCCCCTTACGACCACGGGTGGAACCACTGTCAGAGCTGGCCTTGCAATCGCGAGGAGACGTAGCATCGACATGTCATCGACTTCGGCAACGATAATGGGCTCGATCTTGTGCTGCGCCATGAGCTGATCGAACGCGACGCGAATGTTCGAGTTTGCTGACGGAAGTATGACGGGGAACTGCGTCAGAGCATCAGGAAACTTGAGGGGCGCTCGCCCCTCGGACGTACGACCGATCAGGCTCACATTCTCGCTGTGGAGCAGCGTGCTGTGCCAACCGGTCTCCGCATCGTGAGGCGCAGGCAAATTGGACAAGACAATGTCGAGTGTGTGGTCTCTGAGTTGTGACAACAGCTCCGCCAACCCGCCGGACTTCAATTCTATCTCAACATCCATTCGCTCATAGAGCGGACGCAAAAATTCGATCTGGAAGTTGCGGGACAATGTGGCGATTGAGCCAATTTTTACCGAGAGCGCGCGCTTGCCCGTTTTCTTGCCGAGAGCTTGCGAGAGCTCTTCGCCCGTCCGGAAGATGATGTCGCAATGATCTAAGACCAACCGACCCGTCTCAGTCAGAATAAGCTTGCGGCTGTCTCGTATGAACAATGGGCCGCCGCAACGATGTTCAAGCTCCTTCAGTTGTGTCGAGAGTGAGGATGGAGAGACGTTCAGTCGAGCAGCGGCGCCGGTGAGGCTGCCCACCTGAGTAATCATCCAAAAGTAGCGCAGATGATGGAAGTTTAGGGTCAGCATTCTTCGTTCTGTTTTATAGAATGTTACGTTTTAATAAGTGTATTTTTCTGTCTTCGTCAACACCGCTAACCTCAAGTCATCGCGCGTGGCGATCAGGCTTGCACCGTTCGGGTGGCTTGCCGTGATCATCGGGACGGAGATTGCCTTGATCCATTCCTTTGACTACCTGAGCGCGCTCGAATCTGAAGCAATTCACATTATCCGGGAAACCGCTGCGCAGTTTCGGAATGCGGTCCTTCTCTATTCCATGGGCAAGGATTCGACTGTGCTCTTGCATCTCGCGCGCAAGGCGTTCTGGCCCGCGCCCTTGCCTTTTCCGCTGCTGCACGTTGATACGACATGGGAATTCCGTGAGATGATCGACTTTCGAGAAAGCCTCGCTCAACGCGGAGACATCAAGATCATCACTCACGTGAATACCGACGGACTAGCGAGGGGCATCAACCCATTCGACTATTCCCCTTCGGTGTACACGCAGGTGATGAAAACCGAGGCTCTGAAGCAAGCGCTTTCGGCGCACGGTTTCGACGCCGCGATTGGTGGTGCACGACGTGATGAGGAAGCAAGCCGCGCAAAAGAACGGATATTCTCCTTCCGCTTAGACGGATATCGATGGGACCCCCGGCGTCAGCGGCCGGAGATGTGGAACTTGCTAAATGGTCGCCTTGGCCGCGGAGAAACGGTGCGCGTATTCCCGCTTTCAAATTGGACTGAGCGAGACGTTTGGTTCTACATCGCTCGCGAACAACTCGAAGTCGTACCTCTCTATTTTGCATTGGAGCGTCCGACGCTTCTTCGCGATGGACAAATTCTTGTCATTGATGGCCCAGGTATGGCGCTTCGGCCGGGTGAGAAAATTCAACCACTCAAAGTACGATTTCGCACACTCGGATGCTGGCCCAATACCGCAGCCGAAATATCAGATGCGAAAACGATTGAGGAACTCCTCTCGGAGCTCATGCAGGCAAAGTCTTCCGAAAGACGAGGCCGCCTTATCGATCACGATGAAATCGGCGCGATGGAAGCAAAAAAGACTGAGGGTTACTTCTGATGACCCAAAACGTTTCAAAACATGCCGAATGCCGCGCGCTCCGTTCGTCGCCCTTTGCGAATTATTCTGGCATACATCCCTATAGCGGTTGCATTCCGGCCCTCGCGACAATGCATAAAAAAGAGCGTGCCTTTGCGCCTCCCTTCAGGCGTTGGCTCAGTTTGCCACTCATTACATGCGACGCGATCGATACGGATGCCCTTGGCACATTCACGGGCGAAATTGCACGCCAAGGTTCAATGAAGGACGTCGCTGGTCATAAGGCACGTCTCGCAAGCGGTATAACTGGACGGCGCCTCGGCCTCGGCAGCGAGGGAAGTTTTGGTCCTCATCCCTACATCCCATTTGCGGCAGTCGACCAAGAAATGGTCGCTCTCTATGACCGCGAACTCGGGATCACGATTTACGAGAGCGTCGTCTCGCTCCGCACAAACTTCCTTCATCTCGATATAGACAAGTCCTCAGATCTCGATGCCTTTTTACGATGCATTGGATTTCCACAGCACGGCATAGTCATTGGGATTGCCGATGAACCGGCACCCTGGACGAAGGGCGTGCAGAAGCGGCACGAACTCGACAGTGCGATTTCCGAACTAGCCAAACGTGCCGACGGACGTGCGATTCGCATAACCACCGACATGCGTGCGCATGTAAATCCCACTCGTATGCGCGTCATTAGAGCTGCAGCCGCTCGCTTGGCACGGCGTGTCAAATCGCTGTGCCCGTCATGTGGCGCGCCGGGGTTCGGCATCGTCGATGTGCAGCGCGGCGCGCCGTGTTCAGACTGCGGTGAGCCAACGGAAAGAATCGCGGCGACTCTTCTTGGTTGCGCATGTTGCCCACGTCGGGAGCTGCAGCCCGTGCGAAAAAGCGAACCTGTTGACCCGAAATACTGCCTTGTTTGCAACCCCTGACAAAAACTCGCGAGGCTATCGATGAAATGCCGTCTGATCGTCGAAACCCCGCCCTCCCATCTCACCGGAGTTCTGCACGTGATGCACAGTTTTGGCTGTTCTGCCTTTGACGTCTTGAGCAATGAGCAATGTAACGAGGTTGAGTCGGCAACCGCGCGACTATTCGTGTCGGCAAATGCGCAAGCAGAAGTCCGGCGACACCTTGAAAAAGAACTGGAACGCGTCCTCGGGGGAACGGGCAGTGTCACCGTTTTGGAAACGGCGATCATCCAATAGCGCTTTAATCGCCAATCTCAGTTTTGTGCACCAACTCGAGGCAGGCCCCATGTCGGATCAACCAAGCCGCGCGTCGAGCGCATCAGATATCTCTGCACCGTTTATATCCAAGCTCTGCGTACCGATCAAGGAACTCTACGATGTGGGTGAAATTCCGCCACTTGGGCATGTGCCGAAGCACATGTTCGCCTGGGCTATCCGCAAGGAACGTCACGGCCCCCCCGACACCGCCATGCAGCTTGAAGTCCTGCCTATTTGGGAACTCGGCAGCCACGACGTTCTGATACTAGTGATGGCCGCAGGGGTAAACTACAATGGTGTTTGGGCCTGCTTGGGCCAACCGATCTCTCCGCACGATGGTCACAAACTCCCATACCACGTGCCCGGATCTGATGCCGCTGGAATTGTATGGGCCGTGGGATCAAAGGTCAGGCGATGGCAAGTCGGCGACGAGGTCGTCGTACATTGCAATCAAGACGACGGAGACGATGAGGAATGCAATGGTGGCGACCCAATGCATTCTCCGAGCCAACGCACATGGGGCTATGAAACTCCCGATGGCTCATTCGCGCAATTCGCGCGCGTACAAGATCGCCAACTTCTCCCACGGCCAAAGCACCTCACCTGGGAAGCAAGTGCCTGTTACACGCTGACACTCGCAACCGCCTATCGCATGTTGTTCAGTCATCGGCCCCATGTCCTCCGTCCAGGACACAATGTTCTAGTTTGGGGCGCTGCCGGTGGCATCGGGTCCATGGCGGTTCAACTCTGTTCCACCACCGGTGCTAACGCGATCGGCGTCGTCTCGGACAGAGACAAGGAGGACTTCGTTCTTCATCTCGGCGCCAGCGGCGTTCTCAACCGCAATGATTTCACGTGCTGGGGGCAACTGCCGGCCGTCGGCTCAGCCGAGTATGGTGCCTGGCTGAAAGATGCTAAGCGTTTTGGCCAAGCCATCTGGAAGTATACCGGTAAAGGCCGCAACGTCGATTTCGTCTTCGAACATCCAGGCGAGCAGACGTTTGCGCTTTCCACGTTCATCGTAAAACGCGGCGGAATGGTCGTGATTTGCGCCGGGACAACGGGCTTCAACCTGACACTCGATGCGCGTTACCTTTGGATGCATCAGAAGCGTGTGCAGGGCTCGCATTTTGCTCACTTGAGACAGGCGGCCGAGGCCAATAAACTCGTGCTCGATCGCCTTATTGATCCATGCATGTCCGAGGTCTTCTCGTGGGATCAGATCCCAAAGGCCCACATGCGCATGCTCCGCAACCAACACAAGCCCGGAAACATGGCCGTCCTAGTCTCCGCACCAACGACCGGCCTCAAAAGCCTGCAGGAGGCTCGAATGGCCTCCGTCAACCGCACCTATTGAGTTGAGCATTCGATATAGCGTTTCTCTCCCAAATCGCAATCGAGCATGCCTCCGCACTCGCCATGTTGTGCCCGCTGCCCGGCGGGCAGAAATGACATCGCTTATCGTTCTATTTTAACGAATGATCATTTTTAAAAGTTCTAATTTTTTCGAGAGACGGCTTTTGTTAGCGTCGAAGCACCTCAACGCAACCGCGGAGCTGCTCTCAAATGACGATGCTATTCGCTCTCGTCGCGCCCTGCGCGCTCGCACTAGTAGCCATTTTATCATTGATTTGGCCCGGTCGACGGCCAAAGCAGTTGTTACTCTACGCAGACGCAGCTTGCGCTATCTCTACGGTGGCCGCCGTTGCTTCGGCTGCCTTCGTCGCAATCCACGGACCAGTAACTAGCCAGGTCCTTGGCTATCGAGACGCCGGATTTTCGATTCGCCTCGACAGCGTCAGCTGCACCATGTTCGTACTTGTCGCTTTCGTCGGCTTCATCGTGATGAGGTATGCAGCGAACTATCTCGATGGCGAGGAAAGACAAGGCAGATTTGTTGGAGCGATGGCCGGTGTGCTGGCTTCCGTTCTACTGCTTGTGCTCGCAGGCAATCTTGTACAATTCGTCGTCGCCTGGATCGCGGCAAGCATATTTCTGCATCAGCTACTTCTCTATTATCCCGACCGCCTGATGGCACAGCGTGCTGCGCGCAAGAAGGCCGTCATGGCGAGGCTGGGAGATGTCGCACTAATCATTGCTGCCGCCACCCTCGGGGTCTGCTTCAATACATTCGATATTGCAAAAATTGCTGAACAGGCGCGCAGCAGCGTAGGCTCTTTACCTCTCGGTATCGCCGCGGCCTCGCTAGGTCTCGCTGCCATTCTAAAATCTGCGCAATTCCCGACGCACGGCTGGCTCACCGAGGTGATGGAGACGCCGACGCCGGTCTCTGCCTTACTTCACGCAGGCATTGTGAACGGCGGTGGCTTCTTACTGATCCGTTTTGCCGATGTGATGCTCCTCGCGCCGGGAGTATTGGCGGCGCTCGCAATCATCGGCGGGTTCACCGCACTATTTGGCGGAATCGTCATGATAACGCAGCCAGCGATCAAGAACGCTCTGGCCTGGTCGACGATTGCGCAGATGGGTTTCATGATCCTGCAGTGCGGACTAGCGCTATTCCCCATTGCACTGCTTCATATCGTCTGCCACTCCCTTTACAAGGCGCACGCTTTCCTTGCTTCGGGCCGTGCAGTCGACGATGTCGCCGCTCTTCGGCGCCCGGGACCTGTCGCAACTCCGAGCGTAAAGGTCATTGCAAGATCGTTCCTCATTTCGCTCAGCATCTACGGAGCAATCGGACTAGCCTTCGGCCTCTCGCACAAATCGCCTCAATCGATTGCGCTTGGGATTATTCTGATCCTCGGGGTTGCCTATCTTCTCGCGCAAGGACTGGCCGACGCGGCACCACGCGAGTTGACCATTCGCACCACGTTATTTTCGGTTGGCGCGGCTGTAAGTTACTTCACACTCCAGGCAGGAGCCGAGTGGCTTACGTCCGGGACATTGCCGGCCACGCCAGCACCTTCAGCCCTCGAATGGTCTCTCATGATCCTATCAGTTCTGAGTTTTGGTTCAGTCGCACTTGTGCAGACCATGCTTCCACTCTGGGGATCTCATCCTGCGGCAGCCGGTCTTCGGGTTCACATTTCGAACGGCTTCTATGCAAACGCATTGCTCGATCGGATGCTCGGCACCTGGTCGTCTAGCACCTCTACACCCAAGGCCTAGGAGGAACTTTCATGATTGAATTGCACATGAACCGCGTGCAGAACGCAATGGCGAACGCAGCGAAGATGATCCCACCCGCCTGGCCACTGGCTTCGAGCGTTGCGGTCAATCCATTCCTTGGGCAAACGAACGAGCGCTTAGCGTCGGTAGCGCACCGCCATGCAAAGATCTCCGGCGTTTCGCTTGCGATGCCGCGGGCGTGGTACATTGAGCGGATTGCATCTGGCGCGATTACAGACTTCGATCTCTCAGCAGCGCTAGCGTCGTGTCCTTTTGGGGGCAAGCCGCACGATCTTGCATCTCTGAAGGAGGCTGCTCTCGCCGCGGCCGAGCCGATTGAGACGCTTCCAACCATTGCGGAGCTCGCCGCGAAAGCTTCGCGGGTTGCATGGCCGGTCCTTCTCGGCGAGCGAATTGGCGCTTGGGCGGGATCCTACTTCGACGAAGGTCAGGCCCTCTGGGCCGCACCGCGCTGCCGGGGCGCATGGGCCTCCTGGAAAGCATATGCGTCGCATGACCTTACGCCAGAACTGCAAGGCTTACAGGGTTTTGGGGCACGTGTCATGAGTGCACCTGATAGCGCACTCGAAACCGTCGCTCGCGCGGTGGCGAGGCTCGGCCTGTCAGATGCAGAGATGCCGAGTTATTTTCACCAACTCTTGTTATCACTATCGGGCTGGGCCCAGTTGGCCCGGTACAAGCTTTGGAAGGCAGAACTTGCGGGTCAGAGCGATGCAACGCTAGGAGATCTGCTCGCGATCAGGATCTTCTGGGAAGAGGCGCTTTACGATCTCAGCCCTATGCAGATCGAGAATGAGTGGGCATCGATTAGAAGCGCGCATGGCACGGGTATCGAGCCTTCCGTTTCGGCGATCGTGGACGAAATTCTCCAGGAGGCGTGGGAGCGAGCAGAGCATCGCAAACTTTCCGCTCTTATGGACTCTCCGGCGGCGACCGCGAGGCGAAAGCGGCCGCTATTGCAAGCAGCCTTTTGCATCGACGTGAGGTCTGAAGTCTTCCGTCGCGCCCTAGAGCAGATCGACGCCGAAATAGAAACAATCGGTTTCGCTGGCTTCTTCGGGATTTTTCTGAAGCATCGTCGCTTTGCATCCGATGTGGAGGAGCTGCGCCTTCCTGTTCTCTTAAACCCGTCTGCCGCATCGCGGTCAGGAGATGAGAAATTTTCTCTTGAAGATCGGTCAGCGCGCATCCGATCGCGCGCCATTCGAGCCTGGGGTAGATTCAAGCAGGCTGCGGTGTCCTCATTCGCCTTCGTCGAGGCAAGCGGCCCATTATATGCAGGCAAACTCCTAGCCGATGGCTTCGCGCTGAAGCGCAATGACCTGCCTGATGAGCCACAGCCCATATTTGATCCTGCATTGACGCTCGACGACCGCGCGAGGGCCGCCGAGACGATTCTGCGCGCCATGTCTTTAACCAGCGACTTTGCGCGACTCGTGGTTTTGCTGGGGCACGGCGCTAATGTGGTCAACAATCCACATGCGAGTGGTCTCCACTGCGGAGCCTGCGGCGGATATTCGGGTGAGGTCAACGCCCGGTTACTGGCGGGTTTACTGAACGATCAGGATGTGCGTAATCGCCTTGCTCAAAAAGGCATCCCGATCCCAGAAGACACGCTGTTCCTGGCCGGCCTGCACGACACGACTACCGATAGCGTAAAACTTTACGAGCAGGATCAGCCGGCATCAGAGCACAACCTGGATCTTGTAAAGGTGCGAGGTTGGTTTGCTGCAGCCGGTGAACTCGCACGAGCAGAACGCGCGCTCATACTTCCGCATGCCTCGGGATCGCGCAGCATACAACGTCGCAGCCGCGACTGGGCCGAGATTCGCCCCGAGTGGGCGCTTGCGCGGTGCAAGGCCTTTATAGCGGCGCCACGTGCAAGGACCGCCGGAAAGTCTCTTGAGGGGCGAGCATTTCTCCATACTTATAACTGGAAGGAAGATAGTGAGCGCGGCTTCCCCGTGCTGGAGCTGATCATGACTGCGCCTGTCGTGGTCGCAAGTTGGATCAGCCTGCAATACTTTGGGTCGACTGTTGCCCCCAAGCTTTTCGGCTCTGGGAACAAGCTTCTTCATAACGTCGTCGGAGGTGTTGGCGTTATAGAAGGCAACGGAGGTGCTATGCGCGCGGGACTGCCTTGGCAGTCTATCCACGACGGCAATACGTTTGCACACGATCCTCTGCGCCTGGCCGTTTGTATAGAAGCTCCGATGGAAGCCATGAGCGACGTCCTCTCCCGTAATACAGATATCCGTCAGCTCTTCGACAATACTTGGATGCACCTCTATGCCATGGATGACTTAGGCCGAATTAGCCATCGCTATCGTGGCGATCTCCAGTGGGACTTCTTGCAGGCCGAAGTCGTATCGAAGGCAGATGCAGCTTAATCTTGCAACGTCGTACCAGCGCTAGCCTATGCCAGACCGTATAATGGGTGCCGTGATGTCTTCGGCGAGGCAGCGCGGTTCGACTGGCTGATCGCGATGAACGCGGGAAACGTGCTCGCAACGGGTTCGCCGAATGATCTTCTCAAGAAGACGGGTGCGCCCAATCTCGATGCAGCCTTCATTGAACTTTTGCCGGAAGATCAACGCCGCGGTCACGTCGCTGTCGTCATTCCGCCGCGCGTGGATGGTGGCGGCGACTGATATCTGAGATGCACCAAACCATTGATAGCGGTCAGCGCCCATCTTGTTCCGCGACAAATGTGAGGCAGAGCGCGTCCTTATCTTTCAGCCGTTAATTAACAACTGCACTTCTAGATGAAGCATATCCTATTAGCACCCGAAGGCGGCACACATCATATCGAAGCCGAACACTGTCGGTCACTGTGAGGAGATAATTGTTCGTCTAAACATGTTGTGGCGGCGTTACCGCATACCGCCCGAACACAGGTTTCGGCGAAAACGTTATCGCGCGCGCAGGATAGTCAGTTGCTCTGATCAGCATGATGCTGGCTAAGGCCCGGCTTTGACCAGTACGGCAGCCTCGTTGCGTCGCAGCGGCGGCAGCGTGAACGGCGGATCGTAAAAAAGCGCGAAGGGTTGGCCGATGGTTACCCACTTCGTCCCTTTGAGCTTCTCTAGAAGCTCACTCTGCTTCTCCGTGATGGCGTGGGGTGTCCAGCTCCCGGAAAAACGAAGCACCGCGATCGTCTCTGCCGGAATCTCGCAAAGGCGGACGCGTGGGTCATTCGGGTTTGGCGCGTTGGCTGGCGTCACGTCCGCCGGCAAGAAAAAGCGCATTGTCATCTTGCCAGCCGAAGCGGCTGACGTTTCCACTGGCGCGGTCATGTCAATCTTCCGCCCGCTGTAGGTTTCGACGGGGGCCGTCATGACGATCTCGCGCTTGTCGTGGTTTTTGCCGAAGATGTAGGCAGCGAGAATGTGGAAGGCTTCGCTACGCGCCGCGCCGTCGTCCTTGGCGTCGACTGTCGTTTCGGCTGCAAAGCGTTTCGCGTACAGGCGGATCTCCACTTCGCCCGCGCGCTCCTTCACCGAGTATGCAGGTTGCTGCTCTGTCCGAATTCCGACGATGGAAAGCGCCGAGGCAACAATTGCTTTGAACACATTGGGCATGAACGCGATCCTGCAGCATTAAAAGATTGTGCGACTTCGATTGCTTCGAGACTTAGCGGGGGCAACAGCTTTGGGCGGTGGATGAGATTGGCGCAGAGGCAGTGCGACCGCGCTTAGCTCACCCCCACAAGGCCGTGATCTGCTGCTTAGTCAAGCAAGACTGTGGGCCAACCGTCGCTGCGGAACGTTCGATCGCCTGGAACGTTCCCGATGTTCGTTTGAAGGAGATAAACATGGCCGATCATATTGAACACATGAAGAGTTTGCACACGACTGTCGTCGATGCGCGCAACGGTTACGAGGAAGCCCTCAAGGATGCCGAAGGCAAGGGCCTCACGCCGCTTTTTCG
>JAFECH010000199.1 GCA_018242255.1 Pseudomonadota bacterium | reverse complement strand
GTTTGATCTAACGGAAGGAATGAAATTCCATCAACGATTTCAGGGTTTATTGGTAGCGGGAGGCGGACTTGAACCGCCGACCTGCGGATTATGAGACCGCCGCTCTAACCACCTGAGCTATCCCGCCACACGCGGCGCGCTGCGCCGTCGAGGGACCGTCTATAGGGAGCGCCGTGCCTTTCTGTCAACACGGAGCGCCGTCTCAAAATGCCGCCGAACCGCCGTTAAGTCAGCAAAGGGTGAGCGCCCGGCAGTTATTCGGCCGCTTCGGGGCGGAGGGAGGCGGAGCCTTCGTCCTTGCGGAAGCGCATCATCGTGAAGATGCCCCAAGGCCGGAGCGCCTTGCGGTCCATCAGCTTCAGGTCCGGACAGACCATGACACGCGACACGTCGAAGACGGAGTGCCAGCCGACGAGATCAGCGAATGGCGCCATCTGACGTTCGACCCAGCCCCGGACGCCTTCGTCCTGGCTGAAGTGATTGACGAGCATCACTTCGCCGCCGGGTTTCGTCACGCGCGCCAGTTCCAACATCACCTTCTGGGGATCGGGAACGACGGTGATGACGTACATCGCGACAGTGGTGTCGAAGGAGTTATCGGCGAACGCGAGGTTGCCGGCGTCCATTTCGTGGAGGCCGGAGACATGCGTGAGTTTCTCGGTTTTGACGCGCTCGCGTGCCTTCTCAAGCATTTCAGGAGCGAGATCTATGCCGACGATATCAAGGTGATTTTTGTAGCTGGGGAGCGACAAGCCAGTGCCGACGCCAACTTCAAGGACACGTCCGCTGCCGCTGTTGATGATTTCTACGGCGTGCCTGCGGCCAGCGGTCGAGACGGCGCCGAAAGTGTAATCGTAGACGGGGGCCCAGCGGCGATAAGCGTCGCGAACCTGTCCTTCGTCCATCTGAAGAACCTTCGTTGCAGAACGCCCTTTCTGTTCTCCCATCCGCGCCGTCGCGGAGCGGAAGCTCGAAGGCTTGTTGTCACTCACTGCCGATCTCCATCAGTCCGCAAACTAACTTGCCCAATGTGCCTAGCGTTCAGCCCCGGCCATCGGCGCTGCAACGTGCGGCTCGGCAGCGTTTGCCTTGATCGTTTTAGCAATCCAGCCCCCGCCGAGAACGCGTCCTTCCGTACCGTCATCGGCATAAAACACGCACGCTTGACCGGTCGCAATACCTTCTTCGCCGTCATGAAGTTCAATTCTGACCGCGCCATTCTGTTCGATTTGCAGCAGCGCGGGTCGGAGTTTTTGCGACGAACGCATGCGAACATACAGCGAAAGTCCGGCTGCGCCGACATTCTCTAGCGGCTTTTCCCCGAGCCAATTGACGTTGCGCAGCATGAGGCCCGTCGTCGTCAACGCAGAGCGCGGTCCGACGATGACCTCGTTGCGGGCGGCGTCCAGGCGTACGACGTAGAGCGGTTCGGCGGCTGGAATCTTGATGCCGCGACGCTGACCGACCGTGTAGTGAACGATGCCGTCGTGGCGGCCAAGAATACGACCGTCGAGGTGAACGATGTTGCCGGAGTCCAGCGCGCTCGGCTTCAGCCGTTCGATCACGTCGGTGTACTTGCCCGTTGGGACGAAGCAGATGTCCTGGCTGTCGGACTTGTCGGCAACGGGCAGATTGAACGACCGGGCAAGCTCTCGCACATCGGCCTTGCGCATGCCGCCGATCGGGAACCAGAGCGACGCGAGTTGTTCCTTTGTGATGCCGAACAGAAAGTAGCTCTGGTCGCGGTCAGTATCGACTGCGCGCGCTAGAACAGGACCGTTTTCGGTGTCGAGCCGCTGCACATAATGGCCCGTCACCAGGACGTCGGCGCCGAGATCCTTGGCGGTGTCGAGAAGATCGCGAAACTTGATCTCGTTGTTGCAGGTCACGCAGGGGATCGGCGTTTCGCCGGCGACATAGCTTTCGGCAAATGTTTCGATCACCTTGGCGGCGAAGCGCGTCTCGTAGTCGAGAACGTAGTGGGGAATGTCGAGGGCTTCGGCGACACGGCGCGCGTCGTGAATGTCTTGGCCGGCACAGCAGCTGCCCTTGCGGCCGGTGGCCGAGCCGTGGTCGTAAAGCTGAAGAGTGACGCCGATGACGTCGTGGCCGGCCGCCTTCATGATGGCTGCCGCAACCGAACTGTCGACACCGCCGGACATCGCGACGACCACACGCTTGCGCGCCGCCGGGGCCGGGATCGGCGTGTTGGCGGGATTGGTCATCGTGCCGCGGCTGGCAAGTGTCGTTTCAGACTGAGTCATGGTGATCAAACGGAGGCCGGGGTAGTTCTAAGCGGGCCATCGGTCGGCCCCTGCAACGCTATCCCTGTGCCGCTATCCTTCAAAAGATTGAACAAATTCAGACAATTGCCGTGGCATGGCCAGGAAGCAGCCATCGCCAATTCGAATAGCGTGTAATCAATAGTTCTCAAATCTGCCATCGGCAAGGCTGTGTGTCATCCGGAAGCTCTCGTTGGCCCATTATTCGCTTAGGAAGACTTACGGTTAGCGATTGGGTCACTATGGAACGGTTCGCCTCATCGGCGCCCCATT
>JAFECH010000198.1 GCA_018242255.1 Pseudomonadota bacterium | reverse complement strand
CGAAGCCATCCGCTCGCCGGCATGCATCTCCTTGTGGAGACAACGCGAGCGGATGCCGCCCGACGGCCCGAATCGACCTACAACCTGAAGCGATTGAGGCCGATCACACGAACCGGCGGGGAAACGATTGCGCCCAAATCTCGCGACAGTTGAAACGGACGTCGGAGCGCCCGAGCGTTCGTTTCTTGGGGTGACCAAAAGCGCTCGCAGCTTCGCGTGGCGCGAGCGTTTGCCTGAGCATCAGAAGCAAATCGCGACCGCGATCAGTCAGCGCCACGGTCTGCCTGATCTGATCGGACGTGTGCTCGCGGCGCGGGGAGTCGGCTTGGACGCAGTGCCGACATTCCTCGACCCGACTCTTAAAGCACTGATGCCCGATCCGAGCACGTTGCGCGACATGGACAAGGCTGCCGCGCGTCTCGCCGACGCGGTGCAGGGCAAACACAACGTCGCGATCTTCGGCGACTACGACGTCGACGGCGCCTGTTCCTCGGCGCTAATGAAGCGCTTCCTCGAATCCCACGACACGCCCGCACGTATCTACATCCCCGATCGGCTGTTCGAGGGCTATGGGCCGAACGTCGCCGCCATCGAAGGACTCGTCAACGAAGGCGCCAAGCTCATCGTCACAGTGGACTGCGGCACAACCAGCTATGAGCCGCTTGCAGCCGCGCGCAAACTTGGTGCCGACGTCGTCGTCATCGATCACCATCAGGCCGACGAACGGCTGCCGGAAGTGACGGCGCTGGTCAATCCGAACCGCCAGGACGATATTTCAGGGCAGGGGATGCTCTGCGCTGCTGGCGTCGTCTTTCTCGTTCTTGTTGCAACGACGCGCGAGCTTCGGCGCCGCGGCTATTACAGCGGCTCGCGCGAGCCCGATCTGCTGGCGCTTCTCGACATGGTCGCGTTGGCGACCGTCGCTGACGTGGTTCCGCTCATCGGCCTCAATCGCGCGTATGTGAAAAAGGGCCTCGCCGTCATGCGGGCCCGTCAGAACGTCGGCCTGACCGCGCTCGCCGACGCCGCCGGTTTGTCCGTCGCACCGACACCTTATCACTTAGGATTCATTCTCGGCCCGCGCATCAACGCAGGCGGTCGCATCGGCAACGCCGCTCTTGGCGCGACGCTGCTCTCGTCGTCCGATCCGACTGAAGCGCAACGCATCGCTGAAACGCTTCATCGGCTCAATAAGGAACGCAAGGATATCGAGACGGCAGTGCTCGAAGAGGCGATGTCGATCGCTGACCGGCAAGTGACGGACAATCCTGAGCGCGCGATCCTCGTCGTCGGTTCGGATGCTTGGCATAAAGGCGTCGTCGGACTTGTCGCGAGCCGTCTGGTCGAACGCTTTCGTCGCCCGGCCTGCGTCATCGCTTGGGATGCAACAGCGATGGGCACCGGCTCGTTGCGCTCCGTGCCCGGCATTGATCTCGGCGCTGCCGTTCGTGCTGCCGTGACTGCTGGGCATCTGGCCAAGGGCGGTGGACACGCAATGGCAGCTGGCCTCACGGTCAGCCGCGACAGCCTCGCGCCGCTCGAAGCCTTTCTGCAAAGCCACCTCGGCGCTGCCGCACAAGGGCTGCGTGACGTCGCGCACCTCGATATCGATGCTTCGCTCGTCGCCTCCGGCGCCACGTCCGACCTCATGGACCTGATCGAGCGTGTCAGCCCCTTCGGCCAGGGCAACGCCGAAGCGCGTTTCGCGCTCCCCGCGCACCGCGTGAAGTTCGGCAAGATCATCGCCGACGCCCACGTCCGTGTCATCCTCGAAGGCGGTGACGGTTCGCGCGTCGACGGCGTCGCATTCCGCGCCGTGGGCCAGCCGTTGGGCGACCTTCTGCTGTCGGCGAGTGGCATGCCCCTGCATGTTGCAGGGCACCTCCGCAAGGACACTTGGGGTGGCCGCGAACGCATTGAAATGCAGATCGAAGACGCCGCCGACCCCCGCCGGCAGTAGGAATTTCGGCGCTTTTCGAGGCGGCCCATCCTGTCGCAGGAAATCGGGGCCATGGCGGCTTGCCAAAGACGCACAAAGCCGCTTATACGGTCCCCCTTGTTGCCGACGGGACGCTCCCTTCGTCTATCGGTTAGGACGTCAGATTTTCAATCTGAAAAGACGGGTTCGACTCCCGTAGGGAGCGCCAGTCAGTTTTTTGACTTTGATTTTATTGAGTTTTTTGGCCGATTTGTCCCACCGTCGGGAACGGGTCGTGAAAGTGGGACACTTTTATTAGCAGACACACCTTCCAGCAACTTGCCCATGCCGATCGCAGCCATGCGCTTACGTTCGGCGGCTCGCGTGTAGCGCTCGGCCTCAGCGAGTGACCGCCACCCAAACATGGCCATGAGCTGATGTGCGGTCGCCCCCGCCTCCGCAGCGCGCGTCGAACCTGCCTTTCGCAGACCATGTGCTGAGCAGTGCGGGAGTTCGGCTTCGACACAGCGATCGTGAAACCAGTTTCCGAAGCCGGCGATCGAAAACGGCTTGCCATGCGACGTCACGAGGAAGACCAAACGACTTGCTCCACCCGTCGCGTCAATCGCGGCTTGCAGCGGCTGAAGAATTGGGATGTCGATTACCGTCGGAAAGCGCTTAC
>JAFECH010000197.1 GCA_018242255.1 Pseudomonadota bacterium | reverse complement strand
CCCGTGAACGGTTGAAGCGGCTTGCCGGGCGGCGGCTGACGCAGGATGGCATCATCGTCATCCAGGCGGACCGGTTTCGAAGTCAGGAACAGAACCGAGCAGATGCGCGTGCGCGTCTCGCCGAGCTTATAGCAGAGGCACTGGTCCGGCCGAAGCTCAGGATCAAAACCAAGCCGTCGCGCGGCGCCCGTGAGGAGCGCATCAAAGCAAAGGCAGTGCGCGGCCAGGTGAAGAAAATGCGAAGCCGTAAAGTCGATTTCGACTGATACCGCTCGGCGGCTTCGCAGGTGTCGGTTTCGCCACCTGTTGGATCAGGCGATCACGGCTGCAATGCCCGCAGCCGTCTTCAGGAGATTGACGAACTCATTAAGCGTCTGTTGGAGGGGATCGGTGGAAGCCGCCGCGTCCGTCGTGGTCGTGCTGTCGCTGGTCTGCGAGGCCGTGTCGGCCTTACTATGGTGGCCGTGTGCACCGTCCGTTTTGCCGTCATTCGAGCCGTTGAGCATCGAAAGATCGGTTTTGAACTTGGTCGCGAAGTGATTGGCGTCGGACTGATCCGTCATGTCAGGCGGCGCAACGTAGGATAGCGCCTTCGACTGACTCGCTTGCGCTTTCTGGCCGGGCGGAGCCAGAAGATCGACTGCCTGATGGCGATACCGCGCATAGGCGTCGGAGTTGCCGACGGAGGAAATGGACATGCAGTCTCCTATGGAGCGAATGCATAAGCGAGATGAAACGACTCGTTTCTAATCTGCGGACCTCGCCCGAGGCTGACATCGGCGTCGATTTGCGAGAAAGCAGGCTCCGCGCTGGGGGAGCGTCGGGATAGGGTTAAAGGCTTGCTGTGAAATCTGGTAGCGGGAGGCGGACTTGAACCGCCGACCTGCGGATTATGAGATATGCGGCTTTTGCCATTTTATTGTTTCTTTTCAATGTAGCTGATTTTGCGTGTGCCGGTTTTTGTGCCGGAAAAATTTTTCCAACCGTGCGCGGATGGTTTCGGTAGAGCGCTGAGAAATAAAGAAATTTTTCAGATCACATACTGTCCCGTGAAAGTTGCAAAGTGCGAGTCACGAAACATGAATTTCGCCCCCAGCAGACACCGGCCCCTTGGCGTTTCAAAGCTCAAATCGACGCTGTGAAGAGAAAGCTGACGAGGACGACTTAGGGCAGAGTGCGCCGCACATCCTCGAAATCCCACAAGCGGTCTTCAAAGCAACTCGGAATTTGCGGCGCAGTAGTCGCGGAGAACTGGGTCCGCATATTGAGCTATCGCGTCCTTGACAGGAGCACAGCACAACATCGGAACATTTGGTCTTGCATTGCGTAGCGCTACACGCTACACGTAGCGTGGCGCGCTACACGATTCATTTCGAAGCAAGGGACCCGATGATGGCATCCGACCCCGCTCGCCCTATCCATCCGGGCCTGTTTATCCGCTCTCACATTATCCCGAAAGGCGTATCGGTGACCGAGGCTGCCAAGCGCCTTGGAATCGGCAGACCCGCCTTGTCCAACCTGCTCAACGGTAAAGCCGATCTTTCGCCGGAGATGGCCGCTCGCCTTGAGACGACCTTTGGGGCTGACCGGCGGAAGCTCCTTGCGCTTCAAGCAGTATATGACGGGCTCAAACCGACGGACGGAGACCAGCCCGTAACAGCGGGCGCCTACGTGCCATCCCTTGCGGTCATCAAGGCTCGACAGTTCGAAGAGTGGGCGACCAAGGATATCGAAGCCCGTACGCACCTTGCGGTCCTGCTACGCACGCTCGTCAACTCTACAGGACGCGAGCTGCGCCGCGTTGACTTTCCTGCCTACGACAACGCGGAACGCAAGGGTTGGGATGGCACGGTAGAAGCCGGCTCTGCAAGTCCATGGGTGCCAACCGGCCTGTCAGGCTGGGAATTCGGTGTGACAGCTGATCCGAAGATCAAGGCCGATGGCGACTACGCCGCCCGAACAGGCTCCGTCCCGCCGGCCGAACGCGCCGAGATGACGTTCGTATTCGTAACTCCCAGAAATTGGCCCAAGAAGATTGATTGGGAGAAGTCGAAGAACGCGACTGGCCAGTGGAAGGCCGTCCGCGTCTACGACGCGAGCGACCTTGAGCAGTGGCTGGAGCAGTCGGCAACAGCACAGATATGGATGGCCGCCCGCATCGGCATCCACTCAGACGGCTATCGAACTCTCGAGCAATGCTGGACCGAATGGAGCCTCGCAAGCGAGCCGCCACTCGCACCGGAACTGCTGAGCCCCTCCATCACAAGTCACTCCAGCAGTTTCACGCGTTGGCTAGCGGCATCGCCAGATCGGCCATTTATCGTCGCCGCAGACTCTCGGGACGAAGGCCTCGCATTTCTTGCGTGCATCTTCTCGAATTCCGAAGTGGCAAGTGTTCGCAGCGCAGACACGGTTCTCGTCATCGATCGTCCAGACGCTGCAAGAAAGCTGGCAACCGCGTCTTCGGGCAGCGTGATACTCGTAGCTCACACGACCGAGGTCGAGAAAGAGTTCGGGACACTTTATCGCCGGTTTCACTGCATCGTCGTAAGGCCTCGCAATGCCCTGGACTCCGATCCAGAAATTGCCCTCGACCTTCTTCGG
>JAFECH010000196.1 GCA_018242255.1 Pseudomonadota bacterium | reverse complement strand
GGCTCGGGCGGATGTAGGGTTATGTAGGGTCTCTCTTTAGCCGTATAGCGCGTGCGCGCGCGTAACGTCTTAATTGAAGAACCCTACACAACCCTACATGAAGCCCCGACATCACGTGGGGGCTCGCGGAGCCGCAGCTCAGTGCGGCAGCATCTTCCAAGGGATGCCCGTGCGCAGCACGAACAGAATGCCGCGCAATGCCTCACGAGCGGACACCTGAGCGTGCGGCCCCGCTCAGGCGCCGCACGCTCTGCTACAGTTTAATCGCGCGAACCGTAGCCTGACTATCATCCACCTTGCACTGATGATTTTGCGCCCCGTGCGTGTCTCCTCAATGATTGCTGGCTGCTGCCGGTACTCTAAGTCTTCACCACTCCACGAGAACGCGGCAGCTTCATGGAGGTCGCGCACCGGGGTTGGTGGTGGCGGGGTAGGGTCGGCCCCGAGCACGGATTGCACGCGACGCTGCGGCTTCGGCCTTCTTCTCCTGTGCCCGCACCGACCGATCGAACGCGAGAGTGCCACCGTATGCCAGCGCCACCGCCAGGACGAGCTTCACGGTCTGTGCGACCGGATGCGCGTAGCCCGGAGGCAGGATTTCCGCGTAGAGCGTGTACCATGCGGGCGCAAAGGGGAAGTCGCGCAGGGCCGCTGCCGAACTGTCCAGCACAAGGAATAGCCAGATCGCGATGGTCGCAGTGTATAGAACGAATATCGCGGTCGGGTGCTGGATGGGCCAGAGTGATCCAAAGATGGTCAGGGGCTTCGGGCGAGTAGAGAACGCCCCGTCTGGGATGTGCAGTTCCCGCTCGATTGTTTTCGCACGGTTCTCCAGCGCGAAATAGATCTGGTCGTTGCGCTTGTTGTAAGTGATCAGGCCAATCGATACCGCAAGCCCGGACAATGCGAGCGCAACGCGCTGAAAGCCCGAGATCTCCGGTTTGAAGATGTTGAGTATAATGCTGGCAGTGGGCAGGAACGCGAGAAGGCGGAACCTGATGTCGGTCAGCTTGCGGTGGTTGGCACCGACCTCGCCGTATTCCTTTAGCAGGCCTTCGAAACGCTCTCGCGCAGTGTGGGCTGTCGCGTCATTCATCGCACTGGGGTTATCAGATAATTGCGGAGGACTGGTCGAGGTTTTTGTTAATCACGAGACTTCTCTTGAAATCTATAGCTATATCACTAACGAGACCGCCCATTGTATCCACGTCAGGATTTACGATTATTCGGGCATCATGAGCCCTGAAGCCCGCGGCAGTATCAAAATCTCCCATATTTGGCTCGCTGCTTATCAACCAATCAACAAGGATCGCTACAGCCACGCCAGCATCGGCAACTCTTTCTGGATTCGCCACAAAGTCCTCACCGCCAAGTTTGGCCAGGTTGCTGTATCGTGCGTAATTGTCCCGGCCCGTAATCTGGGCGAGACCCCGGCCAATGAACCGATAAAAGTCGCATTTGCGCGCAAGTAACTTCACGCTAGACGGTTGGGCGCCCGGGTAGACACGACCGTTCCAAAGGGTCATGTCGGCATCGCTGAGAGCAACGCCCATTTGCCTGAGCTGATTTCCAGCCAGCTTATTGCCGTTTATCCCATTATAGCTCGCCTTGTGCGGGTTCTGAGGTGGATGGCGGTTGAAGAAATACTCGTCCAACGTAAAGACAGTATCTGTCGAGACTAGAGAGTGCACGGATTCGGTCATTATTTTTCCCATGCTCGACTCGTGATACGCGGTAGCCAATATGTACGAAACGTAGTTTATGTCGAACACTTCGCGGTCGTTCGCTGTAAGGAATATAGATTCCAAAATATTCTTAGCCTTATCGTTGTTGAATACTTTCGAGGCAACTGTGAATGCACGCTCAACCATTTTAGCGACCGCGAAATTCCTAACGCGTTTGATCTGCTGTTGATCCAGCCCGGTGCTATCGGGAAGAATCGATTGCTTCTGGAACAGCAGGGCAAACCGGATGCGATCGGGACGATCCAAGCCAGCCTTATGAGTTTCGAAGGAGGTTTCAAGTTCCGTAAAGCGCGCCTTCGCGTCCACTTCTGGGCCGAGATTGCGAAAGCGCTTTTCGACGAGATCAAGGAGTTTCTCGTCTTCGATCAGTTCCAGCAACTTCAGAAAACCGGTCACGTCTGTGAACAACGGGTCGGTTACCAGTTTCGACCTCAGAAGAGCTTCGTCTACAGGACTCCCAGCAAGCTGCCCGTCTGCGGCATCGGTGACGGTTGCCGCCGAGGGCCCGCTGCCAAGCGCCACGCGGACATCACCATCCGACGACCTCCTCTCGATCACGCTACCAGGTAGTTGAGCCGCCACTTGCATGGCATTGGCAATCGGCTTGTCCTGATCGCGACGTTGGGACGTTTGCGGCGTATGTAAATTTTGCAGGATCTGGCTGGTGAGGCGGGTGGCTTCCTCCTTGTCGATCAAACCTGCATCAAGCGCGCGGCGCACGGAGGCAAGATTGCGGTCTGCGTCCGTGGTCGCCTGTGCTCTGGCGGTCGCCTCTGCCGTCGCTAGACCGGCTGCCTGCGTTCCGAATCCGGTAGCAAGCCCGCTCGCCGCCTGCAGCGCGGCAAGTGCGTTTGCCTGGTTGCC
>JAFECH010000195.1 GCA_018242255.1 Pseudomonadota bacterium | reverse complement strand
TATGCTCTCGATGCGGCTCTTCGAAATAGGTTCGAGGTCCTCGTCGGGCAGATCGAGGAGCAAACTCATCGGTGTCTCGGCGTCCTGTGTTCCTAGAGGAAACTCGACTGTGAATGTCTGATCCGGCGGCGGCGCTTCGAGTACGTAGACCTTGCCCACAAAATATTGCTTCATCCGACCGGCGCGGCCTTCAATATTTTTGTAGGTGAAGTGCTCCAGGACTTCCCTGCTCTTGCGGCGATCGTAGACGATGACGTTCTTCGCTGCCGTGTTAACCCCCTCGATGATGGTAGAGGTGCACACAAGGAACCGCACCTTCCGCGCGTTGAAGAGACGAATGAAATATTGCTGTAGGGCACGCGGCATCCCGCCGTGATGAATCCCAATGCCATGACGCAGCGCGTCGCACACTATCCAGTGGGGGTCGTAATTCTTCGCTATCCATTCGATGGCGTGATCGACTTCGCCAATCGGGCTCAGGTCGCCTCGCTCGATGAGCAACTTGGCGACATGCGTCGCTCGTGATGGCGATTGGCAATAAACGATGGTTGGTCCGTCAATTGTTCGGCACAAGTTGATGAGGCCGTCATCGCGGTCTGGCCCGTTCCTAGGGAGACCGAAGTTGATCACATCGACCGCGACCGTCGAGAATTTCGACGGGATAAAGTGGTGGTCGTACGCGTCGAGGCCGTTGATCGCATGGATATTGGGCCCGAGCAGGTAGAATTGGGCGCCGGTCTTCGCCAACTTGTGGAAGGCGAGATTGAGATCGACCGCGCGTTCCGATTCCTTTTCGGTCGCAAGGTTCATCTTGTAGAATTCGTCGACGACAAAGAAGTCGACATCGTCGAGATCTTCCCGGTTCAGCACGCGCTCCTGCGTGAGCACGTACACGTTGATCCGCTGAGGTTTTGCTTGCTGGCTCGGATGCGTGATGACAGCGCAACGTTCACCGAACCGCTGCAGCAACCGGCGTCGTGTCTCGTCGATCAACGCGAGGGTCGGGACGACGATGACGACTTTCTTGAATTTCCCCGACGCAATCATCTCGTCGATGACGAGACTCTTCCCGGAGCTGGTAGTTGCACTAAGGACCACATTGGATCCGAGCATCAACTGACGGTAGGTCCGCGCCTGCAGCGAATGGAAGACGATGTTGGTGTCGTCACTGTCGGGGCGATGCAGCTCGAAGGCAAGCTGATCGGCGAAATCCGCCCGAGCAATCGAGTCAGACAGATATGGGTAGAGCCCGACGTTCCGCACGAGAGCCATCAGCAGGCTCATTTCAGGCTGGCTGAAGCCACTGCCGACCGCCAACGCGCGAATGACGAGATCGCGACCTTCATGTGTCGTCGAGGCATTGTTGACGTGGCGCGTGATATCGCGAAGCAGGTTGAAGTTTCCGCCTGGAATCTCGTTTCCAGCAGCCAACGCCTCTTTAATTTCCTGGTAGTCCATGTCCATTTGCCTGTAGCAGCTGATCGAACTGGTCTGTCAGTGTTTTCACGCACTCGATCGGGATCAGGAAAATGTGGACCTTGACGGGCCGCAGCGCGGCCGGCAGCCGTGGCTTCAGTTCTTCATACGTACGGATCACTTCTTGGATGAGCTTCGGCTTGTAGTCGGCGTGGTAACCAGCGCTCAACACCGGACTGTCATAGGCCAGCATCACAGGGACACAGATGGCATCGATAAACTCGTCGATCGGCGTGTTACGCGCCAATGCGTTCTCGAGCTTCGTCGGCAGCAGGTGTTGAGGCTGGCGAAGCGTGAGTATGGTCTCGCGCTCTTCCTTCAGAAAATCCACGTCGAGCGTGTGCTGCAGCTCGTCAAGGACCGCCGCAACGACCGCCTCCAAAGAGTCCGCGGTCGCGACCCGGGCGCGGCCAAGCCACAGCTCGTCCTTGTCTTTGCCGTGCACGATATGCGCGTTTCCAAAGCTGCTGAGGCCCGTTGAAGATCGGTAGAAGACCTTGCAGGCGATCGGCTCGCTTCCCAAGCTCTGCCGCACGACGGCGTGCAGGAGCGTTTCGGCCAGGATCTGCTCGATCGTGACCGTCTCGAGGCCTGCTTGATCGCGCGCACGGCAGCGCGCGTTTTCTGGCGCATGTGCAGATGGTTGAGCGACACAAGATCGTTCGGCTTCAGCGCAATCTCTGGAAGCCAATCAACCAGATGGTCGGCCAACGCAAGTGACCGCCACTTCTCCTTCTCATAACGCGCGTCGTAACTGGACAGCGCGCGACGGAAATCGTCCTCGGTGAGCTTATGCAGGTCGGCGAAGAAGGCGTCGCCTTTCGCGAGGTAAGGTTTGGCCGTCCGCTGACGAGCGGCCTCCGTTTCGTGAAGATGCGTGTTCCACCACGCAAGCGCATTTTCACGCGTGATGATCTTATCGGCTGCGTGCGTGATCTTCGAGGCCTCTGCGGCGTCGCTCACCTTCTGCAGCAGATCGATATAGATCGCCTTTGCATGAGCAGATGTTGGATTTGCTCCATGTTCGTCGGCAAGATTGGCCAAACGCTGTTGATTGATGGCTGCCAGATGTTCGACTTCACCCGCGACCTGCCACACCGTTCGTGTCGTCCAATAAGCCAGTCCATTCCCGTT
>JAFECH010000194.1 GCA_018242255.1 Pseudomonadota bacterium | reverse complement strand
AAAATTCTATATAATTGCGCCTAGCATGAAACCGGTGGTCGGCAGACTGCCTGATACGCCTGGCTCCGGAAGCGCCCTTTTGATCCTGTTAGCGAACGATCACCAAGGACCGCCTTATTCCGTTTCAGCAATGGGGGATGGCGAGTGTACGAGGGGCCAGCCACCGCACGATGGCCGCGTCGATATGCTCTGCGCTCCTTTTTGGTCGGCTCGACAAACGCCCTTTGCCGTCGCGTGATTTCTGCAGAAGGCTTGCGAGCGCACCCCGTGGTGCGACTAACTACTCTTTGAGTAGGTAATATTGCGGGTAATGAAATTGGCTCTTCCATCACACAACGGTGCTGTTCTATGTCGATACGATGCAGAATTGCAAAGCGTTGCGAAATGCCCATTGGCACCGCGGCCGAGATGCAATTAGTTTGAGAAAACCGTGTAGCCGATCGTTATACAAAATTAGCAAACATTGGGGAGGCACTACCATGAGCGCGAGCACGAGATTTGAACACAAGCCAATCGGATTTGGCGGCTTTATCGTATTTCTGCTTTTGACGGCGCAATACTTGGCTTTGGCACTCGCGATTGTCGTCATGATCAAAGGGACGAGTGTCCTGGATCCGGTTGCGCCAGTGGCTCAAGACCTAATGGCGTGGTTCGCGAAGCTAATCGGGACCACACCGGCTGCTCCGTGAAGTAAAGCGACGATTTTCTATCTCGACAAACTTTATCGTCATGGCGCGAGCGCGCTTGGCCGGCGGCTAACGCGCGCCATAACTGGCTCGTTCGGGCCAGACGTGGCATGGGCAAATGCATGTTTTTGGCTCATGCTCGTAGGCAGGCGACCGCCAGAGCGCGGTCCTCTGAGTGCGAGAACCCTCTGAGTGAAAGATGATGTATCGGTTCCTATTCGCCGTCGTTGCTGTAGGCACGCTGCGTTCCGCGTCCGCCTTGGCCTACACCCCGTTCAACTGCGCGGCGGGACGAATGGGAAGCCTCACGATGACCGGTACGATCAAGGATTATTATGTTCGGCTTTTTGAGAAATGCGGCTGCGAACCGGGGAGTAAGATCCCGATTTGCGAATGGTTGCGACATCAGCAAGACGTGTCGGGAGCGGTCAACGGTGACACGATCGGAGTGAAAACTGAGGGCGCGACGTCGAGATGAAAATCACGGACAAAAGCTAAGGTTCTCCCTTTTGGGCAGTTCCCAAGTCGCGGGAGAGATGCCCTTGAATTCGGACGTGTACGACGCCGGAGCCGACGAGCCCCATCCTCGATATTATCGGCGAGCGAGTTCGCGACCCCAGCGAAGATGGGCACGAAGATGATCACAATCGTGTCCTAAGGTTCATCGCGAAAGTCCTTTGCGGTATTGCAGCGCTGCCGAAACGCGTCAGACTCGCGCTTCACGCCAGCCAAGCTAGAAGCACAGCACCAAGCGGTCGCTGCGCAACGCGAAATTCGTTGAATGATTCCAGTCTATGCGCATTTCTACGCATAGACTGTGCATGCGCCCGCAACTAAGACGAAGGAGGCCAACCAAGTAGTAGGTGGGTTTGCGATGCCGGGCGGAGGTATCGGGCTTGCAGTGTCCAGCATATCACCGGCGTACTTCGCAAAACGCAAAGAAAACTTGCAACCGGAAAATAGGTGCAGAAATGAGCAATTCGTTCGAAGGAAAACACGTCGTTATCAGCTATGATGATAAAATCTGCACGCACGCTGGCGAATGTGTGAGGGGTCTGCCGCAGGTGTTCGACCCGAAACGCTCACCCTGGATCCAGCCTGGTGAGATATCCTATGAAGCCGCCGAGCAAGTCATTCGGCGTTGTCCGAGCGGCGCTCTCAAAGTTCGCCACGTCTAAGCCCCAACCAATTTGAGACACTGCCCCGTGCTTGTTTGCGCAGCATCTCACTCTGGTTTTCAAACGTGTTAAGGACAAAGCGGGGAATTGCGCGTCAGAGAGGCTCTTCCAAATTCCTTGAAGCCCAGATTCTTCGAAATCGCCTTCGCGTGCCGCGCGTTATCGAGCGCCAGGGTTATCGAGCCCGCCGCTAATCAAGAAAGCGGCGGGCCGGCCCACCACCCCAGACGGGGATCTGCCTCAGGCGACGAACCCGCACATACTATCGTGAGGGACGGCAGCGCGCGCTCGTAGGAATACGGGGATCTGGCAAAAAATGCCTGTAGGAACTCCCCTGTAAAAACTCCTGTGAGAAGCCGATGACTTCTGGTCTGGTGCTACTTCGATCAAACTCATGTCGCTACCGGCACGCAACATCATTGAATTCAAGGACCGTACGCCCTGGTGGGGTGGGGATTTGCAAACCCTACGTAACGAACTCCTAAATCTCCGTACGCCTTTACCGAGCCATTCGACGGCATTTGAATTCCCAACCTCCGATGGAAGCGGCGACAGTCTCACGGGGACCTTCGAACATCCGTTCCAACTCGGGACCGGGCCACTTATTTTATTGATTCATGGACTGACGGGGTCCGAGGACAGTTCCTATGTTCGCGAGTCGGCGCGCTTTCATCTTGAGCGTGGCCGTGCGGTGCTCCGGCTCAACTTACGCGGCGCCGGTACTTCCAGGCACTTATCGAGGGGGTATTACCACGCGGGG
>JAFECH010000193.1 GCA_018242255.1 Pseudomonadota bacterium | reverse complement strand
AATGGCTTGTGATTGCCCACGCAACACAAAGCAGACCCGCAATACCAGCGGCCACCAGCGCATAGTGTGAAAACCCGTCTTGGCCATTGGCGCCAAAGCTGTGTGTCGCGCCGAGCCAGATTGTAAGCACGGCGGATGCCGTGAGCAGGACAGAGAACAGGGTGAACTGGGTGCCAACGGTCAGCAAGGGGCTCTTCGCCACCAGCAGCCCGAGTGCTGCATAAAGGCCGCCGAGAGCGATCCAGTCGGCAAGGAGTTTCGGATAGCCGATGCGAAAGGTGATAATTGCGAGAAGCATTCCGCCGTATGTGGATCCCGTGCCCGGCCTGTAGAGCGGAGAAAATGGCCCGAGCATAGAATGGGCAAGACCCATGAGAGCCATGCTGATCACGAGGGCGCCGAGTACGAGAAGTCTCATCCCGTTTGTTGACGGATTGAATTGGCCCGACGAGTTTTTACGGTGGATCAGCATGGCCGCCTCGCCGCCCGTGCGACTGACCGTACGATGTCGATCGTCACGCCGGCCTTCCTCGCCAGCTTGCCCATGGGGCAAATCCGGTCGGCGGCCTGGATCATCTTTTCCGCCGCGTAAACCTGCTCTTCGGCGGCAATGCAACTCAGTCGGAGTTCGACGATATGGACGATCGAGAAGCGTTCCTCGTCGATCTCCGCCTCGGTGGCAATCGTGAGACTATCCAACGGGAGCTTCTTACTCTCGGCAATCGACCTTAGCGTCGAGATGAGACACGCGGCCGTCGCCGACGTGAACAATTCTTTTGGATCGGCGCCTTCTCCGCCCCCGCCAAGAAACTGCGGGATGGCAATATCGACGTGGAATTTCCTGCCGGAAACTTTTCCTCGGCCGGCGACGCCACCATCCCAGATCGAAACAATTTTGATCTCCTCTTGCGGCATATGTCGACACCTCTTACTGGCCCGCGAGTTTTTTCACCGAGTCGATGTAACGACCTTTGGAGGCGACGCCGACAATCTGGTCGCGGACTTTGCCCTCCTTGACGATGACAACAGTCGGCACGCTGCGGATGCCATAGATGCTGGCAAGGCTTGGAGCCTTGTCGATATCGATATCGGCAAACGCCGCTGTCTCCGACATTTCCTTGGCGAGCTCGTCATAGATCGGGCCGAGGGCGCGACAGGGAGGACACCACGTTGCCCAGAAGCGGAGCACTTTGACCCCGGACCCCTTCATGTATTCGAGGTAGTTCGTCGCATTGAGACAGGTAACAGCCGCCATTGTTTTCCTCCTGCTGTAGGACGTGAACATCAGGCTGGAAACAGACCACGCTTGGCTCATCGAGAGCACCGAGCCAACAGGTGGCAGCCCGCCTCCTTTTCCTCGTTGTTGGTCGGACTATAAATTCCAATATGCTATTTACTTAAGTTCTATTACAGAATAGATATTAATTCTGTTTTTGAATTAATTGGAGCGCATACCATGGAGATCAAGGAACTGCGTTGCTTCGCGCGGGTCGCCGAGTCGCTCAACTTCAACCGGGCAGCTGGGCAGATGAACGTATCGCAGCCGGTCGTCACCAAGACTATCGCGCAGCTGGAACACAAGCTTGGCGTCAAGCTGTTCGAACGTACCACGCGGCGCGTGGCGCTCACTGCGTCGGGCGTGGTGTTGCGGCGAGAGGCGGAAGGTCTGCTTGCGCAGTTCGATTCCGTGCAGCGGGCCGTGCGTCACGCGATCGGGCAACAAAGCGGGCGTTTCGTGATCGGGGTGACGCCGTTGGCCATGCAGATCCTCATTCCCCAGGCGATGCGTCAGTTCCGTCAGGCGCACCCCGAGATCGATCTTGAGGTACGCGAGCTGGCTTCGGAAGCACAGCTCAAGGCGCTTGCGACGGCGGAGATTGACGTGGCCTTCCTGCTGGCTCCCGCTAAAGATACCACTCTTGAGATTCGCGTGGTGCACGAAGAGGTGATGCGCCTTGCGGTGCCGGCGAACCATCCGCATCTCAGACAGCTGGAAAACGGCTCGATACCGCTCAGTGCTTTTGCCGGCGAGACTTTCATCATTCCGCCGCGCGCACAAAATCCGGGTGTGCATGACGAGATCCTGAGGGCCTGCGCTGTTGCCGGCTTCCGGCCCAAAGTGAAGGATTGTCATGAGAACCAGACTTGCGTGGGCTTGGTGGAAGCAGGACTGGGCGTGAGTTTCGTGATGACGCAGATTGACTGCGTAGCGAACGCCGAAGTGCGGGTCATCGATCTTGAAGCGCCGGCACCGGTTTTAAGCGTTGCGGTCGCTTGGCGACGCGACGATCCCTCGCCTCTACTTGGGACGTTTCGCGAGCTTGCCCTCGGCAAGGCAGAGAAGCGGGGGAAGAAACCCAGCATCAAGTCCAAGCAAGCATCACAGCATCGAGGACCCGTGAGGACAAAACCAGTGCGGCGAGGACGTTCATCGCAATAGCAATTGGTTGGCAATTTCACCACAAGCAGCGTCCGTCAACTGTGTCCAAATAGGGCGGTTCGCACGTCCCAATGCGACGAGGGCACCCGCGCCAAACCGTGACAATCGTCGGAAGAGCGCTCAGTGCACTCCGAGAGAAGCAGCGTTGGTCTTCGTGGAAAGTGTTATATCGTGTGGCTTTCCGAGCTTCTCAGCC
>JAFECH010000192.1 GCA_018242255.1 Pseudomonadota bacterium | reverse complement strand
CGGCTCTGTCCTCTGTCCACAAAAAAGGCCCCCGCATTCTGACGGGGGCCAAGCATTTTAGGCCCCAACGGTGGCCTTAAAAGAGCGAGCAAGGCGGGGAGATCGTCCGAGCCGATCATCCCTGATCCGCGAGTACGTTGACACGATGCTCAGCGCTGCGGAGCGCAAGCGGTAGTCCGATCGAGACTTGCGGATATTGATCGCGCGGTACTCGCCCTCGCCCACCGAATAAGCCCAAGTTGTATCAGTAGCGTTGCGTTGTATCCGAACCCAACCGATCGGACGTCCCCTGGTCTCGATGGCAATCGTCATCGCTCACGAGGGCGGCATTCGACACGGCGCAAGCGTCCGCTAACGACGTCCTAGCGAGCTGAGATCGTCGCTTTTGGCTCTATTCCCGCTATTTATCACCGCAATCGCCGACCCGTCCGGACCCCCAGTAGGTCGCGACGCGGGGTACTCTACGCCGTCAGGCAGGTGACAGCGGCGGGCGGCTGTTCGCATGCCGCTCAAGGATGCTGCGCACGGCCTTGGCCACGTCCACTTTGTTGAAATTCGCCGGGACCTCCACGAAGGCGACGTTGGCCTTGAGGAATGCCTCGCGTTTGATGGCGTCGCGCTGCCGCGCCGTTCCTTGATAATGGCCATGCCCTTGGTATTCGACGGCCACCACAGCGATCCCGTAGCGGTCGACGATGACGAAGTCCGCACGCTTGCTGTTGATCGACCGGTAGGCGAGGTCGGCGTCCGTTGGTGTCATCGTTCTTGTGGGCCGCAGCAGTTCCCCGAGGCTGGTCTGTGCCATGACCCGAAAGCCGGCTTTGACATCGTGGGTGACGGCCTCCAGGACAAGCAAGACCTGGAATTCGCCCTTGTTGAGCAGCGGCTGGGTTTCGAATTGCGCGGCTTTGACAAAGCTCATCTGCCAAGCAGGGTCGGCGAGTCGTGTGTCGATGGTCGTCGCCGATGGGCGCCATGGCTTGCCTTTGTACTTGCGGGCAGCGCTGCGAAGGAAAAGGACGAGGACCACGGCAAAGACGCAGGCCGCTATGATGCTCGGGGCATCCAAGCGGCTGAAGACTTCCACGGTCGCGGCGGGGGGAAGGGTATCGCGCATGGGTTCCGCGTTCAGGATAGGGTCCGGCGTTTCGCGGCGTCAATCCACCGACGATGTCGACGACGCCGGAGATGACGACGGTGACAACTTGCCAGCGATCACTTGCGTCGTGGTCTGCTTCCGCTCATCTTGAGGTCGCAAAATGCGACCTCAAGATTTTGAACATGGCAAAAAAACATAAAAACAATGACCTAGAGAAGTTTGAACCGCCCGCGAATAGTCCCGCAATCCATGTGTTTCGTGGCGAAAATGTCATTTTAGATCAAGATGTTGCAAAGCTATTCGGCGTCGAAACAAAGCGTTTGAACGAGCAGGTGACTAGGAACGCGGAAAAATTCCAGGACGACTTTGCGTTTCGGCTGAACAAAGAGGAGTTTGATGACTTGAGGTCGCAAAATGCGACCTCAAGTGAGGAATGGGGAGGCACCCGCTATCCTCCTCGTGTTTTTACAGAGCACGGCGTCGTCATGGCGGCGACGATCCTGAAGTCGCCCAAAGCCATCCAAGCTACTCGGTTCGTTGTGCAGACGTTCGTTCAGGCGCGACGTGTGGAGATCGGCCGCAAACGTAACAAGAATCACGGCGATTCAAGGCAGCTGAGCTTGCCGCTGGAAATGCGGACCGCTCTGATGACGAAGGTCAATGACGCCATCGGGCACGTCCTCGATGCGATGATCAATCCTCAAGATGGCAAGCGCGTCCGTGATGAGGCTCAGGAAGTGATCAGCGAAGGGATCAAAGGCCTCAAAGAACTTTTAAAGAAGCCCGGCATCGGAAACGACAAGACGATAGCGGAAATCCGAAAGCTTATGGCGGAAGCTGAAAGCATCGAAGTAGCGACGGTTGGCAAGAAGATGGAAAACGAGGAGCGCCAGCTCGCATTGTTGGCGAAAAAGCTGAGATTAGTCCTTGAGGCACAGCACTACGCTGAAACCGGAAGTCCAGAAGGTCTGATGCGCCTCTTGACGACGCTTGAACAACCGTCGCTACCGCCTCCCGCGAAATCAGGAAACTAGAATGCCTAAACGCAAAGAACCAGAACTCGACCCCAAAGAGCAGTTCTAACAGTTTTAGGCATCGAAAAAGCTTTGGTGGGGGTCGGCGATCGAGAGGCGGAGAAATAATTCAAGCATGAGTCTCGACCTCTGCAACCGGCTCGACAAACTTCAAAGAACTGGAAGCACAAATTCGTTCCTGAACGAATTTGATGACCAATTATCATCGATTTTTTGCGAGTGTTGATTTTATGCTTTACTTGCGGCGTCTATTCGGATACGAATCGTTCCAAGATGGGTGCATTATGTGAACCGCCCCGGAGCTTCCGCAGGGCGGTTTTATTTTGTCGGCGGCGTCGAATGACGCCGCGCGCAAAGCCAAGAATTATCTTCGAAAAGGACCATCTATCATGAGCGAACTCTCTGGCGAGAGGGCGCCGGCTGGTGTTGCGCTGCCGTCGGTACCTCCGAGTGAAAAGCACACCCGCAACAGCGCAGCATCTTATCTCAAAGATCGATGGGGCA
>JAFECH010000191.1 GCA_018242255.1 Pseudomonadota bacterium | reverse complement strand
TCGATCGCCCGCGAGCTCCTGAACAAATCGGAAAACGAGCGCTCCGGCGTCGTCTCGACCGCGATGAGCTTCCTTGGGCTCTATCGCGATCCCATCATTGCCGCCAATACGGCCCGTTCCGATTGGTGCATCACCGATCTGATGGACGCGGAACGACCGGTCTCACTCTATTTGGTCGTGCCGCCGTCCGATACCTCGCGCACCAAGCCCTTAGTGCGCCTGATCCTCAATCAAATCGCCCGTCGCCTGACGGAAACGCTTCCTGCCGTAGATGATGCGTCTTCGCAACGCCGTTTGCTGCTGATGCTCGATGAGTTCCCGGCGCTCGGACGCCTCGACTTCTTCGAATCAACCCTCGCCTTCATGGCCGGCTATGGCATAAGGGCGTTCCTGGTCGCGCAGTCCTTAAACCAGATCGAAAAGGCCTACGGGCAGAACCACGCCATCCTCGACAACTGTCATGTCCGCGTCGCCTTCGCGCCCAACGATGAGCGAACCGCCAAACGGTTCTCGGACTCACTTGGAACCGCCACCGAGCTCAAGCGGCAAACGAACCTCTCAGGCAAACGCTTTGCCGCATGGCTGTCGCACACCGCGGTCTCCGAGCAGGAGACGCCGCGTCCGCTGCTGACACCCGGCGAGGTCCTGCAGCTTTCGCGGGAGGAGGCGATCGTGCTCGTCTCGGGCGTGACCCCCATCCGCGCCCGCAAACTTAAATATTATGCCGACCGCAATTTCCTCGCGCGTCGCTTGCCGGAACCGCGTTCAAGCTCAGATCAAGTGAGCGGCCTGCCGCGTCCACGACATGACGATTGGGCGGATGAGACCCGCGCTCCCCACCCGCGGCTCGACAAGGCATGGTCGGAGCTTGTGACCGCCGAGACGGCCGAGGACGAAACGCGGGTTAGTCCGCCCGAGGTCACGCGCCGGAAATCACGAAACTCAGAACGCCCTTTGACTGATCTGCCGCTATTCGCAGCGCGGGACGCCGACGCAGCGCGCGACGAGGACGCGCCAACGCAAAGCGACAACCTCGACAAAGTCATTCAATTCCCGGGGCTGCGCCTTTAGATGAGTAAGAAACGGTACACTCTCTATATATCGCGGCCTTTGGCGCGGAAGTTCGACCTCGTGGCTGCCCACCGCAACGGCGCCAAGTCGGCGCTCGTCGAAGAAGCCCTCCGCGCCAGCCTCGCACCAGAGCAGCATCCAGGTGTCGAGGACGTCCTGGTCCGGCGACTGAACGATCTCAACAAAAGCGTCGCGACGATCCGGCGTGATGTCGCCATTGCGACCGAGACCTTGGCGCTGTTCGTCCGCTACTTCCTGACCATCACGCCGCCGCTGCCCGAGAGCGAGCAGGAGCCGGCCCGCCTTCTCGGCAAAGAGCGGTTTCAGGTTTTCGTCGCCCAGATCGGCCGCCGTCTCGCCGAAGACCAGCGCCTCGTCTCGGAAGTGCTCGAGACCATCGCTGTCAACCAGCCCGATCTTTTCGCAACGGCGTCGGACGACGCCCCGCTCAGACAGCATCCCACTCAACCAAACGGCGGGCCGCACGCGCACGAGGGCACGACGTGAGGACACGACATGAGGTCAAAATGAGGATTGCGACTATGACTGATCTTGCTTCCTCGCCGGCAACAGCCATCGCGCAAAGCCGCCGCCGCCAGATGCTGCGCACGGCCTTTGGGCCGACGATCGCCGCCGCGCTTGCCGATCCGACCGTCATCGAGGTGATGGTCAATCCCGACGGCAAGCTCTGGATCGATCGCGCCACGGTCGGCAGGCAAGATACCGGCGAACGCATCGGCAGCACTGAGGCCGAGCGCATCATCCGCCTCGTTGCGGCTCATGTTCGTCGGGAAGTTCACGACAAAGCCCCGATTGTCTCGGCCGAGCTTCCCGAAAGCGGCGAACGCTTCGAGGGCGTGATGCCGCCGGTTGCGCCGGCCCCCTGCTTTGCAGTCCGGAAGCCTGCAGAGGTCCTCTATCGTCTTAATGACTACGTGGCAGCCCACATCATGTCGGCGCCGCAGGCCGCTGGCCTCGCGGCTGCCGTTCGAGACCGCAAAAATATCCTCGTCGTCGGCGGCACGTCGTCCGGCAAAACCACGCTCGTCAACGCCCTTCTCGCCGAGATCGCCGAGCTCAATGAGCGCGTCGTCATCCTCGAAGATACCCGCGAGCTCAGATGCGCGGCGGCCGATTGCGTCTCGCTCAGGACGAAGCCCGGCGTCGCTACACTCGCCGATCTCGTGCGCTCGACACTTCGCCTTCGACCTGATCGGATTATCGTCGGTGAAGTCAGAGGGCCGGAAGCCCTCGACATGCTGAAGGCCTGGAACACCGGGCACCCGGGCGGCATCACCACGGTCCATGCCAACTCCGCCGAGGCCGGTCTCTATCGGCTCGAGCAGCTCGTGCAAGAGGCCGTTGTGGCCGTCCCGCGCGAGCTCTTCGTCGAAGCCATCGACATCGTCGTGTTTCTGAAGGGCCGCGGCAGCGCGCGGCGCGTCGAAACGGTAACCGAGCTTTCTGGCCTCAACAGTGACGGCGATTACGACTTGAAGCCGCTCGGGCGACCGACATTGCACACCGTGTGACAGAGGCACCGACCATGATCCGCTTACGCCGACGACAGCTCTTCTTGCGAGGTATCGCG